>CAZXRB010000210.1:0-3817 GCA_964642845.1 uncultured Nitrospira sp.
GAAGGCGACGTCGTAGGCCTTCATGATCTCGCAGATTTCTTCGAAATGCGTGTAGGCGAAGTTCTCTTCATGATGCGCCAAACACCACTTGGCGTGGATCGATCCGCCGCGCGAGACGATGCCGGTCATGCGCCGGGCGGTGAGCGGCACGTACGCCAGGCGCACGCCCGCGTGAATCGTGAAATAGTCCACGCCCTGCTCAGCCTGCTCGATCAGCGTGTCGCGATAGATCTCCCAGGTCAGGTCTTCGGCTTTGCCGCCGACCTTTTCGAGCGCCTGATAGATCGGCACGGTGCCGATGGGCACCGGCGAATTGCGGATGATCCATTCGCGGGTCTCATGAATGTTCTTGCCGGTGGAGAGATCCATGACCGTGTCCGAGCCCCAGCGGATGGCCCAGATCATCTTTTCCACTTCTTCCTCAATGGACGAGGCGACCGCCGAGTTCCCGATATTCGCGTTGATCTTCACGAGGAAATTCCGGCCGATGATCATCGGCTCGCTCTCGGGATGGTTGATGTTCGACGGGATGATCGCGCGCCCGCGCGCCACTTCGTCCCGCACGAATTCGGGTGTGATGACGGCCGGGATAGCGGCGCCCCAGGAAAAGCCCGGATGCTGCGCCACGCCCCCGCCATGGCCGTTGCGCGCGGCCAGCTCGCGGGCCACTTCGCGGGACTGGTTCTCGCGGATGGCGATGAATTCCATCTCCGGCGTGATGATGCCTTTGCGGGCATAATGGAGCTGGGTGACGTTGCAGCCCGGCTTCGCGCGCAGCGGCTTGCGGATGTGCTGGAAGCGCAGTTCGGCCAACTTGGGGTCCTCCGCGCGAAGGCGGCCATACTGCGAGCTCACCGTGGGCAGCTCCTCGACGTCGCCGCGCTCCAGTACCCATTGGCGGCGCAGGGCCGGCAAGCCGGCGCGCACATCGATCGCGACAGAGGGATCCGTGTAGGGCCCCGAGGTATCGTAGACCGTCACCGGAGCATTGGGGGTGGGAGTCCCGCCGTTCATCGATTTGGTCGGGGTCAAGCTGATCTCCCGCATCGGGACCCGCACGCCGGGTCTCGTGCCGTCCACGTAGATTTTGCGTGACGCGGGCAGCGGTTGGGTGGACAACGTGGAAGTCGGTACGCCGTGCCCGTTGCCGTTGGCCGATCCGTTGGGGGATGTATGGTTGCCCATGCGCGGGTCCTTTCGCTCCGAGGTGGTCTCCATAAAAAAAGCCGCACTCTTCACGAGGTGAGAGGCGGCTGAGTGCTCACAATAACCGCGGTGTGTCCGGCTTCCCTACGCTGGTATTACCCAGGTCAGGTTGTGAGGGTCGTCCGACGGTTCGGACATCTCAGCCCTAAGGCTCCCCTAGCGATACGGCGATCGTATGCTTCACGACGGAGGGAAGTCAATCGGCTATTGGACCTATCCGGTCCGGCGGCGCCTAGGACTTCTTTCCACTGATGCTTCGTTGATTGTGCCGGAGGGCTGTCGTAAAATCATTCACTTGCAGAGAGGTCCTGAGGACACGATGAAAGCCGTTGAGACATTGCCCCGCCCGATCTCGGAGTATCAGGCGTTGCCGCCGGAGGAGCTGTTCCAGCGGACGGTGGCGGCCAAACGCCTGCTTGGGGATCGCGTCATGATCCTCGGCCACAATTATCAGCGCGACGAAGTCATTCAGCACGCCGACTTTCGTGGAGATTCGCTCCTGCTCGCCAAGATCGCAGCCGAGCGGGCCGACCGGCCCTATGTCGTCTTCTGCGGCGTCCATTTCATGGCCGAGACGGCCGACATCCTGAGCCGGTCGAATCAGACCGTCATTCTTCCCGATATGGCGGCCGGTTGTTCGATGGCCGACATGGCGGCGATCGAACAGGTCGATCAATGTTGGGAAGCGCTGGGCCGGGTCCTTCCCGTCGAGGAAACGGTGATGCCCGCGGTGTACGTCAATTCCGCCGCCGTCCTGAAGGCCTTTTGCGGCGAGCACGGCGGCATCACGTGTACGTCCTCCAATGCACGCGCCGTCATCGAATGGTGCTGGGCGCGCCGCGAAAAGATTCTCTTTTTCCCCGACGAGCATTTGGGCCGCAACACGGCGAACAAGATGGGGCTGCCCCGCGAACAGATGATCGTCTGGGACCCCTACCAGCCCAACGGCGGCAATACGAGAGACGCGATCAAGCGCGCCACGCTGATCCTCTGGAAGGGCCACTGCAGCGTGCATCAAATGTTTCAGCCGGCGCACGTCGATCACTTCCGCAAGCAGTACCCGGAGGGCCACGTCATCGTCCATCCCGAATGCCACGAGGACGTCGTCAACAAAGCCGATCTAGTCGGCTCGACCGAGTTCATCATCCGCACGGTCACCGCCGCCCCGCCCGGCACGGTGTGGGCGGTCGGGACGGAATTGAATCTGGTCAACCGCCTCAAGCATGAGCTGACCGACAAGAAAGTGTTCTTCCTCTCTTCGACGATCTGCCAGTGTGCCACGATGTTCCGCATCGACGCCCCACACCTCTGCTGGGCGATGGAGAATCTCGCCGACGGCCATGTGGTCAACCAGATCATCGTGCCGGAGGACGACAAGCGCTGGGCACGAATCGCGCTGGACCGCATGATGGCGATCAGCTGACCAGGCGAAGGGCTCGAGGCTCGGCGCGAGAGGCAAAGCCAGGCAACCGCAAAATTGGATTGCCACCGGGTCATCCCTCCTGTAAATTCGCCTCGCCCCTTGCCTCTGGCCCCGAGCCGGGCGTAAATCAAGCTCATGGACTACAAGGCCACCCTGAACCTGCCTAAGACCGAGTTCCCGATGAAGGCCAATCTGCCGCAGCGGGAGCCGGACATGCTCGTCTGGTGGGAGCAGCAGCAGCTGTACGAGCGGATTCAGGAAGCGGGGCAGGGCCGGCCGCGCTATGTGCTGCATGACGGGCCGCCCTACGCCAACGGCCGCATCCACATCGGGCACGCGCTGAACAAGATTCTCAAAGACATCATCGTCAAGTCCAAGACCATGGCGGGGTTCCACGCGCCGTATGTGCCCGGATGGGACTGTCATGGCCTGCCGATCGAACATCAAGTGATGAAGGAGTTGGGAGACAAAAAGAAGGGCCTCGACGCGACGGCCATCCGGCGCCTGTGCCGCGACTACGCCGACAGGTACGTCACCATTCAGCGGGATGAATTCAAACGGCTGGGGGTGCTGGGCGAATGGCAGCATCCGTATCTGACCATGACGCCCTCGTATGAGGCGGCGATCCTCCGCGAGTTCGGCACGTTCGTGGAGCGCGGGGGGGTCTACAAAGGCCTCAAGCCGGTGTTGTGGTGCACGCAGGATCACACCGCGTTGGCCGAAGCCGAGGTCGAGTACGACGACCATACGTCGCCGTCGATCTATGTCAAATTTCCGGTCGTGAGCACACCGGCCGTGCTGGCGAAGACCTTTCCGGGCGTGTCGTTCCCTCCCGGCATCACGCTCGTGTCCATCGTGATTTGGACGACGACGCCGTGGACACTGCCGGCCAATCAAGCCGTCTGTCTCCATGCGGACATCGACTACGCGTTCGCCCACGTGGGCGACGAATTGCTGATCGTGGCGGAGAAACTCCTCGACAGCGTGGCGAGGGCCTGCAAGCTGGACGGCTACCGGGTGGTCGGCGTGAAAAAGGGCCGTGAAGGCTTCGAGGGCCTGGAGACGCAGCGGCCGCTCACCACGGGACTCTCGCCGATCTTGTTGGGCGATTTTGTCACGCTGGAGCAAGGCACCGGCTGCGTCCACATCGCGCCGGGGCACGGCATGGAGGATTACATCCTGGTCCTC
>CAZXRB010000211.1:0-3799 GCA_964642845.1 uncultured Nitrospira sp.
CAGTGGACCGGGTCTCGCCGCCCCTCGAGCGCGCCGGCCACGACGTCCGCGCCATCCGGGCCGAGATGGACGATCCCGAGATCGACCGCGTCATCGAGCTGGACTTGGCCGACGCGCGGGTGCTGGACGTGCGCAAGACGCCGGGGCTCTTCGTCAACGGCAAGCCCCTCGAGCCCTTCGGCGCCCAGGAGTTCAGGAAACTCATCCAGTCCGAACTCCGCGCGAACTACCCGGAGCTGGCGCGCTAAGAACCTGAGCTTGCCCTAATGTCGGCTATATCCGATACGCGTCAGCCTGCTCGCGCCGAACGCCTCAACTATTCTGCTGATTCTTCCGTGTTTTGACGGATTCGCATGCCGCCATCCCAGCAGCCACCGCAGGAGCAGATCGACGGGGATCGTCGTACGTATACGCTTTTCCAGGGACTGGCCCAAGAGGGCCAGCGCTGACAGGTTGGAGGCCGCCGCAAATTGGTGCACAGTCAGGGTGAGCTGCCCACCAAGTTCGTTGAAGGCCTCGGTCAACTCGCCTATTTCGTCTTTGCTCCGAACTGGCACCGGAGTCGTCCAGTTCCCGCGGCCCATGTAGTTGATGTGGCGAAGCAAGTCCGCCAGCGGGCGCAACACGGTTCGGCTCCACAGCATGTTCAACGCCGCGATGAGTGCAGTAATCGTGATGATCGCATGGAACGTGTGCAGCGCCGCCAAGCGCAGGAGAAGTGCCTGGCGGCCTTCCTGCAGATCCGCCAGGACGGCCCCGTGATTCATCTCTGACGCCATCCGCATCTCATGGCCGCTCAGGAATTGGCTCGTTTGGCGGTAGCCGATCCACTCCGAAAGGGTGAGAACAACGAGAACAATCGCGGAACTCGCCAATAGAAGTTTGGTCTTCAGATTCATTGTCAGGATTGGTGTAGCACTTGGACTGCCACGTCTTGTCCCCTCGACATGCTCGCCGCACGCCCGGCGTCAACAACGCTAACTGAGCTGCTAGTGTAGTGCGTCAGGCAGATTGTAACTTATTGAGCACTGCGCGCCCGCGCTTTACCTTCTCCAGGATGTCATTGGCTTTGGCGGTCCAAATGAACGGCTTGGGGTTGCCATTGTGGCGGCCGACATAGTCTTCGATGGCGGCCACGAGTTGCGGCACGCTGCGAAACGCATCTCGCCGCAAACGGTTCACCGTCAAGTCGCGGAAGAAGCGTTCGACCATGTTCAGCCAGGACGCGCTGGTGGGTGTGAAGTGCACATGGAAGCGCTTGTGGCGGCTCAGCCATCGATGCACCTTTTCATGTTTGTGGGTGGAGTAGTTGTCCACGATCAGGTGCACGTCCAAGTGTGACAGCGTCTGCCGGTCGATGAGGCGCAGGAAGCGCAGCCACTCCTGATGGCGGTGCCTCTGCATGCAGGTGCCGAGGATTTGGCCACTGGCCACGTTGAGGGCGGCGAACAACGTTGTGGTGCCGTACCGCTTGTAGTCGTGGGTCATCGTTTGGCAGCGGCCCTTCTTCAGCGGCAATCCCGGTTGCGTCCGATCCAACGCCTGGATTTGACTCTTTTCATCCAGGGAGAGAACCAGTGCGTGTTCCGGCGGATTCAGATACAGGCCGATGATGTCTTGCAGCTTTTCGGCAAAGCGAGGATCGTTGCTGAGCTTGAAGCTTTCGACACGATGCGGTTTCAATCCGTGAGCCTTCCAAATGCGCCGCACGGTCGCTTCACTGATCCCAGCCGCCTTGGCCATCGTGCGGGTGCTCCAGTGCGTGGCGTTGGCGGGCCGTGTCTGAGTGGTACGCTTCACGATGTCCTGCACTTGATCGGGTGTGATGGAGACAGGCCGGCCCGGTCGAGGCGCATCCTTCTCCAGGCCCGCCAGGCCGAAGGCGAGGAATCTCTTCCGCCAACGCGCAGCTTTCTGGCGAGGCAGCGACAGGGACGCGGCGATCTGAGCATCCTGCTGGCCTTCGGCTGCCTGCAGAACAATGCGGGCACGTTCCACGAGGCGAGCGGGAATGCTACGGCCACGCGCCCAGGATTCCAAGGTGGCGCGCTGTGTATCGGTGAGAACGACGGCAGGGGCGACTCTCATTCGGTCATCTCCATAGTAGAGAGACGGAGAGCCTGGCCTATATGTTACAGTATTTATGACGCACTACACTAGACAAGCCACCGAAGCCCGACGACGAAGAGTCCACAACTGAGCAATCCTGAGAGGAGCGCGACCATGCCCAACCGGCGCTTCTGCTTTTGGCTCCACCACATGTAGAAGCTGCTAAGCACCATCAGGATGAGGCCGAGCGCCAAGGAATCCATGCTGAGGGCCCAGAGCGTGGTCATCATCCAGTCGCGTTGGTTCCTGGAATCCGTCATTCGCACGCCGGTGAAGGTGTGCAATATGCGGGCGACTCCCCAAGCATTCAGATCGGTGCGCTGGACCGTGGCTCGACCCTGCTGAAGGTCTGCCATGATTTCAAAGATGTGCCCAGGACGGCTGACGCGAAAATCCAGGCGGCTGGGGACAGAACGAGATCGGGTCCACTCGATTTCTCCGTGGATACGCACCTGCCGCATGATGTCTTCCGCCTGGACAAGATCTCCCCCGGGCGGGGGAGTTTGGATCGGCAGTTGGAATGAGGTCTGCTGCCGATTGGGCCAGAACTCGGCGAAGGTCCAACGCGGATGATTGAGCAGCAAACCGGTGAAGGAGAACAGCCACACGAAGAGCAGCAGGTACAGTCCCAGATAGTAGTGGATCCTGCGGTTCCAGGCCGACAGGGAGTCGGCCATCCTGCGGCCAGGAACCACGGCTGTAGCGGGCTCAGTGAATGACCGCATAGATGATCCCGAAGAATGAAATCGCTCCGGCTCCGATCAGGGTAAGTCCAATTCGGCGCTCTGCGCGAAGTACCGCCCACAAGTAAACGCCGCTGATGGAGATGAAGAAAAGCAGGTATACAGTTCCATCCGCGAGCCATCGCCATACGCCCATAGGCAGCCAGTTCATGCGAATGTCCACCAGATGCGGGCCGGGCGATTTGTGGAGTGCAACAAGGGCGTCGCCAAGGCCAGTCTCGCGCTGACTGATAACCGCCCTGTGAGCAGCCAAGTCAATCTCAACCGAGGTCTCGCGTCCTGGTACGACAACCGGAAAGCGGAGCGTCCGTCCCTTCACATTATGGCCGACATAACCAATCTCGCCGGTCAAACCGATCTCCGCCAGAACTGTTTGAAGGGCGTCAACGCGAGCGCGTCCGCCGAGGTTCTCAAGGTCCCCGGGAAGCGCGACATCCGAGACTACACGCTTGGGACCGGCCGGCTCGTTTGCGCCCGGCGACCAAGCGTGCACCAGGAAGAACACGCTAATGCTGAAGACCAGAACGAACGGGGCGATAAAGAGACCGAGATAGAGGTGTAGGTCCCGAGTGATGGTGTACAGACGTTTGTTCATTTCGAGCGAGTTGTGGCCAGGTTCAGTCGTCCTTGCGAAGGTTAAACTTCTCCATACGATAGATCAGCATCTTGCGGCTGATGTCGAGGCATTCGGCCGCCTTTGTTTGGTTCCAGTTAAAACGCTGCAATGCACGGAGGACGAGTTCGCGTTCTACAGCCTCGATACTGATCCCCTGTGGCGGCAACTCCAGTTGAATCGTCTCCATCGCCGGCCGCTCGCGCACCAGGAAATCAGGCAGATCGGTAACGGTCACCTCGTCGCCGGGCGACAGCACAACGAGACGTTCGACTACGTTTTCGAGTTCGCGCACGTTGCCTGGCCATCGATAGGTGGAGAAGTAGGGCAGGAG
>CAZXRB010000212.1:0-3689 GCA_964642845.1 uncultured Nitrospira sp.
TGCGGATATCGAGGTCGTGGTCTTTCAGGTAGCGCATGCGGACAGCCACCTGATCGTCCTCGGTATCTTTTCCGAACGGCAGAACCAAACAGAGATCGGTATCCGAAGCCGGCGTAGGCTCACCCCGCGCCCGACTGCCGAACAGGATGACGGCCAAGACGGCGCAATCGCGCTGCACCTCGTCGAGGAATCGTTTCACCCGCGGATTCATGGATTGACGCACCCCTCGGCCCGTACCGTTACGCCGGCATTACGTCGTTGGCATCGATCTCCTCCGCTGCCGCCTGCTGGATCAAGCAGACCCCGATCACTAAGCGATGGCGGTTCTCTTTCCCCAAGACGATCCCGTACATGCCCCGGGCCGGATCGGCCAGGAACGCTCGCTCCACCCTCAGGCGCTCCGACACGCACGGTACCAATCAGCTCGCTTCCGGCAAGATTCTTTCGACCAACGCGCTCGGGGGAACCACCTGAACCGTCTCTGCCAGGGGATATTCCGCATCCACTGGGGCAATGACGTAGGTTTGTTCGGGCTTCACGTCGGCCACCGCTTGCCAGAATCCTTTCGTGAGCGTGGGCGCTATGCCCAGCTTCATTTCGAACGCCAGCCGGCGGCCGCCCTTCTCCGCCACAACATCCAGCTCTGCGCCAGCCGCCGTGCGATAAAACGAGAGCCGCCATGTCGGCCCGAGCAACCACGTGAGTTGCGCCAACAGCCAGCCCTCCCATGAAGCCCCCGCAATCGGATGACCATACAGCTCGTCCAAGATTCGAATATCCAACAGGCAATGGAGCAAGCCGCTGTCTTGGATGTACACTTTCGGCGATTTGGTCAGCCGCTTGCCCAGATTGGCCGTCAGGGGTAACAGGCGGCGTACCATGTACGTCGCCTCCAAGATGTCCAGATAATGCTGGACGGTGGGCGCGGACACCCCGAAAGATGATGCGAGGCGAGAGGCATTCCAAAGCTGTCCATGACTGTGAGCCAGCATCTGCCAGAACCGTCGAAGCCGGAGTCCCGGCACCCGAATACCGAACGCGGGAATGTCTCGCTCCAAATGCGTTTGGATGAAGGCCTCCCGCCAGGCGAAGGAATCCGCGTCGCTCTCCGCCAACCAACTTAAGGGATAGCCGCCCCGGACCCAGAAACTGAACAGGCTCTCGCCTTGCGGCCGTATCTCCGCCAGATCGAACGGACCCAGTTCGTGAAACACGATCCGGCCCGCCAATGACTCCGACGCCTGGCGCAATAAGATAGGCGAGGCGGATCCCAAGAGCAGAAATCGTCCCGGCCGCCTGTCTTGATCGATGAGCACCCGCAGCACCGCAAACAGCTCCGGCATCCGCTGCACTTCGTCCAGGATCACCAAACGGTCGGCCATGCGCGACAAAAATAATTCTGCATCGGCCAACTTGGCCAGATCGGCCGGCCGTTCGAGATCGAGATGCACGCTGTTCGGAAACTCCATCGCGATGACCTTGGCCAATGTCGTTTTTCCGACTTGCCTTGGCCCCACCACCGCCACAGCCGGAAATCGGCGCAGCGCATGTAAGATCGATTCTTTGGAACGACGACGGATCATTCATCGCATATTAAAATGCTGTCTTTTGATTTGCAATGCTCTTCTGGTTGTTCTGTGCGATCCTCCTTATCCCAATCCCACAGAACGATCCCACAGAACGGCAAACATCAACCAATCCGCGTCCGAGTCATAGGCTGTTACAAATGGGTCTAGCCCACATTATTTTTTCATGAACGCTTCTCCTGCAACTGCCTGTCTGCCGACAGGCAGGCGGTTTCATCACGAACCGTCATGAGTTATGTGGGCCAGCTCCACCGCTCAGATCGGTACCACTGGTAGGTGCTACCGATTCCCTCGCGTAGCAGGATTCGGGGTGCCCAGCCGAGCGCATTGACTTTTCCGATATCCAAAAGCTTCCTCGGTGTGCCATCCGGTTTGGTGCTGTCCCAATGAACAGGGCCTCGATAACCCACGATATCTGCGATCAACGTTGCAAGTTCCGCAATCGGAATATCCTTCCCTGCACCCAGATTGACGATCGACTCTTCCGAATAGCGTTCCATGAGCAGCAGACAAGCTTCGGCGCAGTCATCCACGTGTAAAAACTCTCGCCGCGCCTTCCCGGTTCCCCATAAGGTCGGCGCCTGGCCTGTCTGCTTGGCTTCATGAAACCGCCGGATCAAGGCAGGAAGGACGTGGGCCGTGGCGAGATCGAAGTTGTCGTTGGCGGGTTAGGCAGGTCAAGCAACTGGGCCACGGCCTTGTTCGATATGTCCCGGCCTAGGCTCGCCCTCGACCCTTTCTTCCCCGACCGCGGCCAGTGCCTCACGGCACAATCGCTCCTCGATCCAAAACCCGGCCTGCAGACGAAGTTGCTCAAGTTCCCTGGCGAGTGATTGGATCCTCCCTTCCCGCTTGGCCCGAACAAGAATCCCGATGACCCCGGTCTTGGGCAGTCCGAATCGTTCTGCCACGCGACGGGCCTCCGATTCGTCGACCAATACCAGGTCGGCCGACCGCTCGACCGCCAACGCGACCACTTCCGCTTCGCCCTCGTCCAGATCACGGCAGAGCAGCCGCCTCAGGGGAGTGTCTTGCACCGGCTCGACCACAATCCATTCCCCTCGTTGCGCTCGCTCGACCTCGGCTGCTCCGGCCCGCCCTTTGCCTTCCTCAACGACCTCACGCCACACGACAGCAGGAATGACCACCCTTCCATAGAAGTCTTTCAAGAGATCGAGTCGCCCAATCGCCGCCAAGTGGATCAGCGTCGACGCATCACTGATGACCAGCGGCATAGCGAAGGTCTTCTTCCAAATCGGCTTCAGTGTAGTGCCTCGGCACTCCCCGATGACCCAAATACTCCTCGAATTCCCAGCGAGTCATCTGAGCCAGGACACGGGCTTTCCCAAGCGAAAGTGCCCCTCGGCGATACAGTGCGACGGCCAACTCTCTTCGCAGCTCTTGCTCGACCTCTTGGGGAGGAAGTTTGATGGCCTCGACAACCTCCTTTGGTACTTCAAGCGTCACACGTTCCATTTCTTTCCCTCCCCTGGTTGAGATTGACTTACTCACCATCGGTATTCTGCTGAAACGCAGTTCGAATTAGGGGCGTTCACACTCATACAGAAGTCAATCTAGGCCAAGATCACAGCCATGTCCAGGCTTATACAAACGGTCCTGCCGATTACATCAATCTCCGCCGCCGATTCGTGTGCCGAGATCGCGTTCGCGTCCCCGCACGCGAATACAGCAACTAGCTCGCGCGTGTGGGCCAGCTCTTCCACTCAGATCGGTACCACTGGTAGGTGCTACCGATTCCCTCGCGTAGCAGGATTCGGGGTGCCCAGCCGAGCGCATTGACTTTTCCTATATCCAACAGTTTCCTCGGCGTCCCGTCCGGCTTGGTGCGATCCCACCGAATTTCCCCTTTGTAGCCCACCACCTCCGCCACCAGGGTCGCCAGTTCGGCGATCGGGATGTCTTTCCCGGCTCCCACGTTGACGATGGATTCTCCGGAATATTGCTCCATGAGGAGGAGACAGGCTTCAGCACAATCGTCCACGTGCAAAAACTCTCGTCGCGACTTCCCGGTTCCCCACAAGGTCGGTGCCTGGCCTGTCTGCTTGGCTTCATGAAACCGCCGGATCAAGGCAGGAAGGACGT
>CAZXRB010000213.1:0-3684 GCA_964642845.1 uncultured Nitrospira sp.
AGTTCAAGGAACGACACCGCACGGGTCAAGTCAATGTTGCGACAGTGCAACCGTTCTCGCAGAAGGGGGTTCCGTTTGGTGGCAGCTACTCGAGGTATTCGTGTGAAAACAGCAGTCCGAACTCGATCACGGATCAGGTTGTCAATGAGCTGGATAAGGCGTATGACGAGAGGCGATTCATACCCTGGCAGTACGTCTTCGCCGATTATTCGGTCAAAGGACTCGATTCTACCAGGCAAGGTTACTCGTCGTACAAAGCTGTGCTGGCCGACGAGCAAAATCTGGTTCTTCCGGGAGAACCGTGCGCGGGGTTGAGAAATAGCGGACATGCGGATTCTGATTGGAGTTGCATCAACGGCTCCAAACCAGAAAGGCCCGCATGTCCACCAGCCTGTTGTATCACGCCTGCGACGTTCGCGGCTACACGCTCACCAAGACTGAGTTCGACGGCGGCATGATCTTGTTTCACGTCGAGCCGCAGCCGCAGCAGTGCCGCTGTTCGTGCTGTGGCTCGCGGGATGTGATTCGGCGCGGCAGCCAGAACCGCTGGATTCGCAACGTGCCGTTCGGCACGCACCTGACCTGGATCATTGTCGATTTGCCGCGGGTGGAGTGCCGCGAGTGCCAGGCCGTGCGGCAGATCGAGATCGGCTTTGCCGAGCCGCGGCGGGGCTACTCCAAGGCCCTGGCCCGCTACATCTTGGACCTCGCCCCGCACATGACCATCAAGGATATAGCCGACCACCTGACGCTGGGCTGGGACACGGTGAAGGAGATCGTCAAAGCCGACCTGGCCAAGCGCTACGCCCGGCCGCCGCTGGCGGAGGTGCGGCAACTGGCAATCGACGAGATTGCCGTCGGCCATGGCCACCGCTACTTCACGATCGTGCTGGACCTGGAGAGCGGCCGCGTGCTGTTCGTGGGAAACGGCAAGGGAAACGAGGCCTTGCTGCCGTTCTGGCGACGGCTGAAGCGAACCCGAGCGCGGATTCGAGCGGTCGCCATCGACATGTCGCCGGCCTATGAATCAGCCGTCGAAACGCATTTGCCCGACGCCCAGATCGTGTTCGACCGATTCCACATCGTGAAGTTGCTCAATGACAAGCTCTCCGAGTTGCGACGACAGCTCTACCGTCAGGCCACCGAGGGCCTGCACAAGCAGGTGCTCAAGGGCACGCGGTGGCTCTTGCTGAAGCATCCCGAGAACCTGGACCTGAAACGCAACGAGCGAGCGCGCCTGGAGGAGGCCCTGCAACTCAACGAATCGCTGTCCACCGCCTACTACCTCAAGGAGGATCTCCGCCAGCTCTGGAACCAGCCCGGCAAGCGCCAGGCCCGCGTGTTCCTCCAGTCCTGGTATCTCCAGGCGCTGGCCTCTGGCATTCGCGTCCTCCAGCAGTTCGCCCGCACCCTCCTGGCTCACGCCTCCGGCATCCTGGCCTGGTACGACTACCCCATCTCAACCGCCCCGCTGGAAGGCACCAACAACAAAATCAAAACCATGCAACGCCAACACTACGGCCTACGCGACCAAGAATTCTTCCGCCTCAAAATCTACTCGCTCCACCGCACCAAGTACGCTTTAGTCGGATGAACCAGAATTGATCGCGTGGATTGTGGCTGCTATTGGGAAGGAGTGGATAGCAACTTACGAACCTGATCGCTGTCGCGCCAGCCGACGGAAGAGAAGCGTTGCGCAAGATTCGTGCTACAAAGGAGAAGGCGCGCCGAGATCGAGAGGCGGCGATTCTCAAGCTAAAAGCACGAGTCGAACCATTGTCGAAATACACCATCGAAGAGTTGAGTCTGGCTCTGACGATGAAGGTCACCTCGACCTACGGTGGCGCCAAAGTCGTCGCGGACGACCGTGAGAAGACGTATATTGGTGAACTCTCCGATGAGTTCTCCCAGGAATCGATATTCAATGATTACGGAAACTATAGGAGCAAGTACGGCGACTCTTCGATCTGGAATGAACACGGCGATTTTGGAGGTGAATACTCATCTCGCAGCCCATTCAATAAGTTCGCATTAACTGCACCGTTTATTGTGAAGGATGGGAAAGTAATAGGACGCCTTACAGTGAACCGACTTATTTCTGGCGCGGTTGATCCGCACTGGCTTAACAGACCGTTGAAGAACGGCTGATTTGATGGAGTGGCGTCATTTCTACGCATCGGTCCGGTGGGGCGCGGCAAGGAGCTGGATGGTGACGAGGGGTCGCGACAGACTGGTGAGCCGAGCCAGCAGCGTCTCGATGGCAAGATACAAAGCCTCGGCAAGGTCCGCGAACGCCTGCAGCCCCCGCGGCGTGCCGATCTGAAACAGCCGGCGCATGAGGCAGCCCAGGTTGTGAGCGGCGGCAGCGATCAAGTACCGTTTGCGAACCTTGTCGATGCCCCAGAGCCACGTGCGCCGGGCCCCGCCCGTCTCGCAAACATGGGCAAAGCTCCGCTCCACACGCTCGCTGCGGAGCCGTTGCAACTTCCGGCCGCGCTTGCCGCGCGTCCGCCGACGATTGGCATAGACCGCCGCCTTCTGCTCCGGCGGCTTGTCGGTCCAGACCCGCTCGTGCGGCAGTTCCGGCTCGGGAATGTACGTGCGATAGGGCGTGTGCTCGCGTAAGGTAGCCAGCGTCTCGTTGGCGTGATAACCCTTGTCGGCCACCACGTCCTTGATCTCGGTTTCGCTGCCCGCCTCCCGCAGATTCGTCTGCGCCTGCTGCACGCTGTCTTCCAGCGTCTGCGTGTCGGCCTGATCGGCGTGATAGATTTCGGCGGCGAGGATGATCTCCGACTCCAGATCGACGACGTGCTCTGCCTTGTACGCCAGATGCGTCGTGCCGTCCTTCATCTTCGTGATGCGGGCGTCGGGATCCGTTTCGCTCACCCACTCCTCGTTGCTGACCTTCTTGTCCTTCCGCTGCTTGTCGAACCGCCGCAGCTCGTCGTCGCTCGGCGGATCAGCGTCTTCTTCGATCAGGCCTTCTTCTTGCATCAACCGTGTGAGGTACTCCTTCCAATCTTCGCCCGTGTCGCGCCGCACGATGCTCTTCATCGCCGCGTCGGCTTCGAGCGTGGTGGCATCGACGCCGACCGACTTCCCCTTGAGCAGCTTCTGCGTGCTGGCCAGGCCCAGAATCCACTGGAACACGGACACATGCACGGCAAGCGGCAGCCGGTTGCGGATCACCGAGAGCGACGAGTGGTCGGGCGAAGCGGCGCCCAGAGGAATGCCGAGGAAGTCGCGCAGCGAGAGCGAATCGCTGCATCGCCAGGCGATGCCCCGCTGCGAGGAGAGGCCTTCAAAGTAGCCCACCAGCAGCATGCGGAAGTACGTGCCCGGCGGTATGCCAGGCCGGCCCCGACCGTCGGCATAGTACGGCTCGCAGAGCTTCTCGGCCCAGGGATCGAAGCCCGCTTCGGCCAAAAGCCGATTGAGCTTCTGATAGAACACGTGCCCCGGCGACCGCGGCAACTGCGCCGCCAGCAAAAACAAATCCGCCTGCCGCTCCGTCTCTCGCTTCCCCAGTGCCATCACCACCCTCCCGATTGCCGAGTCCCGCGTTCGGGCGTAGTGTAGCTAGCCTCGGCTGTTTTTCAACGGGCTGCTAGGGGCGGCTGGTTCAACCCCGAACCGCAAACCCTTGCTCCCGTCTATAATACCACCATGTCCGACTTCTCT
>CAZXRB010000214.1:0-3601 GCA_964642845.1 uncultured Nitrospira sp.
TGAACAAGCTCCGACAAGACGGACGGACGTTGGACGAGGCGGTGTTGTTGGGCGCGCTGTTGCGCTTGCGGCCGGTGCTCATGACGGCCTTGGTGGCTCTGCTCGGCTTGGTGCCGTTGGCTCTGGCGAACGGCATCGGCTCCGAGGTCCAGCGTCCGCTGGCGACCGTCGTCATCGGCGGCTTGGTCACCTCGACGTTGTTGACGTTGATCGTGCTGCCGGTGCTGTATCAATGGTTGGAGGGGCGATCGGGTGAATCGGGGGCTGGTTCCACGAGACCCCCTGAGTCGGCGATTTCCGTCGCCCGGCATGGAATGTCCCATTAGGCGACGGCGGTGAAATCATGACGACAAAAATCCTCGCTGCGGCAATCCTGCTTGGGGCGGCTTTGGTTGGAGAGCGGCCGGCGGCGGAGGAACAGAAAAAGCCGTTACCGTCCAAAATCGACCAAGGCAAGAAAATCTATCTCAAATACTGTGCCGGCTGCCACGGCATCGAGGGACAGGGCGACGGCTACAAACTGTTGGGTGCCGATCCCGCCCTGTTGACCGCTCCCTCGACACAGAAGAAATCCGATGCGGCGTTACTTCGATCAATCCATGAAGGCAAATCAGCCATGCCACCCTGGAACGTCCGCCTCTCCGAGCAAGAAGAGCGCGACGTGCTCGCCTATATTCGAACTCTACGCAAGTGATCCTCAACCCTCCACGTGCCTGATCCGTAACCCGGGCCGTCTGATTTTTGAATCGCCTTGAGTCTTCGCCGCCTCCGATCACTTGCAAGTATGCTTGCGCGTATGATCACGATTATGCCGATGACTGGACCGATTCTCGACAGCCTCCGCGCCGGCGGAAAGAAACTCACAAAGCCCAGGAAAGCGATTCTCACCATTCTTGAGCGGAGTTCGCGTCCTGTCACCGCCTTCGAAATCGCCGACCGATTGGTCGGCGCGCTGCGGGTGGGGATGGCCTTGCCGAAGGCGATCGAAACGGCCACGCAGGAGTCGAAGGCTCCTCTGCGGCCGTACCTGGAGGACCTGGTGGCCCGTCTTCGGCTCGGCGAGGACGCGCCCGGCGTCTTTCGCGACCTGTCCCGGCAGATTCCCCTGGAGAGCGTACAGTTGTTCTCCCTGACGCTCTCCGCTCAATGGGCCGGAGGCGGACGCGTAGCCAGTTCGCTCGCGGCGGTCGGTCGAACCGTTCGGGATCGGATCGAAGTCTCCCGCCGGGTGCGGGCGCAGGCGGTGGAAGCCAATGTCTCGGTAATGGCGATGATGGGAATTTCATACGGGTTGGCCTGGATCATGTGGAGGGCGAATCCCGCCTCGTTCGTCGTGTTTCTGACGAGCGATCTTGGCCGGTATCTGACGGCGGGTACCATGTTGTTGCAGGCGGTGGGAATCTTGTGGGTGCGGCAACTCAGTCGGATCCGTTGTTGAGGCCGACATGACGACATCGTTCTTGGTTGTGTTCGGGTTCGCGATCGTCGCGGCGGCGTGGGCGGCGGTCTCCTGGGCGTTGCGGTATCGTACGCTCGATCGGATGAGAACGGCCGAGACGCGGCGTGAAGTTCCCATGGGCGTCGATTCCACGGATCCCGCCGGTCGACTGGCCAGGTGGCTGTATCGCGCCGGTTTCCGCGCGCCGTCGGCTCCGCTTTTGTTCATCGGCGCGACGGCCTCCGGCCTCGGCCTCGGCGTCGTCGGAGCGGCGGCGGCGAGCCGGTTCGGGCTCGTCGATCTCATGGCGCGGGGGTTCGCCTACATTCCCGGAGGACTCGGCGAGGGATTGGCCGCGATCGCGGAGGCTGCGCCCTGGATTCTCCTGGCCAACGTCGCGCTGGCGCCGGTTCTGGTCGTTCGGGCCGCCCGGCGTCGTCGGGTGCGCGAAGCGGAAGAAGATCTTCCGCTGTTGCTGGAACTTCTGGCGTCGCTGGCGGAAGGAGGGCTGGGATTCGACGCCGCCCTCGCCAAGGTGCTTCGCGCTCAGCCGCGTCCCCGAACCCTTGCCGCGGAGTTGCGCACCTTTCAAGCCGAATTGCAAGTCGGCGTCGGACGAGTTCAAGCGTTGCGCCGCCTGGCGTGGCGCATGGACGTTCCTTCCGTCTCGACGTTCGTGTCGGCCCTGATCCATGCGGAGCAGGTCGGCGCCGGCCTGGCCGAAACCTTGCGCTATCAGGCCGGGGATTTGCGGAATGCGCGACGTGAGCGGGTGCTGCTCGCGGCTCAGGCGCTGCCCGTCAAGCTGGTGTTTCCGCTGGTGTTGTGTTTTCTGCCCTCCGTCTTCATTACGACATTGGGGCCCGTGTTGTATCAACTGGTCAAGGTTCTCAACCTTTCCACGCTTCGAGGATCACCTTTGCCATGAAATCGGAGATGAGTTGCGGTTGGATCGCGTCGGCATGCCGAGGATGTGTCGGGGTCGCCCTGGCGGCGGTGTTGGGTCTTGGCCTCGGCGCCTGCTCTTATCAAAGCCGCCACGTATACAACGAGTGTCCGTTGCCCGATCGTCAATTGTTGCCGGTATGGGAACAGTGGCGCGAGGCCCGCGCGAAACCGGGCGGGTGCGGTTCGCTCGAGGAGGGACGATTCCCGTGCGAGGAATTACGCCGGAATGTTGAGCGGGTGTCCCAGACCTGTCCGACCTATGCGCCGGGATTCATGGCGTCGGCGATTCTCGCGTACGAGGATCGCCAGTTTGCGCTGGCCCAACAATATCTGGACGCACTCTTCAGTCTCCAGAAAGCGCACGGTCCCGCCGCCGTGCTCCGCGGTCGGATTGCGCTGGAAGAGGGCAACGTTCCGTTTGCGCTCAGATTTTTGGCGGAGCAGGTGAAATTGTCTCCCGAAGACGCGGATCTACATGAAGTCTACGCCGGCGCGCTCTTTCTCGCGGACAAACTGCCGGAGGCAAAACGGCAACTGACGATCGCCGCCAATCTCGGCGCGCCGACCTGGCGGGTCGCTTATCACCGGGGATTATTTGAAGAGGCATTGGGAAATTTTCATCTGGCCCTGCGGCACTATGAAGAGGCGATCAGCGAACGACCGGGGTGGGAGGCGGCCCTGGTGCGGCGGGACGGGATCATCGCGGCGACTCGACGGGGGGAGGACCCCGACGTCGCCCCCGATGATGACGATCGACGGTAGTGTGTCGAGAAGAGAGCGGATCGCGCCCTTTTTTGTCGGAGCGGGGGCCGGCGCGTCGATGGAGACCGGCTGACTTTTTAGGCCGGTTTGACGGTCAGCGATTCGGCCAGCTCGTCCAAGAGAGACTTCGTTTCGTCCCATCCGAGACAGGCGTCGGTGATCGAGACGCCGTACGCAAGCGGAACCCCCTCTTTCCACGTTTGCTTCCCGGGGTGGAGATTGCTCTCCAGCATGAGCCCCATGATCGAGTGGCGGCCCTCGCGGAATTGACGGAGGACTTCGCGGGCCACGGTGCCTTGACGGCGGTGGTCTTTGCTTGAATTGTCGTGCGAACAATCGATCATGATCGGGCGGGCGATGCCCTCGCCGGCCACGGCCGTCTCCGCCTTGGCGACGTGCTCGGCGTCGTAATTGCTCTTTCCTCCTCCCCCGCGAAGGACGATATGTCGATCC
>CAZXRB010000215.1:0-3584 GCA_964642845.1 uncultured Nitrospira sp.
CTTGCGCTTCGCCAGGTCGAGCGAGGTGATAAGGCGCGAATGCTCCAGCCACTGATCGATCCCGGCCGGAACCGGATTCGAAGAATACCGGGACACGTTCGTCATCAGTGAAAAGCCCGAGGTGAGCCCGGTGGCAGCCGCTCCCATGGCGGCGGCCGTCGCGACCGAAGGCACGGCTGCGGCCGCCGGCGAGGCGGCGGGCGCCTGAAACCACGCGTCCCCTGCCGCCTCACTTGACAGGTGGCAGGGGCATCATTATAATCCGACGGCTTTGCTCATGAGGGCAATGCATGTTCGCGTTTGAAAAGGTCCGACTACGATGCCGACAATCAATCAGTTGGTGAGAAAAGGGCGCAATCTCGTCAAGGCGAAGACCAAAAGTCCGGCCTTGAAAGCGTGTCCGCAGAAGCGCGGGGTCTGTCTTCGGGTTTACACCACGACGCCCAAGAAGCCGAACTCGGCCTTGCGCAAAGTGGCCCGCGTGCGTTTGACCAACGGAATGGAAGTCACGACCTACATTCCGGGCGTCGGACACAATCTGCAGGAGCACTCCATCGTGCTGGTGCGCGGTGGCCGCGTGAAGGACCTTCCCGGTGTGCGTTATCACCTGGTGCGCGGCGCGTTGGATGCCGTCGGGGTGGCGGACCGCAAGCAGAGCCGCTCGAAGTACGGCGCCAAGCGGCCGAAGTAGCGCGCGCACGATTCACTGAAACCATGATCCGGTAGGAACGACGATGCCACGAAGTAAATTTTTGGGCCAGCGTGAAGTGCTTCCCGATGTCCGTTATCGGGACAAGCTTGTCGGGAAGTTCATCAACACGCTGATGAGCCGGGGCAAGAAGAGTACGGCCGAGCGGATTTGTTACGGCGCCTTCGATGCCATCCAGGAGAAGACCGGCGGGGATCCACTCAAGGTCTTCAAGGCCGCGATCGACAATGTGAAGCCGATCGTCGAAGTGAAGTCCCGGCGGGTGGGCGGCGCGTCCTACCAAGTGCCGGTGGAAATCCGGCCGACGCGGCGCATTTCGCTCGCGCTTCGCTGGTTGGCGGAATATTCGCGCACGCGTGGCGGCAGGAGCATGCGTGAGAAACTGGCAGCCGAGTTGCTCGACGCATCCAATAATACAGGGGCTTCAGTCAAAAAGCGCGAAGACGTGCATCGGATGGCTGAGGCGAACAAAGCGTTCGCCCATTATCGCTGGTAACGTCGTTCTGTGCTGCAGTTGAGCCGTGCTGCGAACCGCAGACGCGGGGTGCCCCTCCATCGCAGCAGCGCCATTCGGCTCGACGTGCAGCACACGTTTTTTTAGAGCACCACCGAGGAACATTGTGGCAAGGCACGCACCCTTAGAGAAAACCAGAAATATCGGCATCATGGCCCACATCGATGCCGGCAAGACGACGACGACCGAGCGCATCCTCTATTACACGGGGATGACGCACAAGATGGGCGAAGTGCACGAAGGCGCTGCGACGATGGACTGGATGGAGCAGGAGCGCGAGCGCGGCATCACGATCACCGCCGCGGCGACCACCTGTTTCTGGCGCGATCACCGGATCAACATCATCGATACGCCCGGTCACGTCGATTTCACGATCGAGGTCGAGCGCTCGCTGCGGGTGCTGGACGGCGCGGTGGCGGTGTTCGACTCCGTTCAAGGCGTGGAGCCCCAGTCGGAAACGGTGTGGCGGCAGGCCGACAAGTATCGGGTTCCCCGCATCGCGTTCATGAACAAGATGGACCGCGTGGGAGCCGATTTCTACGCCAGCGTCCAATCGATCATCGACCGGCTCGGCGCGAACCCGGTTCCCATTCAGATTCCCATTGGACGCGAATCGGAGTTCCGGGGATCGATTGATCTCGTGAAAATGAAGGGCTTCTTTTACGACGACGAGACGTTGGGGGCGAAATATAAGATCGACGAGATTCCGGCCAATCTTTTGGACCAAGCCAAAGAGCACCGGGAAAAACTGCTCGACGCCGTGGCCGAGTTCGACGATCAGGTCATGGAAAAATATTTGAACGGCCATTCGCTGACGGAAGAAGAAGTGATGCGCGCCATCCGCGCCGGCACGATCGCGATGAAAATCACGCCGGTGCTCTGCGGGTCCGCTTTCAAGAATAAAGGTGTGCAGCAATTGTTGGACGGTGTGGTGGATTATCTGCCATCGCCGCTCGACATTCCCCCCGTGAAGGGCATCGATCCCAATACCGGCAAAGAAGTGGAGCGGAAACCGTCCGACAGCGAACCGTTTGCGGCGCTGGCCTTCAAGATCATGTCGGATCCGTTTGCCGGCCAGTTGACCTACTTCCGGGTGTATTCCGGGACGCTGAAGACCGGCACGCCGGTGCTCAATGTGACGAAGGGGACGAAGGACCGCATCGGGCGCCTCCTGAAGATGCACGCGAACAAGCGCGAAGAAATCGACACGGCCTATGCCGGCGATATCGTTGCGGCGGTCGGGCTCAAGGGCGCCACGACCGGCGATACCCTGGCGGACGAAAAGCAGCCGGTGCTCCTCGAGGTCATGAAGTTCCCCGAGCCGGTCATCGCCATGGCGATCGAGCCGAAGACGAAGCAGGACCAAGAGAAGATGGGCTTTGCACTGCAGAAGCTGGCGCAGGAGGATCCCTCCTTCCGCGTGAGGACCGACGAGGAAACCGCGCAGACGATCATCGCCGGCATGGGCGAGCTGCACTTGGAAATCATCGTGGACCGCCTGTTGCGGGAGTTCAAGGTCGAAGCGAACGTGGGCAAGCCCGAAGTGGCGTTCCGTGAAACCATCCGCCGGAAAGCGGAAGCGGAATCGAAGTACATCAAGCAGACCGGCGGGCGCGGGCAGTACGGCCACGTGGTGCTGACCGTCGAGCCGCTCGAGCCGGGCAAGGGCTTTGAGTTCGTCAACAAGATCGTCGGGGGCGCGATTCCCAAAGAATTCATCCCGGCGGTCGAAAAGGGCGTGCGCGAGCGTATGGAAACGGGCGTCATTGCCGGGTACCCTCTCCGCGATATCCGCGTGACGCTGACGGACGGCTCGTATCACGACGTGGACTCGAACGAAATGGCGTTCAAGATCGCCGCGTCGATGGGCTTCGCCGACGCCTGCAGGAAGGCCGATCCGGTGTTGCTCGAGCCCATCATGAAAGTCGAAGTGTTGGTGCCGCAGGAGTTCATGGGCGACGTGATCGGCAACCTGAACGGCCGGCGCGGGAAGGTGCAGGGCATGAAGGTGCGGGCGGGCGCGCAAGCCATCGAGGCCTCCGTGCCGTTGAGCGAAATGTTCGGCTATGCCACCGATCTTCGCTCCCGCACGCAGGGGCGCGCGACCTATAGCATGGAATTCGACCGCTACGATCAGGTCCCGAAGCAGATCGCGGAAGGGATTATTGCGAAGTATCGCGGCGAGTGAGGGAAGGAGTCATTGGTCGTTAGTCATTCGTCATGAGGAACTGAGGGACTGGTTCCGGTCAAAGGACTGATGACCAATGACTGGTGTCGTTTTCTAGATGAAGACAAGGAGCTGAGTCATGGCGAAGGCGAAATTTGAGCGGAAGAAGCCGCACGTGAACATCGGGACGATCG
>CAZXRB010000216.1:0-3550 GCA_964642845.1 uncultured Nitrospira sp.
CGCACCGCATCAAGTTGAGCCGCATTGCCGCTCGCCACGAAATCTCGACGCCGTTCGGGTGCTATGCCGAATTCGGCATAGCAGCCGCTATGCCGAGTTCCGGACTATGCCGAACCTTCGTTGGTGGCGCGTGTGGAAGGCCGGTAAATAGGGCATGCGGCGCACAGTATGGCTTCGATGGATTCGGCATAGTCTCAGAGGTTGTTCAGGAACTTCATCAATTCGTCGTCTGGCCGGTAACGGTCGGGCTTGGCGTTCACCGGCGCTGTTTTCTTCAGGACGGCTTCTTTGAGAGCAAGATTGGCATCGAGATAGATCTGAGTGGTTTCGAGTCGCTCGTGCCCCAGCCAAAGCGCAATCATCGAGCGGTCCGCGCCCGACTGCAACAACTCCATGGCCGTGGTGTGTCTCAGGACGTGAGGCGTTACGGTCTTTTTCTTCAGCTCCGGGCACCGTTGCGCCGCCAGCGCAGCGTACTTCGTGACCAGATACTGAGCAGTGTCCGGGCTCATGCGGTTGCCGTGCCGAGTGGGGAACAGAATCTTTGCGGCATCCGCACCCTGCTCTTTGATCCAGCCTTTGAGTACGGCCACTGTGGTCCGTGTCAATGGCGTGCTACGGTGCTTGCGTCCCTTGCCTTCGCACCGGACGTGAGCCCCGGTTCGCAGTTCTACGTCTCCTTGATGAAGCATTGTCATTTCAGACAATCGAAGTCCCGTCTGGATCGCTGTCAGGAGGAAGGCGTGATCGCGGCGTCCAACCCAAGCGGTCCTGTCCGGCGCTGCCAGCAGCGCATCGATTTCGGATCGTGTCAGGAAATCCACCAGCGGTCGTTCGCGTCGCTTCGCGGGAATCGCCAGGATGCGCTGGATCTGTCCCGAGCGCTCTGGGCACTCCAGTGCTGCGTACCGGAAGAAGGACCGGATCGCCGTCAGACGCAGGTTCCGGCTGCGTCCGGTGTTGGAGCGGGCATTCTCAATGTCATCCAGAAATGCGCCAATCAGGGGCGCGTCGAGATCTTCGAGCGACAGCGATGCAGGTGCTTTCCGAATCTGCTTCTGGGCGAATCGCAACAAGAGACGGAAGCTGTCCCGATAAGAGGCAATCGTGTGCGGACTCGCCCGGCGCTGTGCAGTCAGCCGGTTCGTGAAGAACGATTCCAACAACGCGGGGAAGGAAGCGCATGAACTCATCGCGGTTCCTCCCATCGCTTTTCGAGCCGGCTGCAGACAGCACCCAACAGTTCTGGAGTAGACGACAGATACCAGTAGGTGTCCTGGATGCCATCGTGTCCCAGGAAAGTGGACAAGACAGGCAACTGGCGCTCGACATCGTCCCCACGCCGGTACCACCCCAGCAATGTTTCGACCGCAAAGCGATGGCGGAGGTCATGCAGCCGCGGACCGCGCCGGTCTTGCGGGCCCCGGATGCCAACCTGTTTGGAGAGCTTCGCAAACATCGTGCGCACTGGAGAGTAAGTCATTGGCATCTTGTTCGGCTCGCTCACAAAGAAACTCGGAATCGAGACCTTGCTAAGAAATGCATCCCGGCGGCGAGAGTACTCTGCGAGTGCTTCAACCGTCGTCGAGTGGATGGGCACCAGCCGGGACTTGCCGAACTTGCTGTCTATAATCGTCAACACGCCGGCATCGAGATCAACATCATCACGGCGCAACCGCAATGCTTCCCCGACCCGCATGCCCGTCACGGCCAGCAAACCGATCAGGCAGTAGTACGTTTGCCCCCGCAGACCGTAATAAGACCGGATCGCACGGGCCGCATCCATCAGTTGCAAGATCTCGCCTTCGGTGTAGATGTACGGCTTTGCCCGAGCAGGATCAAAGGGCAGCAAGTCCTTGGGCGGAACCTGGGTGCGAGGATCGGTCGCGCTGACATACTGTGCAAAGCCACGGACGATGGCGAGATTCCTGTTCCAGGTTTTCATCGTGCTGGTCCGCGGCTGTTGCGCCCAATTCAGTGCCAAGGGCACGGTGATGTACGAGGCTTTCTCCTTCTCCAGGAAAGAAACGAACCTTTCGAGGCGGATCTCGTAGTCGAGCAGTTTGTGTCCCAATGCCCGCCTGAGGGCCAGGTAGTCCCGGATCGCATGGCGCAGGTCGGTCATCGAGAACCTCCTGGCCAAAGCATCGCCAGCTTCTCGAGGGCGCCGAGATCAACCTTTGCGTACACGCTCGTAACTTTGGGACTGCGATGGCGGAGGACTTCGCCGATTTCGTCGAGCGATGCCCCCTTTCGGAGCATCTCCGTGGCCAGCGTATGACGGAAGATATGAGAGCCCTTTCGGGGAAAATCAACTCCGGCACGCTGAATCGCCGCTCTGACGATGTTGCGAACCGAGCCGTACAACGAGAGGCCGGTTATCGGAGCCGACCGTCTCAGGAATACACGTCGGATCGAGCAAGCGGGTCTGCCATGGCGAAGATATTCGGCAATTGCCTGGCCTACATCACTTGGAAGGGGCAACTTGGAACTCCGGCTGCCCTTTCCGTGAATCGTGATCTCGCCATGAGTCCAGTCGATATCCTCCAGGTTCATGCCGACGATTTCGCCACTACGCAGGCCGAGTCTCGCGAGCAGCAACAGCACCGCGTAGTCGCGCCTTCCGACTGGCGTGGACTGGTCGCAGTGGGCCAAGATTTTTTCGACGGAGCCGGCCGGCAGATAAGTCGGCAGCGTGGAGACCGAGTACGGGGAAACGGCAGGGATGCAAGCGGCCAACTCGGTCCGGATCTCATCGCGGTGTCGAAGGTATCGCAAGTAGGTGCGCATCGCTGCGACCATAATCTTGGCCGTGCCCGATTTCACTCGCGCCGCCTGGCGTTCCACAAAATGCGTTACGTCGCGAGGACCGAGCTGCGAGAAATCAGGGTGGCCGTTCGGAAACTGGTCCGACAGGAAGCATCCAGCCCAATACACAACGTTCGGTATCGTGCGCTCGCTCAGTCCACGCTCCTGCCGCAGATACCGCCCAAACGCCTCTATTTCCGCTTGATGTGGGGTGGTGACGGGCGCCGCGATCAAGATCACGCCCATCTGGGCGAGCATCCCAAGGAATCGATTCAATACCGGCGGACGGTGAGACCAACACGCGTACTTCCGCTGGTAATCGAGTCCGTAGCGTTCGACTACGCTCGAGCTGATAGTCGCAATTGGAATCCGGCGGCGTGCCAGCCAGCGGCTGAAATCTGCGACGACCCTGATCTGAAAGCGGCCGGTCGATCGTGGAAATCCCTGTTTCAACAGCATCGCCGCGAAAGCATCAACATGTTCGCCCAGCGGCCCTTGCCGCATGCGTTCTACAGTTTTCGAAAAGTCAAAGAATCTGTCTATCAAGGCTTCTCCTTCCCGGAAAGGATCGCAGGAGAAGCCCGGACTATGCCGAACACAAACTCGCGAAAGCCGCTGACGGTGGGGCATCCGTCACCACATGCGGCATAGTCCGGAGTTCGGCATAGTGGCTGCTATGCCGAATTCGGCATAGCAGCCGAATGGGGTCGCGAGCTCATGCCGGGCGGCAATGTGGCTGAGT
>CAZXRB010000217.1:0-3528 GCA_964642845.1 uncultured Nitrospira sp.
GGGCAGACTACTCTCTTGGATGTGGCTGGGCCACGGTCGGGTCAGCCGTTTCTCACACGGGTAGCGGTGGCGGAACTCGAGCGGCACGATAGGCGGCCAGGAAGAGCTCTCGATAAGGGTAGCCCGTCGAGAGGCTGACCAGGACGCGGCGAACGCTGATCCGTACCAGGGCACCAACCTTGAACAGCTTCAGGCGGATCGTCTGGAAGGTGGCGTCCTGAAGCTCGGTGCCGCGCAAGGCACGGCGACGCAGCTCACTCATCAGAAGGTAGGCCACTGCGGAAAACCACAGGCGAAGCTGGTTGGCTTTCAACAGCGAACAGGAGCTGCGGTCGGCGAACAGATACAGCTGCTGCTCCTTGATGTGGTTCTCCATCTCCCCACGGGCGCAGTACAGATCCTCGTAGAGCGCTCGAGGGTCACAGAAGTCCGCCGGTAGATTGGTCGCCACGAAGCGCGGATTCTGCTTGCCCTCGGTGTACTCCGCCTTGGCGATGATCCGCCGGCTTCGACTCCAGGTCCTTCGAGTCCGGTAGGAGAAGGCAGCGAATCCCCGTGCCGGCTTGCCGGTGCTCGCGTGCTCAACGCAGGCGCGGCGCAGCGGCTTCTGGATCCTGGCAACAAGACGCGTATTTCTCGCCAATCCCAGCAGATAGAACACCCCGTTGTCTTCGCACCACTTCATCACGTCATTGCGGCAGAACCCGCTGTCAGCTCGCACGATGATGCGGGTATGCTTCCAGCGCGAGCGGATGATCGACACGATCCGCGTCAGCTCTTCCGTCACTCCATCCGCCGGGCTGACATCCGCCGTGCGCAGCTTCGCGGCCAGCAGGTAGTCTTCGCAGAACACATAGAGGGGCAGGTAGCAGTAGCAGTCATAGTGGCCGTGAAAGAATCGCCCCTCCTGCTTGCCATGCAACTCGTTGGCCGTCACATCCAGGTCCAGCACGATCTGCTTGGGCCGCCTGGGATAACTGTTCAGGAAGGACTTCACCAGGAACGTCTCGATCGCCGCCCACTCGGCAACGATCTTCTTCGTCCGCGTCATCTGCCAGAACCCCTCGCAGATCTCAAGGCGGTTCAGCGTGCTCTTGCCCGCACAGGCCTTGCCCCGATCCCGCTCGCGCAGCCGATCCTGTCCGCTGGGATCGGCCTTGCCGCACAGCGTCGCAAACAGCGGATCATAGCGTAGCCGATCATGATCGTTGATGTCCTCGTAGCCCAGACACAACCCAATGACCTTCTGGCTGACCAACTCTTGCACGCCGTGCTCGACCCAGTGTTGATCGCGGAAGTCGCTGAAGCAGCGCGCGAACTCCCTCAGATACCCCGTCGCCAGCGCCACTTCGCGCAACAGAAGCCCACCGGCGTCGGAGCTGATCATGCCGCCGTCAAACCCGGCGACCACTTTCCGCTGTCCCAGGTCTTGAAAACCGAAGAGGTCTGCATTACAGTCTGTGTGCATCGAGCGGCCCTTCCCTTCTGGCCTATGTTGTTTGTGGCAAAACAATTATGCCAGAGCGAAGGGCTTTTTCATAGCGACGTATGAGAAATCCGGGCTAGGAGCCTGTCGGACTTGACGCGCCGCAGGGGCGGGTCTTCACCGCCTTGTGGGGGTCATTTCGCCCCGCGGCCCGGGTGAGCGGGCCTTGTTCCCTCGCGGAGCCGCTATCTACGCTGTTGGCCTGGTCGCCTATGTCGTCGATAGACTTTTTCACGTTGTCTGCAGGCTCCATATGCGCTTCATGTTGTACGCAAGGCATACCAGATTCCACTCCAGGCGCACCTTCTCCAGCCCTCGCAGCAGGAACTGACGCAGCCCCATCGGCGGGCCCTTGATAATACCGAACACCGGCTCGACGGTAGAGGCTCGCTTGCCGTAGATGCGCTTGCCGTCCTCGCTGCTGACCTTCTCACGCATCGCTACAAGACGCGCATCAGTGACTTTCTTCCCTGGCCCGTTCTTCGCAGGTCGGTAGTCGTAGCGACGGTAGGAGTTGTCCTCGCTGGCGATCGCCACGTACAAATCAACCTTCTGCCCAACTCTTTCGATTGCGTCGGCGTTGACGTAGCCTCCATCGGCCAGCAGCCGGTCCACGGGGCCCACACACTCCGGCACCTGCTCCAAAGCCGGCTCCAGCTGGTTGGCATCGCTGGGGGTACGGATCACGTCGGTGGACAACACCAGCTGGCTGCCATCGGCATCTACCACAGCCTGCGCGTTGTAGGCCTGCTCGTAGCTGTCGCGGTGGCTCTTGCGCATCAGGGCACTGTCGGCGTCAGTGAGGTTGATTTGCTGCGAGTCCTTCGGCGTCACCTTCGACTGCTGCCCGCCCCCCGACCCGTCCTGCCGGTCCTGCCGCTGCGCCTCCGCCTGTTCCCTGGCGCGCTCCTCAAGCTTCTGTCGCGCCTCGATCATCTTCTCTCGCAGTCGCTCCCGGCGCGCGATCTCCTGCGGTAGCTCCTGCTCATCAGGCCGATCGTCTCGATCGCTGGATTCAGCCAGGTCAAGCAGCTTCTGAATGTCCTCATCCAGCATCCGCTCCAACTCTCCAGCTCGGTCGTAGCGCACGCTCTTGTGCTTGCTGGCGTTGGCCTTGATGTGCGTGCCGTCCACCGCCACCGTGCCCACCTTCAGAAGCTTCATCTCCCTCGCAAGGCTCAGCACCTGCTTGAATGCCTCCCGCACCAAGCCAGCGTTGTCGCGGCGAAAAGCGCAGATCGTGTCATGATCCGGATGCGTGTCCCCAGTAAGGTACCTCACCGCAACGTCGCGGTAGGTCGCCCGCTCGATCCGCCGCGAGGAGAACACCCCGTTGGCGTAGCAGTAGATCAACAGCGCCAGCATCATCGACGGCGGATACTGCCTGCTGCCCGTACCCCGGCTGTTCACACGCACCGTCGACAGCTGCATCCCGTCGACCGCCGCCACAACAAAGTGCACCAGATCGTTCTCCGGCACCCAGTCCCGCATGTCCACCGGGAGCAGCATCGGCGTCTCCCGGTCTACGTTGACAAGTCGTTCCGCCACGCCTCAACCCTACCATGCCTTGACCCGCCGGCCAAAGTCCGACAGGCTCCTAGGCGGCGCCGCACTGCCTGGTCGAAGATCTCGTTGGCAGAACCCAGATCTTCGCGGATGTCGTCGGCTTTTCGCAGCACGTGGGCGAGAAACGCGACGTCCTGGTCCTCATCGTTGACAAAGTGGTAGACCGTCACGTCGCGGGCCTGTCCGTGGCGGTCGATCCGGCCGTTGCGCTGCTCGATCTTCGACGGATTCCACGGACAGTCGAAGTGCAGCAGGGTTCGTGCGGTGGTCTGCAGGTTGAGACCCTCGGAGCCGGCGTCCGTGGCAACGAGGATGCGCACCGATTCCGCGGCGTTGTTGAAGGCGTCCTTTATGATCTTGCGCTCCTCTTCGTCCATTCCGCCAAAGAGCGTCAGGATCCGGTCTGCGTCGAAGCGCTGCCTCAGCCGCCGCGCGAGGTAGTCCAGCGTCGTCTTGTACTCCGTGAAGATCACCAG
>CAZXRB010000218.1:0-3479 GCA_964642845.1 uncultured Nitrospira sp.
TCGGTGAGACGGACGGCATCGTCACCGTGTCGGTCGAGTGCCTGCCGATGTGGGACGAAACCAACGGCATCGTCTCGGCGGTGGCCAAGTGCAACGTGGATGGAATTGCCCAGTAGAAAGAACCCTCATGTTTGACGCAAAGCAACCCATCACCATTCACCTGCGCACGCCCGATGGCGTGAAGCCAATCCGCGTGCGCTTCCCGACCGATGAGGAATGGATCGACCGCCAGAAGAAGCGCAAGGTCATCGTGAAGCAACTGGGGCGGGGGGTGTCCGAAACGACGATCCCCGACTCGGCGGAAGCCGATGCTGCGCTACTCGCCAAGATCCGAGTTCCTGAGGAGAATGCGCCCGAGGTCGATGCCTTCGAAGCGAGCCGCATTGTCGAGCAGTTGAGCCAGGCTGACGTCGATGACGTGGCCCAAGTGGGCGACGGCTTTCGAGTGACGCTGCGCGTCCTGGGCTGCACGGTGGCGCATGTCTTGAAGATGCCTTCGGCGAAAGACGTCTTCGAATACCGGCGCGGCTTCGCGCGGGTGCTCGATCTGCCCTACAACCGCCAGGAACTGATCATCAACCTGGCCCCGGCGGCCGCACTCTTCAAGAAGCTGCTCGAATCTTCAGAAGGGTACGCCGACCATGTACCGATCATTCACCAGGCCGTGGCCGTCAAAGCCGCGATCGACGCTCTCGACGGCGCTTTTCAGGAGTCTGGCGACCCAAACTGACCAATGGGGAGTGGCCCGAGCGACCCTCCCTGCGCTTCCTGATTCACTGGGCCCTCCGCCGTGAGGAACTCTGCGATCCCGGCCTTTGCCCGGACGCTCCCGACGATGGTGGCCGCTGCGGCCACTGCCCGCTGGACAAGCTGGATGCAGCCCAGTCCTCCGAGACCGGTTTACTCATCCGTCGTGCGATCGACCTCGGGGCGGCATTAAAGTTGGGTGTTTGCATTAGCCTCGACGAGATTAGAGGCGACGAATTCCTCGCGATGCTCACCATCGAGGCTGAGAAAGATCGAATTGATGCGGCCGACGCCACAGCCATACGGCACACTGCCGGTCTCAGCACTTGATCGTGAAGGTCAAGGCGCCCTCCTGCTTTAAACTGAGTTCCCCATTGATGAACTCACACTCGGCCAGGGCCGCGTCATCAATGATGTCGCCAAAGACGTCTAAGAATATCTGAGCTTTCTGCGCTACTCGAGCCGTGGCTTGCCCGGCTTTGTCGTAGACGTATGCCAGCGAGAAGTTCCCAATGACATCGGCAGCCTGTACTAGTGAAGACATGCTACCCCGACAGATCGTCACCCCAGTGGTTGTCAACGAAGGGGCGGAAGGAAACCGCCATACGCGGTATCGCTCGTACAACGTCGCCAGGATGGACTCGGCCGTGACCACCTGACCGTCAATCACGGAGCGCAGGCCAGGGAACTGTGCGAGCGTGTCATTGGTGTCAATCTGAAACGAAATTGTTGCACCAGTTTGGCAATCTCGAAGCAGCCGTTGGAATGTGATCAGAGGAGGAAACAATTGCCGCATGGCTGCAACAAGCGACTTCTCGGCAATCTTGTGGGCTCGGCAAAACTCCTCGACGACCTTCTGACAGAACGGCACAAATTGGTCATTCCAGCCGACGGTGTTCAGCGAGCTTGCAGCACGCGAAGCCGGATCCGCTTCGAGAGATCGTCGAACCAGTTCAAGGAACTGCTTGTATGCGGTGCTTTGGGCTGGTTTCCACTTCTTCCCGTGGAACTCTCTTATGCCTGCTGGCAGAAGGGCCACTGCTTGCGCCTCGAATTGAGCCCTAGCGGTTGAGTCCATCACGATGTATGACCAACCTGCGCACTGCTGAGTCATGGTGGCAGTGTCGTCGAGCCCCGCGGCGAGATTGATGACCATGGCGACATTGTACCGATGATCCGAGTTCACCCTTTCTATGGCGGACAGTAAGCTCGAACTCGTTGTCGAAGTCGATGTCAACAAGGCCAATGCGTCCATCAAGACGGTCAACTCGGGCCTATCGAGCATCGAGCAGACCGCAGCGAAGGCCGCGCATGGCGCCTCGTCCAGCGTCGACGGCATGACGGCCGCCATGGTCAAGGGCGCCACTGCGGGCAGTCTCCTCGCCGACGCCATCAAAAGCGCATTCGCCTGGGCCAAAGAGTTCACGGTGGGCTCCGTCATGATGGCTGCCGAGAACGCCAAAGCCGAAGCCTCGCTCAAGGCCCTGGCCAACGCCCACGGCGTGGGAGCGGCGTCGGCCGCCAGGCAGGTCTCAGCGATCGAAGATATCGGCTTCGAGTACACCGAAGCGGCGCACGCCGTTCAGCGGCTGATCGTTGCCGACCTGGAACTGTCGAAGGCACAAGGCTTGGCGAAGTTGGCCAAGGACGCCGCCGCGGTCCAGAACATCGCCGCCGGCGAGGCGCTCGAATCCATCGTGATGGCCATCGAGTCGGGCGCTTCGCGCGGCCTTCGCACGCTGGGGCTGTTCGTCGACTTCCAGAAGGAGGCTCAGATCGCTCAGCTTCAACTCGGACGCGCCCTGACCGAGACCGAGGAGAAGCAGCTCCGCTACAACGCGGTCATCCGAGAAGGCGCGAAGATCCAGGGCGCCCACGCGGCGGCTTCTCAGACAGTTGAGGGACAACTCGGCGCGCTGCGGCGGGAGTTCAACAACTTGCGCGAAGACATCGGCGCCAAGTTCCAGGATGACTTCAAGGCGCTGATCGGCAACCTGCGCGGCCTGGTCGGCTGGCTCCGGGAGAACACCGACCTGCTCAAGAAGTTCGGCGAGGTGGCGCTGTGGGTCTCTGGCGTTCTTGCCACCTACGCCCTGGCCGACAAGATCATGGCGCTCGCGAAGTCGATCGCCGCGCTCCAACTCGCGAGCATCAACCCCTACGCCCTGCTCGCGGTGGGCGTGGTGGGCGCGGGCTTCGCCATCTACTCGCAGTGGAAGGACACCCAGGATCAGCTTCAGGCCCGTTTCGACGAGATGCAGCGGAAGGCGCTGCGCGAGGATCTCTTCAGCGGGCGGACGAGCGTCGATGCGTTGCGCAAGCAGGGGATGACCAATGACCAGATCCGCGAACTCATCAGCGGCAAACGGTGGCTGCCTGGCGAGCAGGCGTTCGAATACGAAGGGCCGAAGCTCGCCATCAAGACGTCGCCGGAGCCGGACCTCGAAGCGCTGAAACGTGCGGCTGAGATCCGCAAGCGCCAACTCGATGTAGAGCGCGAGAGTGCACGAGCGCTCGAAGAAGCACGCCGACGTGGGTTAACGGGCTTCGCTCGGGACGTGGCCGAGGTCCAGGAGCAGATTCGCAAGTGGACTACGTTTGTCGACGAGCGCGGCAATGAGCAGCGAATCGCTCTCACACGCAAGGCATGGGAGAACGTCATCGGCGAACTGCGCGTGCGCCTGGCGAACTGGCAAAAGGAAGTCCAGGAGACCAATCGCAAGAACCTCGCC
>CAZXRB010000219.1:0-3434 GCA_964642845.1 uncultured Nitrospira sp.
GCGCGTTCGATCAGCGCCGGCGACTGCGAGCCACGCCACCAGCGCGCGGCCCAGCCTTCCAGGTGCTTGTGCCCGACGACGATCAGATCGGCGCCGATGTCGCGCGCGTACTTGGTGATCATCTCGACCTGGTCGCCAACCAGCACTTCGCCGCGCGCCGGATAGCCCGCTTCCTTCAGCCGGCGCAAGCCGTCGGCCAGGATCGCCTCGTAGCGCTTGCGCTCCTCGGCCTCCATCTCGGCGTCGTAGAACGCGCCTTCGATCGCCACCAGCGGCGCCGCGGGCGGCATCACCGCGATCAGGTGCAGCTCGGCGTTGCTCCACTGCGCGATGTCCAGCCCGTCGAGCAGCGCCTTCTGCCCGGCTTCCGAGCCGTCGTAGGCCAACAGGACGCGTTTGTACATGGGGCACCTCCGCGACGGGCGTTCGAACCGGCCACAGTCTGGCGCAAGCGGCGGGCGCGCGCCAGCGGGAATGCGTCCGCGTATCGGCGTCGAGCCGGCGCTGTGAAGTCGATGCCCGTCAAGCACGGTGCGTCCGGAGCCTAGGGTTTGTTGACGATTGAGTCGGCTGCGGATGCCGTTGCCACCTCCCCTTCAAGGGGAGGGTTGGGGTGGGGATGGGGTGAAGCGCCGAGCATCAGGCGCCGAGGCCGCCCCGGCGCAAGGCACCGAACTCAGGGCGGGTCTTTCTCGTACGCGGTGACGCCGGGCGGCAAAGTCACCCAGGGGTGGCGCCGGCAGTCGTAAACGGAGACCTGGGGCGGAGGGAAGGAAGGGTCCGCAAAGGCGCCGACGGCAACGCTCACCGAGCCTTCTTGCCCTTCTTCCGTATGGAAGACGGTCGAGCCGCAGACCGGACAGAACCTGAACCGAAAGCTCGCACCTTGATCTCCGGTGCGAACGAACTCGGTTGCCCTTCCGCTCACACGGTAAGGCGCACGGAAGACGGCAAGCGCGGCAAACACGCTTCCAGTGCGCTGCTGACAGGCGAGGCAGTGGCAGACGCCGACGCCGAGGGGCTCGCCGTCCACTTCGATCTTCAACTGCCCGCAGAAGCACGACGCTGTTCTCGAGGACATAAGACTCTCCGATACCGGGTCTTGCGGCGCCATCGTTCGAATTGAGCGGCATGCGCCGGCACGCGGAACGTGCCGGAGCATGTCCGCTCGAAACGTCAGCCCGCATTCCGCGGGAGGCAGAACACCAAACGGTCCTCTGGACTCCAAAGGTGCTCCGGTCCCGAGCGATACCCTCGCAGCCACAGAACCCCCTCGATGCGACGTAGGTAGAAACCTTTCGGTGTCTCGTCATCGGCCGCGACAGCAGGAGATGCGACGGTCAATGATCCTGGCGGTGCGCGGTGCCGTGAAGGCAGACGCTCCAATGCTCCCTCGGGTTGGTCGAGGTACTGGAGTCTCAAATGCGGGCCAACTTCGAGCGGACACAGCGCGAGGCCCAGTCGAGCGGCCTGCTCATGAATTTGAGCAGTGGTGGCTCCCGCGGCATAGCCAAGATCGGCGACCGAGAGCTCGACCGTCGTGAGGCTCGAGGTTCGCGGTTGCGTCGTAAACGCGTCATGCGCAAAAAGCACTCGAGCGGCTTCGTTCAGCTCAACACCGCTTTGCCGAAGCCGCTTCATCAGCTCCTGCTTGTCGAGGCCTCCGACACGGGTCGTCCGCAGCACGCAGGAGCCATTGGGATACACGGCCACTGCTGCACTGGCGCGGTCGGAATTCATGCGGCCTGACGAAGCTGTAGAAGAAGTCCGAAATCGGCGGCGTCTGCCACGAGTCAGCAGTCCGGAAACTCCCGATACTGCGGCAAGCTGTCCGTGATGTCGTACCACGGCGCCTTCGACCCCACGAATTCGTGGCGCAAGGGCCTTACCCCCGGGTCATCATCCAGCGAGCCCATGGCCGGTCCGTAGCTATCCGGTTCGGGTCCCGGGAGTTCACGATCGGCGAGCCGCATCTCCGGCAGAACCTCCTTATCGTGTCCGCGGACGAGCGGTAACTCGTCAACAAGTCCTCGCATTGAACAAAACGCAAGGACGACTTTGGAACCAAAAGCCTTGCCTGGAAAGCGGTACCGTGAGACTTACGGCACATGGAGCAATCACAGTACAGAGCTTCTCCGACGGGACCAACGATCTCGTATCGGATCCCGCCACACAGGCATCCGCCTCTCGGCATGTCTCTCTCTCGGCGCTCAACACCCTCTCCTCCCTCTCAACGTCAAGGTAACCGGCGGCCGCGAGAGGCGAGGTGCGCGGTACAGCGACGACGGCGTTGATTGGCGCGACGCCGAACGAAAGCATGCTCGCGGACGCCCGCGTTCACTGAAATGTTGGGCCTGCCGGCAAAGGGGAAAGTGGGTGTCAAGCTCAGCCGCCGCGTTGGCGACGAACGAGACCGCGGTTAGGCCCCTGACTGCGGAATACGCTGATACTGGGGCAGGCCATCACTGATTTCATAGTAGTCACCCTTTTCAGCGACGAAGATGTGCAATTCTGTGTGAGTGTCAGTGGGTCCATCAAACGCTCCCATGGAAATTCCAATCCAATCCTTAGCCGGTGGATCAAAGAACATGGAGCATCCACAGACAGAGCAGAATCCGCGACGAACTTTCATCGACGAGTAATACCAGGAGATGTTCTCAGCACCTGAGATCTCCACAGCACTCCTTGGAACATCAGTTCCGACCGAGTAGTGCCCGGAGAACTTCCGGCACTGTACGCAGTGACAAGCGTCAGGCGGTTTCAATTCACACGAGACAGTGAATTTCACTGCTCCGCACATGCAGGATCCGCTCTTCACAACATGTCTCCCGATTCGATTGGCAATACCGCCCGCGACTGCAACATGGGCCCAACGTTTGATTAGGCCGCATCGGGCCATGACCTTTCAACATCTTGGGCATAAAACAGGATTGCCTCGCGGTAGCTCTGGATCCGGGCGTCGCCCGATGACTCGGCCAGCACTGTGAGCAGCAACTCAACCGCCTGCTTTGACCGCCCGAGATTGTGAAGGGCCATGGCCAGAAAGACCTTGAGTTCAGCCGCCTCGGGAAAGCGCACAAGACCCTCACGCAACGTCCGCTCGGCTTCGCCGTACTGACCGAGTGCACGGTACGTGCTGCCAAGACCGAGATACGCGCTGCGCAGATGCTCGGCGGAGAGCGAGCCGGACAAGGCCGCGAGATAGAAGGGAACGGCCTGTGCTTCGCGACCGAGGAAGTCATGGACACACGCAGCCTGATACTGAAGCTCAGCGTCCCCTGGAAACTGCGCAACGAGCGACACGGCGAGTGAACACGCCTCCTCGTGCTTGCCTGCACGGCGCAGCGACAGAACTTGCTCGGTGGGAGACATGCGGCCTAACGAATAGTGTTTATCGGCCGCCGCGACGGCGCTGAGCGAAGGCAGGAGTGTTT
>CAZXRB010000220.1:0-245 GCA_964642845.1 uncultured Nitrospira sp.
GCTAGCCTCCAATCAGGCGGATAGCGTCTGGGTGGTATAGGTCTTCCAGCAGTCCTCGAAGCCGGTAATCCTCCAAAGTAGCTGTGTGAGCGTTGTTCCACAATGCGTGCCGGGCGTCAAGGTCTGCTGGCACTCCAGTGCGCCACCCAAGCTGCCGGTATCGCACGAACTCACGCAGTTCATGGGAGTAGAAGTTCAGGTCAGCCTGGGTCGGCTGAAGCCGGCCAGCGGCGATGTCCCGAAGT
>CAZXRB010000220.1:282-907 GCA_964642845.1 uncultured Nitrospira sp.
AACGTGCTTTTCGACCACATCGACCCCCCGGCCAGTAATCCTGATTCGGTCGGTGGTGAGTTGCCGGATCGCGCTACCGGCAGCGGCGGGATCGAACTCCCTCCCGCTGATCGGCCCCCTTGCTCCCAAGGGTCGTGTTGGAGCAAGCGCGCGTCCGCCCTTTGCGAGGGCTAATGGAGCCAGACTCAACACTGCGCCGCCCACGTCCCCCTCTCCTAGTTGAATCATGGACATCGCGTAGCCAAATCCCTGTCCGCCGGGAACGAGCGAGAGCGCACTACCGATTAGCTTCAGCTGAGCCGTGTCATCCTCCATGATCCAGCGATCCACCCGATCCATCCCGAGTCGTTGCCCATGAAGTTTGTACTCGCTGCGACGTCTGGCGATCTCGGCGTCACGTCTCGCGTCCAACTCCAACGCCTCGCGGCTAAATTCCGGCCATTTGTGCGACGGATCTCCCTTAACCCTTTCCCAGTGGCTCGCCTGTCGCCGGCTGCCAAAAAGCCAATCTAAGAGACCTGCTTCTTCCAACCCACTCGGGTCCGTGGCGTTCGTCGGTGAGTTGTGGACGTAGCGGTAGAGATTGGAGTCGCCGGCGGTGAAGTCGATGGGATCCTTACTGATC
>CAZXRB010000220.1:963-3433 GCA_964642845.1 uncultured Nitrospira sp.
GTCGTATTCGCGGCCGGTCCAGCCGTAGCGGTCGGTATCGGCGCCCGTCGAAACTAGCAGGTTGCCGAATCCGTCCCATTCGCGATGATTCAGGGCAGTGCCGTCGTGGCTTTGCATATCGCGGACGGAGCCGAGGCGATCGGTGAGATACCACTCTTCATCGCCGCCGTCGGCCAATCGCGCGAACACGGCATCGACCGCGTCGGAGAAAAACCTTCGTGTTGTCAAGGAGCTGGCCGCGTCGAAGTCGGCCCAGGCGTTGCCATGAGCGTCGTACGCAAACCGCTCGACGCTGAGTGCCGCCGAGCCGACGCCGCCATCCGGATCGACGGTCTTGCCGATCCGGTTGCCGAGTACGTCGTATCAGGTATGATTCGGACGGTTCGCTCGAAATGGCTGTGCGGCGAGGCGGGGTTTTGGTCTTTTTCCGCCGGGGAAATTCTGCTTCGCTGCAGGGACCGGGCGATGGGACGGGATGGTTCCGCCGCGGCGGGCTTGGGGCTCGTCCGGCTGTGACAGCCGTATGTCAGTCGAAATGTCAAAGAGCGTTCGCGCCAAAGCAGGGGCAGGCCATTCCGGGGCGGCTCGATTACACGTATGGGACTCGATCCCGCTGTCGTATCCGAGCGCCCCTCCGGCCCACCCGGTTGAGCTACGAGCTCGAAGAGGTAAGTGCCGCTTGCGCCCTTGCCGCCGAAGGTGCGGCCTCGAAGGCCACTTCGGCAGCGCTCGCTTTGCGAGTGCAAGGCCCCCGCTCCGCGCGAACTCGAAACCCCTTTTGGAGGTTGGAGCATGGTAATCTATTGCGGCCTCGATGTCCATAAGACGGTCGTCGAGGCGTGTCTCATCGACGAGCAAGGTCACATCCTCGGCCGGGAACGCTTCGAGTTGACCCGCGCCCTGTTGGAAAACTTCGCTCGGCGGCGGCTGGGTCCCCAGGCCAAAGTCGCGCTCGAGGCGACCACCAACACCTGGGCCGTCGTCGAGGTCTTGCGGCCCTTGTGCGGCCAGGTCGTGGTCGGCAATCCGCTGGCCACCAAAGCCATCGCCCAGGCGAAAGTCAAGACCGACAAGGTCGATGCTTTGGTTTTGGCGCAACTCTTGCGCTGCGACTTTCTGCCGACCGTGTGGCAGCCCGACCTGAAGACGCAGAGGCTGCGAAGGTTGCTCAGCCGCCGCGGCGCGCTCGTCGGCCAACAGACGGCGATCAAGAATCGCCTGCACGCCGTGCTCGCCATGCGACTCTTGACGCCGCCGGGCGAGAAGCTCTTCGGCAAGGACGGCATGGCGTTTTTGCGAAGTACCGACCTCGACGACGAAGGCCGACTGCTCGTCGATGGCGATCTGCGGCTTCTCGATGCGATGGCCCAAGAGATCGCGGCCCTGGACCACGTCATCGCCGAACTCGGCCACGACGAACCGGCGGTCAAGTTGCTGATGACCATGCCCGGCGTCGGCGTCACCGCGGCCAGCGCCCTGGTCGCCGCCCTGGGAGACGTGAGCCGTTTCCGCGATGGCGATCATGCCGCCGCCTATCTGGGGTTGGTTCCTTCGACCAAACAATCGGCGCAGCGGAGCGTGCACGGCCCCATCACCAAACGCGGCAACAGTCAAGCTCGCTGGCTCTTGGTCCAGGCCGCGCAACATCTGCGTCTGCATCCGGGACCTCTGGGCCACTTCTTTCGCAAGCTCAAGAAGAAGAAGGGACACTCCGTCGCGGTCGTCGCCGCGGCTCGAAAGATGGCCGTCATCGCCTGGCATCTGCTCACCAAGAACGAACCGTATCGTTATGCGCAGCCCGGCCCGACCCAGGCGAAACTCGGCAAACTGCGCGTCGAGGCGACCGGCGCGAAACGCAAGACCGGCCCCAAGCCTGGCAAGGACGGCTTCGCCGGCCCCAAACTCGGCGCGGGAACCAAGAGCAAGACGATCCCGTCCCTGCCCGAACTTTTGGCGAGCGAAGGATTGCCGCCGTTGGGCAAAGTTCCTGCGGGAGAAGCGCGGACCGTCGAGGCGGCCGGGGCGACGGCGTTCGCGCAGTCGCTCGATCGGCCCCACGTCAAGCTCAAAAAGCCGCGTCCGCGACAGGAAACAACGCCGCGAGCCGACACTCCCACGCCCTCGAATTGTCCCGCCTTGCATCCGGCTGAGGCGACCCCGGCCTCCTGAGGGACGACGTGTTTGTTCGCCGCAAACTCCCTGCCCGGGGTGAAGGGAGTTCGCGGCGAACAAACACGAGGGGACAGACGGCTACGAAACCGCCCCGCCCGAGCCGACGACCCGCTTCGCCGGCCCCCGTCCGAAGTCCGCACCCCAACCCCCACTGTCGACCGACACTATCCCCGACAACCACCCGCCACCACCAAAGATTCCCCAACTTTCTCGCCAATTTGCGGTTGCCTGAAACAGAGGTACTCGAATTCTACCCGCAACGACACCACGCTGGCAAGATTATTTACCCGCTCGACGC
>CAZXRB010000221.1:0-3423 GCA_964642845.1 uncultured Nitrospira sp.
GGCAGCGGACCTTGCGTTCTCCGTACACCGAGATCCCTCGCTCTTTTCCGTGCCGCGCGACGATGTGAGTCGGCCGGTCCAGCGCTGGCTGGACGCCACCACGCTTTCGATTCAACTCGTGACGATCGAAACGGGGTCCTACACCGTGCGGGACTTTGGCGCCTCGGTCACTCTGTCAGACGGTGTGCTCGCCCTCACGTACCAGCGGTGCCCTCTCGCTCCCGCGCCCGGGTTCCCCGTCCCCGCGGTTGCTCGCCCGACGCTCGTTGAATGGCGGCTCACCGGTCTGCCTCAACGCGAGTACGCTGTCGAAGTAAGAGGGGTTTGCGAGCGGTGACGGCTAACCCGCGCTTCGAGGGGACCGGTTGCCAGCGGGGCTGGCAACTGCCCGCGTGGCTTCGCCCCGCGGCGGCCCCTCAAGCTTGTCGTTAGGCCGCATCACATGCCGCGTACACGGTTTCGATATTTGCTCCTTGCCATGGCTGGAGCTTGCGCGGCGCCTGCGGCTGCGAAGAGCTTAATCATGTGGGACCTAGCACCTCTCGTTGTCGAAGGCACAGTCGCGCTTTTTCTTGGCTTAGCCCTTGGCCTGCCCTCCTTCCTTCTGTTGCGACGCTTCCGCCGAGTCGGACCAATCACAGTGCTACTCTGCGGTGTGTTGATCGCGGTGTTGCCGCTGGCAGCCCTTACCTACCCGGAGAACTGGCGGAGCACCAGGGCCACGGTGACCCTGAACGGCGCCACAACGATGATCAACGGACGAGCCACCAACGAAGGCTGGCGACAGTACGCGGTTAGCGCCGGGTATCGCGCACTATATGGCGCACTTGCGGCGATCATCTTCGTGTTCAGCACCCGTGGAGGCGCATACGACACCAGAAACTCGGAGCGCCCGTCGGCCTAACCCGCGCTTCGAGGGGACCGGTTGCCAGCGGGGCTGGCAACTCCCCTCCTCGCTGCGCTCGTCGGCGGCCCCTCAAGCTTTACGTTAGCCGTCACGTGAATCGCGGCCTCGAGTTCCACGACTCCGAAGTCAGCTCCATTTTGGTCGTCGGCGACGATGTCCTTTTCACCTTTCGGGCTGCCTACATTCACGAGTCCATCGGGACCCCCGGCGTGACTCCGGGTGACGGCTGGGTCCAGTCCGCGGAACTGGTTCTCGTCGGTGGCGCCGCTTCTTTGCGAAACACCGTCGGAGTAGATACGCTCTCTGACGGCTTCATCGAAGTCCAGGGTCAGAGGTATTCCGTGCTACCTGTACCGTTCTCTGCGTCGGCCCCGGTAACGGCTGAGTTCTCCTTTGTCTCTGGGCTGGCGCTTCGCTTGTCCGCGCGCGGCATTCGCTGCACGACATCTGGGCCTGCGCAGTGGGTCGAGGCGTATGCCGGCTAACCCGGCGTTGCAGCCGACCGCCGGCAAGCGTCGCTTGCCGGTTCCCTCGTCGCTGCGCTCCTCGGCGGCGGCTGAACTTGCTCGTTAGGCCGCACGTGCTCCCGTCCGTCCACGACCACACTCTGCTCGAGTACAGCGTGTCGCTTGAGCGAGCGACGATTGCAATGCGCACCCGTCCTTCAAGGTTCGGGGAAGACGTCCGGTTGCTCGTCTTTGAAGCCTGCGAGGCGCATCACTTCAAGCATGTGTCCGAGGGGTCAATCCTGGGTCACATTGTGGAGCACTCGCTGCCCGCTTTCGTGGCCGCCGTTGAGGCAGAACTGAACGAGGGCTTCCACGAGTCAGGTTGGCCTGCGTGGTGGCGGGGGTCCATCTCCGACGCTATCGGTTACTTGAACGCCCGCGAGATTCGAGCGTTTGAGATCACATCGGCGTACGGGTTCTCGGGTTGGGTACTTGCGCGATCTGTCCGAGCATCGGGGTGTGCGGATGCCGCGGCCTAACAACCGGTTCGAGAGGACGGGTTGCCAGCGGTGCTGGCAACTTCCCTCGTCGCTGCGCTCCTCGGCCGCCTCTCAACCGGAACGTTGGGCGTCATGAGGAGCGTTTGCGTGGCCGTAGTCGCCCTCCTGTGGCACACGAGCGCGGCTGCCAATCTAATTCCGCAGTGTCTTCTCGGGCGCTGGAAGTCTGACGAGGCACGCACCCTGGCCGAGGTGCGGCTCAACCCCGAGGTAACGCCACAAGCACGCGCCGTCTTCGAAAACGGCTTGCTCGGCAAGCTCGTCATCATCTTTGGGCCGCGCTGGAGCGGTGGCTATCTCGAGGGGCGGCAAGATCGATCAACGATTTCGTTCGAACCCTACGACGTCGTTGAGTCAAGCGCCGCCGGGGTCGCACTTCGTACCCAGGTTCAAGGCGTCACGCTAACCAATCGCTGGTTCTGCGAGGGCAACGCGATTTACACCCTTACCACTCGGTGGGGCATACGAGAGTACTTTTCGCCTCTGCAATGACGCCCAACCCCGCGTTCGACCGGACCGTTTGCAAGCGGAGCTTGCAAATTCCCTCGTCGCGCTGCTCCTCGGCGTCCGGTCAACTCAATCGTTAGGCCGACGTGACGCTTCATTACAGTGCCGGTGTTGGTGTTTTCAGACACGATGGCTCCCACTGGCAGTGTGTTCCTCATTCTCTGCCCGGCATTGTTTTTCAGTGCGATACCTCCTCAGTGCTGCCTTGGCACGACGAGTGCGCCCGCAGTCTCTGTCGATCTTGGGACGATACTGTTCGCCGGTGCCTCGACTATATTGAGCGCCAGCGATCGCAGTGTCACTTTCAGTCGCGCACGTTCTCAGCTCCCTCCGTCTTGTTCGGGGCCGAGGCCTGGATAGTGTTCTTCGAGACGGAGGTGGAAGCTGAGAGTGTTTTCGGCGTCGAGTTCCGCGGTGATGACCCATTTCAGCTTGTCATCGGAGACTGACATATGGGCACCAATCCGCATCGGCCTAACAATCGGTTCGAGAGGACGGGTTGCCAGCGGGCGCTGGCAACTGCCCTCGTCGCTGCGCTCCTCGGCCGCCTCTCAACCCGAACGTTAGGGCGCCCCCGTCATGTCACCCCGCGTGAAACTGGTCTCGCTCTGGACCATCGCGCTTGTCGGCCCCCTCGCCTCGGGCTACTGCGTCCTGTCGGCCGTCTTCTACGCGTGGCTCAACGCATCTGGCAGCTGGTCTGCGCAGCGGGCTTCGGCGTGGTCGGGTAGCGCGTTCGTGCTCGCGTGCTTCTTCGCCGCCATGTCAGCGGTTGCTATCGTCAAGCTCGTCCGCTACTACAACGCTCTGCCGCCTCTATCGGACGCCGAAAACCAATGACTTATCGAGCGCCGCGCCCTAACAACCGGTTCGAGAGGACGGGTTGCCAGCGGGGCTGGCAACTTCCCTCGTCGCTTCGCTCCTCGGCCGCCTCTCAACCGGAAAGTTAGGGCGCCCCCGTCATGTCACCCCGCGTGAAACTGGTCTCGCTCTGGACCAT
>CAZXRB010000222.1:0-3384 GCA_964642845.1 uncultured Nitrospira sp.
TCCTAGGACCAACTCGCATAGCGAACGTTCGGGGAGATTTTCAACAGCCTGCTAGGTGCTGCTTGCCCCATTGGAGGGACGTTCATTCACTGCCCGCTCAAGCAGCTCGGCCTGGGGGTTGCCGTGCTTGAGCCAGTCCTTGGCGAAAACCTCCGACTGGGCACGACGTCGACGTCGCACGTGCCAAGTGCTCGCGTGGGCAGCAAGGAATCGCCAGACGCTGACTTACGCTCAGCTCGGTCAGCTCATCGGGATCCCGGCCGCTGGTCTCGGGCAACTCCTCGAGCCGATCCAGTCTTACTGCGAGATCGGCGGCGGAAGCCCCCGTGAACCCGGAGCCGGGCAGACCGCTCTCCTTGCCGCTTCCACAGGCCGTTCCTTGGCTGCGGCGGTTACCCAACGCCTAAAGTCGTCCAGGTTTTCGGCGAAGTCATTCAGGCCGAGACCGTAGTTGGCAGCCAGATCCAACTGCGCCATCGGGTTCCCAAGTTCGGCGGCTTTGACAAGGTAGCCCCTGCGCTTAACGTCTGCCTCGTCAGCATCGACAAAGTTGAGCCACGGACCGCACTCATAGGCCTTTGCTGCAACGTACGCACACTCAGCTGACGACTCCGCCAGGCGCTCTAGGTGGGCCGCGTGTGCTAGCGCGGCATCGGGGTCTTCAAGGTCGTAGCACACGTCGAGAAGTGCCAGCACTGCGACTGGGTTGTCACGCTTCGCGGCAAGCTCGCGCCTGCGGCGGGCGACTGTGAGGTCCCCCGAGTCTCGAGCTTGGCAGCCGGCCACGTAGTCCGCGTCGGAGAACGGATCCATGATGCCTAACGTTGGAGCTAAGTTGCGCCCAGCGGTGTGACGCCGGGCCCCGAGGCCGACGATAACCTACGCGGCCTCCGGGGCAGGCGGCACGCCGCTGGGCGTCAACTTGAGCGACTGGTTAGGCCGCAACGTTCAAGCTTCAAACGGCATTAGCTACCATTCTTTCCGGGGTTCATCTTGCCCCTGAGTTCGTCTATTGCATCATTCATGGCTTTCTGCCATTGAGACGTCTCGTTTCCCATGGAACTGTGGAAGGCCTTGGAGTAGTTGACCGCGCGGTCTATGAGCGCAAGGGCAGTGTCAACCTTCGAGGAATCAAGTTTGACAAGTAGTGCCTGCCATTCGAGGGAGAAGACTGTGTATAACTGTTCTAGTTCTAACTGAGCCTTCACATATCGTTGATTTGCCTGGGTCCCTGCAAACACCGAGTCTGCAATAAGCACACTGCCAGCCAACCCAAATGCGATATAGCCCCACGACAGAAAGGTCTTCGGTGCCTCGGTACCAAGAACGGGATAAATCAGTGGAATTAGCAAACCGAATGAGCCCAGCGCCCACGCTAAGAACCTACAGACACGCGAGAGGACGCGGCTAGACGTGCGTCTAGAATAGTAGTATCGAATCTCCGCGTGAGTTAAGTCACCAAGCTCGCGAAATAAAACGTCAAGCGAGGCTTTGTAGTTCGTCGGAACCCAATCGAGCTGACTGATTGCTGCAGTAAAGCGAGTGATTCGGACAGGATCTTCGACTGGCGGAGCTTTGGTCGTCATCGCGGACTCTGGTGAGTGTTCTACGTGGGGTACGCTGTGGTGGTGGCTTTGCGGCCTAACGCCTTATTGAGCGACGGTGAAGCCGTCCGCTCCAACTAAAGTTTGACCTCACGGTTTCGTCCCTTTAGCCAATCGAAAAACAAAGCCCAACAGACTAACGACACGAGAGCGTTGGCTCCCATGAAAACCAAGAACCAGACGGGTGATGTCTCGAATGTGACAGAAGCCGGATTGCCGCCGCCGCTCTTCGATGGAACAAAGAAAGCTGTCTCTCCGCAGAACAGCCCGATGAAGAAGAAAATTGTTGAAAAGATGGCCCAGAGCAACACCAGCCAGCCAAGTAGCGACATAGCTTTCCACCACGGTTTGGGCTCGGTTGACGCAAATTCACCGGACATGCCAGAGAAGAGTCGTCGCGACACGCTAGGGCCTAACGCGTAAGTTCAGCCGCCGCCGAGGAGCGCAGCGACGAGGGGACCGGCAAGCGACGCGTGCCGGCGGTCGGCTGCAACGATGGGTTAGGCCGCATATCGCCCCCACAGTAAAGCGCCACCTACGGCGGCGGGGACTGGTGTCAAGAGCGACAGCAGGACGGACCATCCGGGCGCCTGATGTTCGTATGGCACAAAGAGCTGAAAGACGGCGAAGCACAGTAGCAACCCGCCTACTGCAGCCGCGGGCGATACACCACGCCCTGGGCTAAGCCATGCCGAGAGCCCGCCACCAATCGCAATCGAGATTGCGTTTAGCGTGTGCGACAAGGCGTTAATCAACGCGGAGTCGGACATGGCGCTGTAGAGATCTTCAACCCGAACTCCTCGGTGCACCAGCATCCAGGAGAGAGTGACGCCACTTAGCGTCTGGAGGACATAAGACAAGCCAACACTACACAGGAACGCCAAAAAAACCGCCGAAAGTAGGGAACGCGAGGTCGCCCGGTCCGCGACCGAGGAACTCGGAGACTTGTATGGGTTGGGTGCGCTCATGAGTGAGCGTTGCTGCCTAACGCGTAAGTTCAGCCGCCGCCGAGGAGCGGCGCGACGAGGGAACCGGCAAGCGGCGCTTGCCGGCGGTCGGCTGCAACGCCGGGTTAGGCGAGCGCAGCCCGTGCTCGTTGTGGGAGTGAGACTCATACCTCATCGGGATCTCGCGGAAAGAGAATAGGACGAATGACAAACCATATCCCGGCAAGGATGCAGCCGTGTGCGGCCGCCGTGGATAACAGAAATGGCACGGCAGGAGTGACAGTGACATCCTTTAGATCAAACCCCAAGAGCAGCCCCACAAGCACTTGCGGAATGAGGATAAGGATGCCGATAGCGACCAGACTCAGTCCGCTCCAATTCGGGCGCCGTGCAGCCATGGCCTAACGTAAAGCTTGAGGGGCCGCCGCGCGGCAAGGCCGCGCGGGTAGTTGCCAGCCCTGCTGGCAACCGGTCCCCTCGAAGCGCGGGTTGGGCGTGGCACCCGCGACGCCTTGACGAGGAAGAACGCGCGGGCGTCTCACCAGTAAGCCTCGACGACGAACCCGTTGGTCCTCAGAACCTCGGCCAACCGGGTAACCAGCTCAGGACGTGTGCTGCTGCCGTAGGTTGGTGGCGCCTGCGTGAGTATTAGCTCGCAGAAAGCGCGTGCCTCTACCTCGGACAAATCGGTGGCGGCCACGATGGATGCGGTGAGCGCGTCTAGCGAGATAGCGGGGTTGACTGCCTGCACGCAGAGCTTGCGCACGATGCTACGCCCAACGTTCTGGTTGAGAGGCGGCCGAGGAGCGCAGCGACGAGGGAAGTTGCCAGCC
>CAZXRB010000223.1:0-3373 GCA_964642845.1 uncultured Nitrospira sp.
GGTCTTCGCGAAGACCGGCACGAGCCGGCAAGGTGAGCTGGTGGGGCTGGTGGGGCGGTGTGTGGCGAACGGGCACCAATTGCGCTGACGACCCGAGACGAGTGAACCGATCGGCGACATGACACCCGGCTTGCGGAAGCGGTGAAAAGGTCTCCACCAAACGGCGGATGGCGACGTTCTCGCCCGGCCCATAGTTCGGTCGTCGAAGGAAGCCGGACGCGGACGTTCGGCCCGGAGCCTGCCGAACCCACAGGCGGAGGGAAATGCGTGATCGCTCGTGCTCGGACAGCGTTGTTGACGATTCTGCTCGGCATGATGGCCTGGTCGGCGTCCGCTGCCGTGATCTCACCGAGTTGGCGCGTCAGGGTAGAGGCGACCGGGAATACGCGAGACCTTGAAGATGTTTCGTCTATCGAGCTCACTGACGAGTTCGCCGAGCGCGACGGGGCGACAACGGCACGTGCACGTGTGTCCTGGCCCATCGCCCCCACTCTCAGCAGCACCGCGAATGCGGACCTCAAGACGGGAACGATCCGGCTGTTCGCCACCAGCCAGCTCACCGGCCCACTTTTTTCCAGGTGGGAAGCGCCGCCTCGGCGAGGGGTGGACTGGAAGAGGCTATTTACTTTCAGAACGACGCCATCTTGCCTGACGAGGAATGGTTCGCCGAAGTGACTGTCTTCGCACGCGGTCAACTAAAGCGGCCGCTCAATGGCAGCGATTTTAACATCGTGACGGCACAGTTCAGTGCTGTAACGGATCGCGGTGATGGTGGTGTTTGGGCAGTTAGTATCGCTGCCGAGCGCAATAATCCTGCTGAGATGACCTTCTTCGACGATGGCTGGTCTGGCGGCGTCGATTACATATCCCGAGACCTCAACGACGTCACGGTCAAGCTGATGCTCCAGCTCGTAGGGCCGCGACCTTCCGCGATTATCGATCTGGACGGATCCATCTCGGCCGGCGCCGGGGCGACCACGGACTACGGTGGGACGAGTGGTCTCAAGTTCAATCTCCCACCCGGCGCAACGTTCACGTCCGCGTCGGGCGTCTTTCTGACGCCGATTCCCGGAGGCGCAATCCTCTTGGCGAGTGCGCTGGGCCTGGTCGTTTCCGCAAGCAGGTGGAGCCGCCGTCGCGGGCGCACGCCTGCGTCCTGCGCATGACCACCGTTCGGCTTGCCCGCGTCGATGGCGGTGTCGCCGGCGGCCGGGTCGAGAAAGTTGCCGAAGGGCGCGGCATGGCGCTGAGCACGGTGCGCACGCAGCTCCTGCAGGTCTTCGCGAAGACCGGCACGAGCCGGCAAGGCGAGCTGGTGGGGCTGGTGGGGCGGTGCGTGGGGCAGGCCCAACCTCGGCTTGTTATTCACCGTGAAGCGTGTAGGTCCACCAAACGGTTGATGTGAAAGCACGCTGAAGGCGCTAGGCACGCTTCTAAATGGAAGTGCAGCACGAGGAGGTCATGAAGCTACCAGGCTCGAAATCTCCACTGGATCTCCTCCTGCGGAAACCGTCTACAAGTGCCAGGACGGTATGCGCGATTCTGGCGTCGGCAACGGTGGAATGGCCATAATGACGTCGCTACTACAACCCCAAACACCGAAGAGATACCACCTCTACGGTGGAGGCCGAGAGATTATTGCGGCAGCTTGGAGAGCGAGTGCAATTCTCGCGGCGTCAGCGATGCCTGTTGTCTTGAGGTCCCGGCCTGCCTATGGGCAGTCGGAATGGCGAAGTACTCCCAACTTTATCATGGGTCGCGGCTGGGAATACCAGCCCTATCAGTTCGCACTAAATCTCGTAGCGTTCGTTACAGAAGCAAGAGTGGTTGTTTTCGAACAATCTAGCGAGAGACTAGTTGAAACTCTAGTGTCATGCGTCTCTGGCAATCAGACTTTTGGCACTCAGCGCGTTGGTATCGGCCGTCATCAGTTGAGATTTGATGTCGGGCAACGTATTGGTGGCATAGAAATCTACGCAGATATCCAGTATAAGGCTAGAATGCCGTCGCCCCCAATAATCCCACCCCGAGACAGTCAAGAGCCACCCGACGCTCTCCCATTCGTCATTGAAGAAGTCGTGCTGGTAGGGGAGTACGTTGCTGAAGTCAATAATCTCCAGAGTCTTATATTCAATCCACCAAGGAGGTCAGACTTAAATTTTCACTTTTACGCAGGCCCAGATAATTACTTTGTCACTCGACTTGATGTCGACGCAGATGATGATTGGACGAACGATCACCTTAGGGTACGTTTCCTCCGCAATGGAAAGCCGGTTAGGCAGATTCGTAGAGAGGTACATACCGATTGGCATCAGAAGGGACGAGCCCACCAATTTCAACTGAATGACTTTGCTGACACGGCCGTCTTGATGTTGGAGCCGAACACGAAGGTTTACAGCGCTCAACCTTTCGGCGTGGCCATTCTATGATATCGTCTATTTTCTTGGACTGGGCTTTCGGGGTCAGAGCGGTTTACGCCGGTGGGCCTAAAGTGGCCGGAGGGAGTTTCTGCTCGATAGCGGGAGACGTGCGGGCGCCTCTCTGGGACGGGGCGATCTGCGGGGTGGCGAAGCCGGGCTGACCTGCGTGGCGACGCGGCTTGACAGGTAACGGCTCCCGGTCGATATCCGGTCCGTAGGAGGACCGACCCGATGGCGCTCGCCGACCGCATCAAGCCGATCTCGGTGTTCAAGGCCGAGGCGCCGGAGATCGTCCGTGCGCTGAACGAGGGCGGCGAGCCCGTGATCATCACCGTGAACGGCGAGGCGCGGGCCGTCGTCCAGGATGTCCGCGCCTGGGAGATGCAGCAGGAGACCCTGGCGCTGCTCAAGCTCCTGGCCATGTCGCAGGCGGATGCCACGGCCGGGCGGACCCGTGACGCCGAGGCGGTGTTCGACGAGCTCCTGGGCCAGCCCGACGCGTGAAGGTCCGCCTCACGTCGGTCGCCGAAGGCGACCTGCGGGAGCTTCGGCGCTACCTGCTCCGGTCGGCCGGGCAGCGGGTCGCCCGCGAAGTCCTGGGCCGGCTGCGCGATGCGGCCCTGTCGCTGGATCATCTGCCCGACCGCCGGAACGTGCCGCCCGAGCTCACCGACATTGCGGAGCTGCGGTACCGGGAGCTGCACATCCGGCTGTATCGGATCATCTACGAGGTGGTGCACGATACCGTGCTCGTCCACGTGATCGCCGACGGCCGCCGTGACTTCCGCGCGCTCCTGGAGCGGCGGCTGCTGCGGACCTGAGGGCGGGCGTGCCCGCGCGACAGCGACGGCGCGGCTGGACGGGCCGTCGGCCTCGGCCGATCTTTCCCGGACGGATCGGGGACGCGGAGGGTTACGCGATGAGGGATCGCCATGCCGGCCGGCGGGGGTGGC
>CAZXRB010000224.1:0-3346 GCA_964642845.1 uncultured Nitrospira sp.
GTCCATTATCCCAACCGGCCAGCGCGACGTAAGCACCGTCATCGGAAGGCATGATGGAGCGGTAATCTGCACTATCATCTCCGATGATCGTCGCAACTAAGTGTGGTTCTGCATAATTCGGTCCGAGCAGATGCACTTGAAGTCGAAGACGGTTCCAATCGAAATCGGGGGGCATCCGTGAGTCCTCTCCAAGGTTCTCGGCCACGCCCATTGCTACATAGCGGCCATTGCGGCTGAGCTGAGAGGAACTGCAATACCACCCTTTTTGAAAAAACCACTCCACATTCTGCTGGGCGTCTTCCACGTCGCGGCGGCATACAACGCCGGCGCCTGTGTCCGACAATTCGACCGGACTATAAATACAGTATCGAGGGGGCCACCAGCACATGGCACTATTCTTGCCAAGATGCACCTCTCGTATCTTCTTCATTACAACACCCTCCCATGTCCACAGCTCTAGTGTCTCAGGACCGTTAGTCGTCGCATACAGATACCCCCCACCGCCGCTCCATTCGGCAAATCCACCCTTTGGGGCGCGCCACTGGACACTACTGTCAGCCTGCGTGTCGATGGCCGATAGTGTACTGGCGTTCTTCGTTGCACCGTCTTGGTCACAAGCTAGCACTGTAAATAATGGAATACACGCGCAAATTGCACGTTCAATCGAACTTGATATACTCATGATGTGCTACTTTCCTATTCTGTGCCATGCCATCGGCAAATCGCTCAACGGTGTTGTGGTCGCCGTGATGCCTGGCGTTGTGGCGGACGCGCTGCTGGTATTATGGCAAGGTAACGACGTCGTGATCTCTTGGGAACCTCGTTCGTAGCTTCTGCCTGACTACATCGATATCCGTCGCTGGGCCACAATCGGTCCGCCCATCACTGTAAATCGAATCTGACACCTTGAAACGCACAGAGCCGCCGTACGGCTTCTCCACGGTGGTATATTGATGTTCTTTAAGACACTTCTTCGGACATGCGTTTGGACAAGACTTCTTGAACTTCAAGAGCCACCGATACGTTGCTGCTGCAGTCGCCCGGGCTTGATCGGGGAACAAGCTCGGTTTGTCGATAGTGGATCCCAGAGCCGCCTCCAAACCGGTCACGAGTATATAGCGCCCTGTTCGTACTACGATCGGGAATCCTCCGCCGCTGCCGACTGGAGCGACTTCCTCCTCCGCACCATAGGCATGTCCCATCCGGCCCATTAGGTAGGGTTTCCCGCGATGCGACCAGGAGTCTTGATATGTGTGTAGGCCGTTCCCGAAACGCCGCAGATCGCATCCCTTGCCGCCCATCTTCGCATCCAGTCCCTCGATCATTAGCCTCTGTGCCGCATAACTGTCGGGTTCGACTTTGCCATTGTCACTGCGTGGGAAGTGCCACTTACCCATGATGTAAATCTTGATCAGTCCCCCGATTCCGCCCGGAGTGACTAGCCCCAATCCGGCAGCGTCTATGACGCCCTCGAGTCCGGGCCGCCGGTAGCCCGTGTCCGGCTCGTTAGTGTATTTCGCGAGCTCCTCCGGACAACAGATGCCAGCCAGAGTCGCGAGTTCGAGAACGAGATCATGGTGGATGTCGGAGCCCCACAGGCCCAGGGGATCCGCGGCGTAGGTTGGACCATTATTTGCATAGACGTAGAGGTTAGTCCCACCGAGCTCACCAAGAGGATCCCGATTCAGCCACCGCCCCAGCCGCGGGAGCAGGTAGCGGTAGCCGTAGTAGTACAGCCCGGTCTCGCTGTCGCGGTACTTGGTGCTGAACAGGAACGGGTTCTTCTGCCCGGACGAGTTGCGGACGAACGGGGACATCAGGTTGCCGTCATTCTCCTGGGCGAAGTCGCCGTCGTACTCAAGCAATTCGGCCGGCAGGGGCGGGTCGGCGACGCTGGTGTACTGGTTCAGGTTGTTGGCGGTGTAGGTCAAGGCGCCCTCGATCCCGTCGCCTTCATACGCGGTCCGGTTGCCGATGGGGTCGTAGCCGAACTGGAACTGCTGGTTCGTCACCGGACTGGTCTCGTCGCCGACCGTGATCCCGGCAAACCGCCGGCTCTCGGTCAACTCGTCCCGATCATTATACACCCACTTTGTCCAGCGGTTCTGGTTGAACGCCGACCCTGTGGTCACCACGCTGGTCCGGCGGAACCGGCCCCAGCCGCAGGATCCCACCCTCGCTCCATGATGCGGGAACGGAATCCCGCGATCTTGCGTGCGAGATCGGAATCTCGCACGAGCCGGCCTACGCGGGTGAATCCCTCCCGTCAAGAAGTAAGCCTGACCCCCTTTCCTTCCTGACCCCCTTTCCTTCCCCGTCGGCGTCGCGGGGTTGGTCAAGATAATTCATCCTGAAACCTTCCTCTTCCCGGCCCTCGTGATCCTGCTCGGGCAATGAACGCCACATCCTCCCACTCTTCCCGATCTTCTTCAGGTTGGATAAACACACCGGACGGTTTCAGAAACACGCCGCCCTTCGGGCACCAGAACGCCTGTGCCTGCTCGCTTCCAGGAGGTGCTATCTCTGCAACAACATCGGTATGATCTGCTGCGGCGCCGATCCGCACGATGTCACCGATTTGTACAACTTCGCCGGTAACGTATGTGAACATACGGTCGGTTCCTCAGTTCATTCCGCCAGCGCCGGGTCGTGTGCCACCACCGGAAGGTGGCTTCTGTGGCATCTCGCCTGGTAAAGCGCTGGAGCTTTCTGTTATTCCCACCCTTCGCCAGAAACACTTGCAACCGGCGGACGGCGGCTGCTGGAGCATCACATAGTGGTGCGTATGGGTGCCTGTGAACGGGTAGTGCGGTTTTGAGGGGGGAACAACATCTATCCGGAATGCAGTTGTTCCGACGGGCGGGTCACACGGCTTGCAGCGGTCGCATTGTTTTGAACACCTGAGCTTTGCGGCAGCCTTGGCGCCCTCCAGGGCAATTCGGAGTCCGTCTGCAGTGTAGCGAGGAGCACCGGTCAGGACCTCTACTAAGCCCTCGACTTCACGTAGCGTGGCATCAGCGGCTGAGAGCGCAAGTTCGAGTTTTGTGCAATCTACTCTCTTCAGGGCGTTAATAGCCTTCTGTGCTGCGGCCACGGCCCGCGATAGCGCTCCTCCGCCAGCTACACCGCCAGCACCGCCTCCTGATCCACCGCTAGGTTGTTCTCCGGACGGATCAATAAGGTTAATCGGGTTGTTGGTGCAGACTTGGTATAGATTCAGGCCACCTGGCTCCTCCAGCGGATCCCGATTCAGCCACCGCCCCAGCCGCGGGAGCAGGTAGCGTTCGCCGGAGTAGTACAGCCCGGTCTCGCTGTCGCGGTACTTGGTGCTGAACATGAACGGGTT
>CAZXRB010000225.1:0-3340 GCA_964642845.1 uncultured Nitrospira sp.
AAGGCGAAGAAGCTCGGTATCCCGGTCTGGAGGTTCGGCGGCGCGTGAGCGCCGCTGCCCTCATACCGTGGCGATGGTCACATGATCGCGCAGCCGCGCAGTGATGATTTCCCGATCTCGTTCTGTGCGAAGAAGGCGCCCAGCACTGGTGTGCCCGAACTCTGAGTAGTCGAACACCACCAGCGCGCAGCCATGCAGCGGGAGCAAGGTTCGCCGATAGTCGTCATAGCGACGTCTCTGTTCACCGCGTGGGACGCCCGAAATGGTGGGACGATCATCAAAGAAGCGCACGCGTCCGCTGTGCTGTCGCTCGTGATATTCGATCACCAGCCCAAGGTCCGGATAGAAGGCGTCGACTGGAAGCAGCACCCTTCGTCCCGAAGCCCCGGCATCCCCTAATAGAAACGGAAAACGGTGCTGGCGTATCGCCTTCTTTCCCAGAACAGCATCGCACAGGTCGATAATCCATGCTTCGTCACTCGAACACCTGGCAGCCGATGGCGGCGTGCTCCGCACCTGTTCGACGGCCTCGGCTACATTCGCAGCCGGCCCAAGGGCTGCTAGAATGCGCTCCATATCCCTGTGTTCGGGGCTGCCAATGCGGACTTCCCAGCGCTCATTGTGGGAGTGCCACCGCAAACTGGCTCGGCGAAGCGCAGCCCGGAACCGCTGGGGATCAACGCCGTGAGACCGCGCCATTTCGGCGGCGGTCGTGACATCCTCCGTTCCGACTGCGCCGCTCACGGCGCAAACATTTCGATGATTGCCTGTCCGTGTGCCGCAATGTTGCTGTCGAGCCCACGCCAGGTTCCGAGCCACTCCCGGTAGCTCGCGGAGTGAAATGCCACTTCGTCGCCCGCGACCGCTTCGCCGAAGCGGGAAATCTCGTCCCGATGCCGCGCAAGGTCATCCGGCACAATGGCGCGACCATTCCTCGCGGCGGGTTCGGCAAAAAGGTAGAAAAGAACCGGCATCCGGGTTCGGCGGCGGCCTTCGGTCACTAGACCAAACGCATGCTTGATCAGTTGCGCGACATCGAGATGAACAAAGCCTTCCTGCCCAGAACGCAAGCGATCCCGCATGCGCTCATACCCCTTCATGTTCTCACCCCAGACAGGTCGGTCATAGGCATCCGACAAACTGACGGACTTCACATCGCGGAAGGGCTCAAAGCGCTTGCTCTCGATCCCGATGAGGGTCGTCGGTGTCTGCACAACGGCATCGAGCCAAGGGTGGCGTCCACCAGACCAAGGAAATCGTGCACAGAACTCGACGTCGACCAGTTCCGGAATTCCGGCGGTTTCGACGCCTTTCAAAGAGGGAAACTGTTCAGGCCGCTCGATGAACCACCCAAAGCAATTCACCGCGAGGGCTGCAGAGCTTTCGGGGCTCAAGAGCTTTCCGGACTCAACTTCCTTCCCGCCGGCCTGCGCGAGGCGGGCGAGCACGTGGCTAGCAGGAATGCCGGGCAGGAATTGCGGGCCGCTCACATATCGTTCTCCATCGGGATGGGGAAAGTGCCAATCTCGAGAGCGCATCACAATTGTAATTTCGTGTGGCTGCCGGCTAATCCAGTTCGATGTTCCAGAATTTCAAGACGCTAAGCACATCGTCCTTGGGATAATGAAGAAAATCCGCGTTCCGAAGGTCGGCCGTGATCTTCTGTTTGCGCTTGGCAATTTCACGTTCGATGCGCGCGCTGAATGGTGCGACACCCGGGGGCACCACGCCGAGGCGGTCAACGCTGGGCCAACTCTTGGGATAGCCGTCAGGAGTCCAACCCGACCTGACTTGGGCGGCCTGTTCGGCAACCGATGGATGCTCGCACGCCCATCCATAGAGATGAAATGCGCAGACGCGTAGCATGGCCTTGATCTCGGGAAGCGTGTCGGTGAAGCCTTTGAGCGGGGTCGGCAGCCACACCATGTTGGCGACGCACGAGAAATAGCGAGGGTCCTGAACCACGCTGCTCTGCTGCGCGAAGGACGGATCGTCGTAGCCCCAGATGTGGCAGACGGTCCAATTCTTCGGCTTGGGCGATGCGACATCCAAGGCTGCGACCAGTGCGTTCAGCGCCGCGACATTGCCCTCGAACTTCTCGGCAGTGACGCCAGTCGCCTTTCGGGTGTTGGTATACCGGCGGCTCCAGCTTGCGTCATAGAGCGGCCGACCCCGCGCCGTGTGCGGCGCCCACACCGGCAAGCGCCGGAATGTTTCCGGATTAACCCACCGCGCCGTGCGCTCGATCAGCTCGACGACCGCCGGGATATCGTCCCTCAACGCCTCGTTGCCATCAGGAATGAAGAAGCCTTCCGCCACGCTTGCCCCCCGTCATCCGCCCCGCTGCAAGAAGGCCGATCACAGTTCGAGCGTGAGTCCCGGGCGGCAGAGCTGCATGAAGAGATCATTCTCTACCATCTCCGGAAAGCGAAGCACCACCCCCCGCTTCCTTTGCGCTGATCCTTGGTCCAGCCGATGGCCTGACGCCATCAACCCGTGAAGGGTCCGCTACGCGAGCGTGCGGCCTTGAGGCTTCGCCTCCGCGGTGATTGCGGCCCTCGGCCGGACACATCGGGCGCCTGTCGCGCGGGGGGATGGTCCCCCGCCTCCAGACAGGAGCCGGAACAATGTCCCTCAACGACGCTCACGCCTTCGCCTTCAGCCTGGCCACCACGCTCATGGTCGCGATCGTCATCTTCAAAGCCGGCGACGGCACGATGAGTGTCATGCCGGCCTCCGAATACGACGGAGACGCCTCGGCGATCATCCGCGAAGTCGATCCATTCGCCCCTTGAGGGCGACGGTCCGCTCGGCAGCGGAAATCCGGACGGATTTCCGCTGCCGTCATCACTCAACTTCGGCTATACTGACTTTTGCGCCGTGGTGGTGGTGGAAGGCGCGACCGTAGACCTTCATCTTACGGAGCACACCACCATGGTACTCGGCATTCTCTTGAGCATCACAGCCATCGGCGTCGTCTGCTGGCTGCTCTTCACCCTCGCTATCTACGCGCTGCCCTTCTTCGCGGGTATCACCGTCGGCACGTGGGCCTATGGCACTGGCGCGGGCTGGCCCGGTAGCATCGTCGTCGGACTTCTCGCCGCCGGGCTGATGCTCGGGGTCGGCCAGCTCCTCTTCGCCTTCGCGCGTCCGGTCTGGCTCCGGCTGACCATCGGACTTGTCTTCGCAGCACCGGCAGCCGTCGCTGGCTATCATGCTGTTCGCGGTATCGCGAAGCACGCCATGCCTTCGGAGACCTGGCAGTTCATCTTCTCCCTGGTCGGTGCCATCGCCATCGGCGCGACGGCCTGGATTCGGATCGCGGGCGCCGAGCCCGCCC
>CAZXRB010000226.1:0-3336 GCA_964642845.1 uncultured Nitrospira sp.
TCCTGCACCGCGACCGGCAGCCGCGCTTTGGCTGCGACAAGGAGAGCGTCTACTCGGGCCACGAGACGATGCGCCAGATCGAGCGCGAGGCCGACGACTTCGCCGCCAACTTGCTGATGCCGGGCGACCTGCTGCGACGATGGACGGCGAACCAGCGCATCGATCTGTACGTGCTCAGCGCCATTGCCCAGCGCTTCGAGGTCTCGTTCGAGGCGCTGTGCATCCGCTTCATCAAGTACACCGGCGAGCGCGCCATCCTGGTCTACTGGGACAACGGCTACGCGATGTACGAATGGCGCAGCAGCAGTGCCGTGAAGACCCGGGCGCGCATCCGCCGCACCGACGATCCGCAAGAGCCCCTGCCCGGCACGCTTGCCGCCGACGCGAGCGTCGGGCAGGCCTGGGAGGGGGTGGAAATGTCCGCCGCGATCTGGTGCCCGGAAGAAGCGCCCTACATGAAGCTGCGCGAGTTCAAGCACAGCTACGGCGCGAAGGACCGCGTCTTGACCCTGCTGCTGTTGGAGAGCGCCGAGCCGCGGGGGTGGGATCGGGTGTGGGGGGACGGCGATACCTTTGATGCCGTAGATTGGCGCAAGTCCGCTGTCTCATAATCGTTTGGAGGGGCCATCATGCTTTCATTTGCCACGGAATTTCCGGTCGTGCCAGAGCGAACCACGGCAGACTTCCTCCAAGCGATGGTGACTTGGATAACGGGATCACCGCATACCAAATTGTCCATCGGCACGCTGCAGGAGTTGGCACAGAAAGAAGAAGCTTCCGTCCAGCGCGACAACGAACACGTCCAATCACTCGTCTGCAATACCGCCGACCTCGATCTGGCCGGTCTCCGTTACAGCAGGCGTGACAGTGATTTGGATTGGCTGACGACGATCGTTTTCTCGAGAACGTCCTCCGACGCATGGATCGGAATCAGGGTCGAGTGTGAATCGCGCCAAGCAGCGGCCCGTCTACCCTCAGCGAAGAAGCCTGTTGTGGTGAGGACGTTGCTACAGTCCCTTGGCGGAGCGGCAGACGGTCCTCTCCCAGTAGGCGAGCGAGCGCATTTGCTCACCAACTCCGATATCGATCTCGCTGCCAAACTGATTCGTGGAGACGCCGGCTGCCGACTTCCGATCGTCTATGTCAGCGCCCGGTTTCAAGGCGGGCACATTCTCGACGCGGATCGATTGGCGGCGGACCTGTCTGGCATGGCCCATGTCGTCGTCGAGCCGAACAGGGCGTTTTCCGTTCGCCTGCAACTCGAAGTCGAATCCGAGAACGTCTATGGCGGCACGATAGGCCTCTACTGGCCAGAGGGTGGCGGCCGTCGCGCTTTTTTCCTGGGTGGCGAATACGTGACACCGGGTCATCTGACGAACGCCATCAAAGATGAAATCAGGGCTGCGCTACTGAATCGACGGCCACTTGCTCGATGCACCTGGGCCTATGTCCGCGAGACCGCGTCTCGACAGGCTATCGAGGCTCTCAAGGCTTCGGGCTCCAAGGCGATTGAAGATTACGTCAAGACATTCGACCAGGAGATCGAGGCCAAGAACCAGCGCCTCGAAGAAGCCGAAAAAGAAATCCAACGTTTGCGCAACGAGCTGCGTGTACAAGAAGTTCGCGCAGGGGCCGCGAGCGGCGGGGTGCTCAGGCTGGGACGGGAGCGAGATTTCTATCCGAACGAGGTGCTGGGCATCCTCCTCGATGCGATTGAAGATGCAGTATCAAGGGTTCCTCAAGACAGTCGCCGCCAACACGTGCTGAAGTCGATCGTCGAGGCCAATCCGTTGCAGGAGAACCCCTTTGACAATCGTCGCGAACAACTTAAAACAATGTTCCGAGGCATGCGTACTGTCGATGCAAGAATGCGCCGTGATCTCGAGGACATGGGATTTTCCATCTCCGAAGACGGCAAGCATTACAAGCTCGTATTCCAAGGTGACGACCGGTACACCTACACGTTGCCCAAGAGTGGCAGTGATCACCGTGGTGGGATGAATGCGGCGAGCGACATAGCCAGGCTGTTGTTCTGAAGTCCCTCGCATGTAGCGTCGCCCCCCTGTTTAAAAGGCAAGATAGCGCACGTCCGCTCATCCCCGCCCAAACCCGTTACGCGAAGCGCCCCGGGTTCCTAGCATGACGAGCGTTTTCCATCCAAACGCTTGCCATGCACGAACCCGAACCCACCCCCACCACTCCTACCGCCAGCCGCCCCCGGCACGCACACCAGGAAATCGTCGATCTGCTAGCCCTGGGCCTACTGCGGCTGCGCGACCGCGGCGCAGATCCTGCCCTCGGCAGCAGAGAGCAAGTTGACCTTGGCTTCGTCGGCCAGGAGCGCGTGAATGCGAACCCCGATGACCACGAAGGAGTTCGCCCATGACGGCACACGCAACCCCCGCCGACGCCAAGACCCTCGCCGCCCGCATCGCCCAACTGCCGGACCTGCCCATGGACAGCCTCTGGGCGCTGTGGGACGAGTATTTCGACGAGCGCCCCAACCACCACCATCGCAGCTGGATCGAGAGCCGCCTGGCCTATGCCATGCAGGCGCGTGTCTTCGGCGGCTTGAGGCTCTCCACGCGCCGCCGGCTCGAGGCCATCGGCGAGACCGGCCTCCTGCCGCGTACGCTGCAGCGGCAGGCGAACCATTTGCTGCCAGGCACGGTGCTCACCCGCATGTACGACGATGTCGAGCACCGCGTGCTGGTGCGTGGGCCCTTCGACTACGAGTACCAGGGACAGCGCTTCAAGAGCCTGTCGGCGGTGGCGCGCCACATCACCGGCACCCAATGGTCTGGGCCGGCGTTCTTCGGACTGAAGTCCGGCGACAAGGCGAAGGAGCCGGCATGAGACCGAACCGAACCCCGCTCACGCCGGCCACGCCGCTCACGGTGAAGAAGCGCTGCGCCGTCTACACCCGCAAGTCCACCGACGAAGGGCTGGAGCAGGAGTACAACAGCCTGGAGGCGCAGCGCGATGCGGGCCTGGCCTACATCGCCAGCCAGCGCCATGAAGGCTGGATCGCCGTGGACGACGGCTACGACGACGGCGGCTACTCCGGCGGCAACCTGGAGCGCCCGGCGCTCAAGCGGCTGCTCGCCGACATCGAGGCCGGCCGTATCGACATCGTGGTCGTCTACAAGATCGACCGCCTCACCCGCAGCCTGCCGGACTTCGCCAAGCTGGTGGAGGTGTTCGACCGCAACGGCGTCTCTTTCGTCTCGGTGACGCAGCAGTTCAACACGACGACCTCGATGGGACGGCTCACGCTCAACATCCTGCTGTCGTTCGCCCAGTTCGAGCGCGAGGTCACCGGCGAGCGCATCCGCG
>CAZXRB010000227.1:0-3318 GCA_964642845.1 uncultured Nitrospira sp.
GGGCGGGTGGGGACGTCGCGCGCGTGGGTCAGATCGAAAACTCGGCCCAGAGAAATGTATGATCTGAGGGGTCTTTCGCTCGCCGCGGCTCGACGTCCACTTCCACCCGCACACATTTCTCCGCCAGAGGCGCCGTGCTGAGAATATGATCGATGCGCCATCCTTTGTTGGCCTCTACGGAGCTCGGCGCCCGATAATCCCAAAACGTATACTGCTGCCGGTTCGGATAGAGCCGGACGAACACATCCTGCCACCCCCAGGCCAGCGCCTGCTCGTACGCCTTTCTCGCGTCCTCGTGGTAACAGACATGTTTGAGGTGCTTCTCGGGGCTGTGCACGTCGATCGGCCGCGGGGCCACGTTCATATCGCCGCACCAGAGCGCCGGCTGCTGCGGGGACAAATGGCGCTCGAAATAGCGGTGCAACCGCTCATACCACTGGAGCTTGTACGCATACTTGGGGGAATCGATTTCGAAGCCTTGCGGCACGTACGTGTTGAGGATCGGGATGCCGTCGATGACGACGTGCAGCAGCCGCGCCTCGTCCGGCTCGCCGCCATCATCCAAGCCTGCACGAACAAATTCCGGCTTCTTCTTGCTGAGCACCGCCACGCCGTTGTACGACTTCATCCCGCGAAAGGTCACCTCGTAGCCCAGAGACGCAAAGGCGAGCAGCGGGAACTCGCTGTCCTGCACCTTGGTTTCCTGGAGGCACAAGACGTCGGGGCGGTGGCGTTCGAGCCAGTCCACGACGATCTGCTGCCGTTTGCGCAGAGAATTGACGTTGCACGTGGCGACTTTCATCGGACCGCGGGATGCTAACAGATGAGCCGGGCGGGAACAAGCGACGTCCGGCGGGCGCGCCGGCTCGTCCGATGATATCGAACACGCGGCCTTCGGCTACAAGCCGAAGGCCGCAGAACCTTCGAGGCAGAGGGCGTTACTTCCCTGGCGCGCCGACCGTGTCCTTCATTTCCTGGCCGGCCGCTTTGATATCGGCTCCCGTCTGTTGGCCGGCTGCTTTCATCTCCCGGCCTTGGGCCGCGGCGGCTTCTCCCTGTGCCTTCATCTCGTCGCGTTTGCCCTTCATCTGGTCCTTCATCGCCTCGCGCTTGCTTTTCATCTCCTCCCGGCGCGCTTTCATCGCGTCTTTCTTCGCCTTCATGCCGGCCTTCATCTGTTCTTTTTCGCCTTTCATCTGATCCTTTTCGGCCCGCATGTCGGCTTTGAACTGTTCCTTCATCGCGTTCATCTCGCCCTTCATGGCCTCGTCGGCGGCGGCCCACGACCAGAAGCCGAGCAGGCCCCACAGCGCTATGGCGGCAACGACCGTCGTTTTCATATGTCCCTCCTGTCGAAAGAGTTGGCGACCACCTACGGGATGTCACGGGTCAGCGTCCGCAGCCTGCCTGGCTCAGGAAATTTAGTCAAGGGCGGCGAGGGCGCGCACGGGAGTTAGGGCCTGCCGAGCTGGCTGAGGTACCGCCGGAGGATCGCCTGTTCGACCCGCGAGCGCCCGCGATCGGGAGCGGGAAAGCGGAGGACGAGGTGCATCGTGCCGGGTTCAGGCAGCTGAATGGTAATGCGCGGTTCGGGGGACGGCGCCTCGAGCAGGTTCGTTTGTTCCAGGAGCTTCATCTGTCGCGCCGCTTCTTCCATAAACGGCGCACACTCGGCCTTGGCCGCCTCCAACAGCGCCTGCTCCGCACGCTGCCACCGGTCATCGGCCGCCAACGGCACCACCACGGTGTAGAGGCCATAGTCCTGGCCGGGGTTTTCCTTCACGAGCGCGTTGGTGAAGAGCAGACTGTTGGGAAAGATGGTCACTCGTCCCGTGTACAAATGGGCGGACTGCCCCGGGCCGATCTCGAGCAGTTTCGTCGCAAAGACATCGTGGTCCAATACCACCCCGCGATAGCCCGCGATCTGAATCCGGTCGCCGACCGCATAGACCTTGCCTCCGACGCGCAACGCCGCGCCGCTCCAACAAAGAATGAGCTCCTTGGTCGCCAACACCAACGCGGCGGCCAGGGCGACGAGAGACACGGCAAAGGCCTGCAGCTCATGCGCCCAGATGACCACCAGCCCGACCAGAAAGGTCAGGACGATGGAGTTGCGCGTCGTCACGACCCACCGCCGTTTGGCCTCCATCGACAGCGTCGGATTTCTCGCGATCCAGCGGACGATCAGGATCCGCAGAATGATGAGCGAGACGAGCAGGATCAGGGATTTCACCCCGTCCAGCACGACGACGCTGTCGATACGCCACCACCCAAGGTCCATGAGGCGGTCCATCCGAACGCAACGAACACGGTTAAGGTTCAGCGGCGAGCAGCCGATACAGCAGGCGGTTACCACAAAGGAAGATCTATGTCCACATCGTCCGCCGCGTCGGAGTCGGCGCTGGCCGCCGCGCTCCGTCCCCGCCTGCGCGCACCGCTGCAGCCATTGTTCGACCACGGCAACCCTTGCTTACCAGCCTTGGAAAAAACCTGCCAGAAAATTTTGAGTCTCGCGGGCGGGATGACGGGCGCCGACCGGCTGGCGCAGTTGGTGAGCCGCGACCCGGGACTGACCTGCAAAGTCCTGCAGGTGTCGAACAGTCTCGCCTACAGCCCACAGCAAGTCATCACTTCGGTCCCGCACGCGGTGTCCTGGCTGGGGCTCGATACGGTCCGGTCGATTGTCACGGCCGCGCAACTGGTGGAACAGCTGCACGAATGGCCCGATCGGAAGCGCCTCATCAGCGGCGTCATCGCCCGCGCGCTCGTCGCCGCCGTGCATGCCAACGAGCTCGGCATGGCGATCGACTATCCGTCGCCGAGCCAGCTCTTCAGCTGCGCGCTGCTGTACTCGATCGGCGACCTGGCCGTCGCCACACAAGCGCCGGATCTGTATCGCTCGCTTCGCGCCATCCCGCTCCAGGCGCGCACGTCCGCCGAGCGTGTCATGGAAGAAATCGAGTTGCTCGGCGTCCCGAAGGCCCGCCTCGCCCAGGCGCTGGCCCAATTGTGGGTGCTGCCGCCGTACCTGGTGGACCTCTATGCTTCGGAGGAAGACCTCCCAGACGGCCGGTGGCAGACCAGCCGGCAGGCGCTGCAGGGTCTGGTGTGCGGGTCGGCCTTACTGGTGGACGCCATCACCGGCCCGGCTTCGTCCACGGCGGTCGAGGCGGCGAAGCGGCCGCTCGTGACGGGCACGGGCCTGCCCAGCCATCTGTTCGGCGAACTCCTCATGCGGGCCATGGACCGCGGCAAGCAGCTGGTCAACGCCGCCGGGCTGTCCTTGGAGCTCTGGAATGACGAGGAGCCGGCACCCCA
>CAZXRB010000228.1:0-3302 GCA_964642845.1 uncultured Nitrospira sp.
CTAGGGGAATAATTGTGCGAAGCCCCGTTGGGACTGCCTCTGTCCCCAGACCGTGGTAGGCCATAGAGTGAGGCATGGTCATGCCTGTCCGCATCAACCACGTGTAACCAAGGAGGATGCCATGTCTCAGCCGTCCATCCATCGCGCGCCGGTTCTGGCTCTGTTGTCCGTGCTTCCCCTGCTGGCGCTGCTGTGCAATCCCATGGCGCTGCAGGCCGAGGTGTCGCCCGGCAAAGGGAAGGTGAAAGTGCTCTACCATGTCGACAGCAAAGACCCGGACGTGGCGAAGTACGCGCTCGCGTTGATCCATAAACACATCGAGGCCGAGGGAGGGCCCGAGAAAATCGATGTGAAGCTGGTGATCCATGGTCCGGCGCTCCCGCTCTTTGATAAGGATACGATCGACCCCGAGTTGAAGAAAAAGTTCGATCTGATCCTCGAAGATGGGGCGCATGCCGAGATGTGTCAGGTCTCGATGAAACTCTTCGGCAAGCCGCTGGAGTCGCTGGTGCCCGGATTGGAGTCGACCCTGCATCCGGTCGCCGTGAAGCGGATCGCCGATCTGCAGGCTCAGGGATACATCTACATCAAGCCGTAGGAGCCCATCATGACCAGCACGCCGGCACAATCAGCAGCGCTGGACCTCCGAGGATGTCTCGCGGTCGGCCTCCTCGCCCTCAGCGCCCTTGTCGGCGCCGCCCAGCCGGCGGAGGAAGCTGCGGCGCAAACGAGAGGGATCAGCGCTCCGGAGTTTCATGTCGTCACGTTCTCGGGCGAGACCTATACCAAGGCGGCGCTTGATGGCCGCCCGACCCTCTTCGTCTTCTGGGCGCCATGGTGTAAGGTCTGCCAGCGGGAGCTACCGGTCCTTGGGGAGTTCTACCAGACCGAGAAGCCGCCGTTGCGCGTGCTTTCGATCGGCTTTGCCGACACGCGGGCCAATGTCGAAGCCTTCGTCAAGGGGAGGCCCACGGTCTTCGTCTTCCCGACCGCCTATGATGAAGGGAATCGAATGGCCCAGGACTATCGCATCACGGCGACGCCCACGTCCGTGCTCGTGGATACCCAAGGGCAGGTCGTCCTGATCCATCGGGGCGGCAATCTGCTCCAGAACGTCCAGTTCCGTGAATTCGTGTCCATGCTGAGAGGATAACCGAGGAGGGCGGGCCCGGTCCCGCCCTCGTTGGCCACGCGATCGCCATGGAAGCGCTTCCTCCGACCTCGCTCATGGCGGCCTTCTTGGCAGGCCTGCTCTCGTTCGTCTCCCCCTGTGTCCTCCCGCTGGTTCCTTCGTACCTTATGTATCTGTCCGGCCTGTCGTTCGAGCAAGTGACCCGCTCTTCGGATCCCCGGGCTCTACGGCCGGCGATCGTCGCCCACGCGCTGCTCTTCATCGCCGGCTTTTCCCTGGTCTTCATCGCATTCGGCGCATCAGCCAGCGCGCTCGGGCAGGTACTCGCCGATTACCAAATACTCATCCGGAAGGCCGGCGCGGTCTTGATCGTCATCTTCGGCCTTTCTCTATTAGGAATCCTGCGGCTCATGCCGCTCATGACCGAGAAGCGGGTTCACCTCGCCACACGACCTGCCGGCTATCTGGGGTCGGTCGTGATCGGGGCCACCTTTGCCGCCGGATGGACACCCTGTGTCGGTCCGGTGCTGGGGACGATCCTCATCTATGCCGGGAACGCCGACACCATCTTGGACGGAGTGACGCTCCTGGCCTTTTACTCTCTCGGCCTCGGACTCCCCTTCGTCCTGGTCTCGCTCGGCCTGGATCGCTTCCTCATCGTGGCGCGGAGCTGGTCCCCCTATCTGGGGGTCGTCGCTCGGATGAGCGGGGCAGCGCTGGTCCTGCTCGGCCTCCTGCTCTACACGGACGGACTTGCCATCCTCACCGCTTTCTTCTCGCGCTATGGCATCGGCTCCGATCTCGGCTTGGAGGGTGACTAATGGAACCATCCGGCCTGGCGGCTTTTGCGTGTGACCCATCGTCGCCGGCAGTCTACGCGTCTCTCGCAGAGTACTCGAGTCCCCAGCGGTGCATGGCATCGACGACGGGTTTGAGACTTCGTCCCAACGGAGTCAGCGAGTATTCCACTTTCGGCGGCACGTGAGGATAGACCTTCCGCCGCACGATGCGATCGCGTTCCAGTTCCCGCAGTTGCTGGGTCAACATCTTCTGCGAGATGCCGGTCATGGCGCGGCATAGATCGGAAAAGCGCTTCGTTTCCTGGAACAGCAGCCACAAGATAATCACCTTCCAACGCCCTCCAATGATGTGCAGAGTGATCTCTGCTGGACAGGAAGTCGGGCTCTGCTTCATGCGGCACTCCTGGTCTGAGATCAGTTACCAAACGGTGCGTACTTCCCAAAGGAATCGTCCGGATGGTATCTCGGGGTGGGAGACGACGCAATGGCCGTGAGTCGCCGTTGAAACGGAAGTGGTCGTCGCCGCGGCAACCGCCAGGGAAGGACTTCTATGGCAGCGCACCAGGGATCTCACCCGCAGATTGATATCCGCCGAAGCGATCAACGGTTTCACACGCAGATCGGCTGGCTTGATTCCCGCCACAGCTTCAGTTTTTCGAACCACTACGATCCCCGCAACACACACCACGGCTTGCTCCTCGTGAGCAATGATGACGTGGTGAAACCCAATAGCGGCTTCCGCACCCATCCCCATCAGGACATGGAAATCGTCACCTGGGTGTTGGACGGCGAGTTGGAGCACAAGGATTCGGAAGGCCATCACGGCATCATCTATCCAGGGCTCGCCCAGCGAATGAGCGCCGGAACCGGCATCTGGCATTCCGAAATGAATCCGCTCAACGACAAGGACGTGCATTTCATCCAGATGTGGGTGGTCCCCGATACGGAACGGATCAATCCCGGTTACGAGCAACTGGATATCAACCGGGAGCTGGAGCGAGGCGGCTTAGTCCCCATCGCGTCGGGACAGGGCCATCGAGCCGCCATTTCAATCCGGCAGCGAGGAGCCGTGCTCTGGGGCGGGCGACTCAAGCCCGGCGAGTCGGTGCAGGTCCCGGACGCTCCTTACGTGCATCTGTTCATCGCCAAAGGAGCTGCCGACCTCGAAGGGGCCGGTCCGCTGAATAGGGGGGATGCGGTCCGTCTCACGGCGGCCAGCGCGCGGCGCCTCACGGCTGACGCCGCCACTGGGGCGGAGGTGCTCATCTGGGAAACCAACCAGGACCTTGAGATCTGATTAACGGAACGCCATGTCCATGGCACAGGCCACACGAAAAAGAGAGCAGGCGGCGGCAAAAAGCCGGCGCGCG
>CAZXRB010000229.1:0-3276 GCA_964642845.1 uncultured Nitrospira sp.
AGGGAAGCAGCGGCCGTTCGCTGTACATCACTGACGGCGCCTCGGTATCCCTAGATGCTGGGACGACGGTCTGGCTCGATACCGGGTGCGACCTCACCCTGGGAGGGGATGGCTACTTGACGACCATCCGGCTGGAGGGCGACATCGTGTTCAAGGATGTCGGCACGGGCGGCGGGGAAGGGTCCCCTGGAATCCGACTCGCGCCGAAGGACGACAACAGCAGCGCCGTGTTCGTCACCTACGGAAGCGGCCGGATCCGCGGGGAGATCTCCGGAGAGATTACCCCAGGGTCCATCCCTGGAAACAATCCTCCGGACCCTTCCCGAATCGTGCTTGTCCTGGGAGAAGGCAACGCCATCTACGGGAGCATCGAGAGCAACGTCCTGCTGGTTAATAACGGGGTCGTGGACCCGTATGAACCGGTCACGGGGACGCCCGGCAGGACGTTGACGCTGTGGTGTGAACCGAAGGGGGGTTCGGGTTTGTGGTCGGTGACCGGCGGCGCATCGGGTTCCGGGAATGAGAACACGATGATCATCCGATCGAATCTGACTGGAACAGGAGACATCCTTATCGGAGAATACGGGAAACTCATCGTGAAACGGAACGTATCCGTACTTGGTACTTTCGAGATGCGCGAGCACGCGGATATTCTAATCGACAAGGACGTGTTGTTTGAAGCGCACCGCTTTATTCAGGTGTGCTCCTATAGTCCGTAGGAACCAATAGTAGACCAAGAGCGTTCATAACTTGAGCGCTCTTGGTCTACTAATTTCCGCCTCGCTTGTCCTCTTTCAAGCAGAAGCGAACTCCAACCAGGAGCATCATATTATGAGCCGTTACCAAATGGCTGGCTTAATCATTTCTACCGTCTTGCTCGAGGTTCCCGCACAAGCCCAGGAGTGTCTTAATACTGAGTACGGGTGGACACGCTCGACAGGAGGCGCGGAGTTTGAAGACGCCATCGGTGTTGCACTCGACAGCGACGGGAACATCTACACTGTCGGACAATTCAGCTCCCGTGTGGATTTCAACCCGAGGGAAGGCGCGAATGACTTTCGGCGTTCCCGGGGTGAAGGCGATGTATATCTTACGACATGTGATCCGGAGGGTAAGTATCGCTGGACCCGGACATTTGGCGGGCGCGAGTCCGAAGGCGCTGAGAAAGTCGTCGTTTCAAAAGATGGAGACGTATTCGTCTCGGGTTCATTTCAGAGCGCGGTCGATTTTGATCCTTCCGAGAGCAAGGACAGGCATCGCGCCAATGGATATGCTGACGCATTTGTCACCGCATCTCACGAGGACGGATCTTATGCCTGGACCTATGCTGTCGGTGGGGACGGAGTTACTTGGGCATGGCCTATCGCTACCGACCAACAGTCGAGGGTGGTAGTTGGCGGGGTGTTTAGCAGCGATACCGACTTCGACCCTGGTCCCGGCGAAGATATCAGGTTTGTTCATACTGATGGGCAACCCGGATACTACGACTTCTTTGTAGTTCAACTTGAATCCAAGGGGGCGTACAGATGGGTGTATTCGGCAGGCGGAATACGCAGCGATTGGGCTTTCGGAATCGCAACAGATTCCGCCGGTGATGTTGTTGTTGTCGGCAAATTCTCCGAGACTGTGGACTTCGATGAGCGCGGCGCGGGTGACGTCCGCGTGTCGCACGGCGAGGATGATGTCTTTATCACCAAGCTGACCTCGGATGGGGAATACCTCTGGACGCACACCTTTGGAGGCATCTGGCCGGATTCCGCGCGCGCCGTGGCCATCGACGCCTCCGGCGTCATCTGGGTCGCCGGATACTTCTCCGGCGAAGTCGACTTCGACGAGTTCGGCGGCGGCGACATTCGCACGTCGCAGGGCGCTTGGGACACGTTCATCACCCGGCTTGCGCCCGACGGGACCTACCTGGGCACGACGACCTTCGGCGGCCCTGACGGCGTGGTCGCCGGCGCGGGCATCGCGCTGGATGCCGATCGCGTGGTCGTCGTGGGCAACTTCGGCGGAACCGTGGACTTCGATCCCGCCGACGGCCTCGACGTGCACACCTCCTACGGCGACCGCGAAGCGTTCGTCTTCCATATGACAACGCAGGGGCAGTACCTCAAGACCGACACGATGGGAGGGACGCTCTTCGACCGCGCGAACGATGTGGCCATCAGCAACGATGGAGACATCGCGGTCGTCGGCGACTACGACTCCGCCGACATGGATTTCGACCCTGGTTTCGGCGAAGACCTGTATTCGTCGAACGGCCAGGCCGACTTCTTTGTGACCCAGTTCTACTGCGGCGATTGCACGGAGGTGAATCGTCACGATTTGAGGATTCGTGACACCACACTGATCTCGACGGTATACACCTCGATGCGCCAGGGGCGAGTGAAAGTGCGCTGCGAGGGACCGGATGGGTCGCTGACCCAGACCCGGCGCACTGACGGCGACGGCGTGGTGAAGTTCGCGTTCGAGAACCTCGTGCCCGGCGAATACACGTGCGAGATCCTCCGCGTGCAGGACCGCCGCGGCAACGTCGCCTGCGAAGGCCCGTTCAGCGAGCGACATGCGATAGTGGAATAGATACAACACGTACGATTGCCATCTGCCGTGTGGAGCACTCTTCAGGTGTTTAGTTTCTCGGTTGTCATAGATCTTCATCCGCCGTGCTGGCATTTCCGCCGCCGCCGGACGATTCCCCGGGGCAGGTCAAGGCCAGCTACCACACTTCGCTGGGTCCACAACCATCCTCTGGGCAGGGACGATCCGCTGGGGTCCCCCCCCTGCGATTGATTGAGCGCTTACGGACCCAGGCCGAAGTACACCCGCGGCGGCGGAGCGAGATGCCTTTAACCGCCTTTCCGTTAACTGGTCGGTCGGCTGTTAACGAGAGAAAGAGAGAAAAACAGGGGCGAGAGAGCTCCCAGCTTGGCCGTCGCGCTCGCGCGAAAGCCACGACCGCACTTCGGGGGCACTCTCTCTCGCGAAATGGCGTCCCTAAACCCTTGCAAATCCTCGCGTTAGAACGACGAGTTTTGGGCGCTCTCATGCGGGTGCTTTGGTGTGAACTGGTCTGTCGCCAGACTCGCGCCCGAGCGGCGACCTCCCCGAATGTAACCCTAGCAGCAACTCTCGCGTCGCGGCGGCGTCCGCGCTCTCCGAACTGCTCCCGCTGCCGCGGGTCGCCGTCAAGCCGGCTCCAAGCACTATCAGAGCAAGGACTCCATGTACGGTCGCATCACGTTCGCCACGCGGTCGATCTTCGCATAGCGGTGAAAC
>CAZXRB010000230.1:0-3240 GCA_964642845.1 uncultured Nitrospira sp.
TGATGTGCATCCAGCCGCCGTGAAGAAACATGCTCGTCAAAAACGGCCAGTAATCATCCAGAGGGAGACCGACCCACATGGCCCAGTCCGGATGAGTGTAACGGGCTGGTACGACGCCAAAGTAGTAGAAGAACCGTTCCAGTACCGGCGCGGGCATCGTAAGCTCGAACAGAAAGACCACGCTGTTGGCCAGGATCAGAAGCCATACTGCGACCGGTGGGTTTTTTCCGGGGATAGTGTCGCGAATTGGCAGCATATCCTTTACGCTAACTCCGGGAGCGGCCCGGCCAGACGTCCCCGATGCCGTTCAACACAAATTGAACCGCCATGGCCGCCAGTACGAGTCCCATCAATCGCATTAGGATCCGGACACCCGTCTCGCCCAGCCGCTCCAAGACGCGCCCTCCTGCGGCAAGTACGTAGAACGAAGAGATCGAAGTAATCAGAATCGAAAGGAATACGGGTGCCGCCTGCCACCAAGCTTTCGACTGACCCATGAGAACCATGACTACTGAAATGGCGCCAGGTCCAGCCAACATCGGCACGCCAAGTGGGGTGATGCCGAAGTCATCCTTGTTTTCGCCCTCCTCTCGCTCCACCGCCACTTCTTGCGTCTTCGATCGCTGGCTGTGAAGCATCTCCAGAGCGATCTGAAAAAGTAGAATTCCTCCGGCGATCTTAAAGGCGGGGAGCGTCACGCCGAACAGTTTGAAGATCAAGCTTCCGGTGGAGGCAAAGAGGGCCAGAACTAGAAAGCAGGTCCACGCGGCGCGTCTTGCAATGGCGCGGTTCCTTTCCACGCTGCCGCGCGCACCCATCGCGAGGAATGCGGGAATGGACGCGAACGGATCTACCGTAAAAAAGACCGAACTCAGCGCCACCAGCGAAAAACGGATCATCTCGTCAAACGGTGGCCAGACAAACGTCATGTGGAGGAGACCTCTTTTGATGCCGCGATGGGCGCCTCAAGGAGTTGCTGAAGTTCAAGGCGGTCTAGGGTCTCCTTTCGAATCAGTTCAGTTGCGAGACGCTCCAGATCCGCCTTTCGGCGCTCCAAGATCTGTCTCACGCGAGAGTAGGCGGAATCCACTAACGCCCGCACCGCATCGTCGATCTGCTGCGCTGTGCGCTCGCTGTAGTTCCGGGCCGAATCGGCAAAAGGGTTGGATAGAAACCTCTGGGCCATGGGAAGACCGTACGTCAGATTGCCGAGCTGCTGGCTCATGCCGTACTGCGTCACCATCTGGCGCGCCAACTCCGAAGCGCGTTGCAGGTCGTCGGAGGCGCCGGTCGACACAATCCCGGCGTAGACAATGTCCTCCGCACCTCGTCCTCCCAGCATAACCGCGATCCGGTCTTCGAGCTCGGGTTTCGTCAGCAGATATCTCTCCTGTGTGGGCAGTTGAAGCATATGGCCGAGTGCGCCGATGGACCGCGGAATAATGGAAACGCGATGGACCGGATCGGCGTGTTCCACTGACAAGGCCACCAGGGCGTGGCCGGACTCATGATAGGCGACCCGTTGCTTCTCCTCGGGGCTCATGCAACGGCTCTTCTTCTCCAGGCCAAGCATTACCCGATCAATCGCCTCTTCCAAATCTCGCTGTTCCACCTGTTCCGCGCCGCGGCGGGCGGCCAGGAGAGCGGCCTCGTTGATGATGTTCGCGAGATCGGCGCCCACCATCCCCGGCGTCCGCGCTGCGATCGTGCGCAAATCGGCGGTTGGCGAGAGTTTCGCTTTCCGCGCATGAACGCGCAGGATGTCCTCGCGACCCTTCACATCGGGCCTGTCCACCACGACTTGGCGATCAAAACGGCCGGCGCGCAGCAGAGCGGGGTCAAGAACCTCCGGAGTGTTGGTAGCTGCCATGATGACCACGCCTTTGGTGGGATCGAAACCATCCATCTCTACGAGCAATTGGTTCAACGTCTGCTCGCGCTCGTCGTGTCCAAAGACCATCCCTCGGCCTGTCGACCGGGACTTCCCGATCGCGTCGATCTCGTCGATGAAAACGATGCACGGTGCCTTCTGTTTGGCCTGATCGAAAAGATCCCGGACACGAGCGGCGCCCATCCCCACAAAAAGCTCCACAAATTCGCTGCCGGAGATGGAAAAAAACGGAACGTTTGCCTCCCCCGCGACCGCCCGGGCAAGCAGAGTCTTACCGGTTCCCGGCGGACCAACCAGCAGGACTCCCTTCGGGATTCGTCCGCCAAGCCGCTGGTACTTCTGAGGATTCCTCAGAAAATCGACGATCTCGACCAGTTCGGTCTTGGCTTCATCCACGCCGGCGACGTCGCCGAACCTGACGTCGTTCTCCCCGGACTCGTCGCGGATTTTCGCCCGGGCTTTGCCAAAGCTTAAGGGCGATCCGGGGCCTTGCCCAACACGCCACATCCCGTAACCATAAAAGAGAAAGAGCAGCGCCAGCGGAAAAATCCAGGATAGTAAGAAGTCCGTCCACCATGATCGGACTTGTATCGTTCCAGTAATCTTGACATTCTGCCCCTCGAGTTCCTTCACCAAGGACGTTTCGTCGATCCCCGGCAACCGGGTGGCGGTAATCAGGCGGACGCCCTTCTGCTTGGCAGCATCCTCTTTTAGCAAGCCGATCAACTCGGTGGCAGTAATGTTGACCTCCGCAAGCCGGCCGGCGCGGATTTCCGTCACGAATTCGCTGTAGGATACCCGCCGGGACTGCGGTGGCGCGATGAATGCCTGAAAAAGATACAGAGCCAGGAATCCAGCGATCACGTAAGCCGCTGAAAATGTTATCTGTCGTTTTCGGAGCCGGTCCATCGTTCTAAACCCCTCCTTCCAGTCTCTTCCGAAGACGTTCCAGTTCACGTTGGAGCGCCTCCATCTTCGCTCGCATGTCAAGAATGACGGCGATTCCGGCCAAATTGACCCCGAGGTCGTGCCGCAGGCGCACAATACAACGCAACCGTTCTACGGCTGAAGCGGGGAACAAGGCTGAGTCCGACGCATCGGGTTCAAGCAGTCCGTACGAGACAAACTTGGCGACCAGTTCTGGATGGAGTCCAGCTGCGCTGGCCAACTCCTCTATCGTCAGCAAGGCATGTTCCGTTCGCCACACCACCAAAGTGGAACCATTGACAAGGCTCTTCACATCGCAACTCCTCTGGGGTCAAAGGCTGAAATATCAGCCAAGCTTTGCAACAGCTCCTTCTCCCGGTCCGATGGGTTCGAAGGAACGACGATGTTCAGCCGAACGTACT
>CAZXRB010000231.1:0-1672 GCA_964642845.1 uncultured Nitrospira sp.
TAAAGGAGGAATCGTAGCGGTACTGGTCGTGATAGACGCGCTCCCACGACCGGTCGGGATATTCGCCCAACGGGTTCCCGACTTCGATGACCGGCTGCAGCGCCGTCAGCGCCAGCGCCTTGTCCGCCAGCATCGCCGCCGCGACGGTGCCCGATGAAACTTTTAAGAATTGCCGACGTGAAAGAAACATTGTCTGTACCTCCCTGATAAAAGGCCTTTCACCAAGACACGAGCGCTCTTCTTTGATCACCTCCCCTCTCTAGTCAGATGTATGACCTGCCTCATGGGAAGAGGTACAAAGCTTGTGCCGGACCATTGCCCAACGCTGGAGGAATCACCGTGAAAGAGTAATTGAAAGACAATGACTTATGAACTCACCACCAACCAGTGACGATCGCTCCAGAGCGAGTGTCAGAAAGTCCTGACACTTTCACGGGGTCTGATGTCACAAGTCCTTACCATTTCAAGGAAAAATTTCCTGACACCTTCGGAACGAGGCCCTGATTTAAGGATTGGCCGAAAAAACGGCGAGAATGCGCAGGAAGGAGACGGATCTCTGTGAGGAAAACCTGACGGCGCGGGCTTATTTTTCTCGCCAATACCGTCGCATGATTTCGTGGAAATAGGATCGTGGTAAGCCGGCTTCCGTGGCGGCGTGGGTCACGTTCCCATCATTGTTCGTGAGCTTGAAGGAGATGTAGCGCCGGTTGAATTCCTCCAGCACCTTTTCTTTCGCTTTGGCATACGGCAGGTGCAAATACTCCCCGGAGGCCCACGAATCCTGCGCGACCCCCTGCAGAATCCCGATGATGTCCTGTTGGGCGACTCGGTCGCTCTTGGTCAGCATCACGGCTCGTTCGATGACATTCCTCAACTCCCGGACATTGCCCGGCCAGGGATAGGCCACCAATTCCGTCACCGCCGACGGGTGAATGTCGGCCACGGGCTTGCCGAACGTCTTGGCGTATTTCTTCACGAAATGGCGGGCCAACAGAGGAATGTCTTCCTTGCGCTCGCGCAGCGGGGGAATCCGGATCACCATGACATTCAGGCGATAGAACAGATCCTTCCTGAACTCGCCCTTTTTGACCTTCTCCGCCAGATCTTGATTGGTAGCGGCAATAAACCGGGCATGGATCTTCTTCTGCTGGACGCTCCCGACGGCGCGGACTTCGCCTTCTTCGAGCACGCGGAGCAGCTTCGCCTGCAGCGACAGAGGCAGATCCCCGATCTCGTCGAGAAAGACCGTGCCTTCCCTGCCGGATTCGATCAGCCCCGGTTTGTCCGAGACCGCCCCGGTAAAGGCGCCTCGGACATGCCCGAATAGCTCGCTCTCGACCGTCCCTTCCGAAAACGTCGTGCAATCCACCACCTGGAACGGCCCGTCCCGCTCGTCGCTGCGCTCGTGAATGGCCTTGGCGATGAGCTCTTTTCCCGTGCCCGTTTCGCCGATGATCAGGGCGGTCGAGGGCACCCGCGCGACGGATTCGATCATGCTTGTCACGGCCCGGATTCCGGGACTGATGCCCACAATATCCTTGAACGGCCGATTCTCCCGGATCGGTTCCTCTCTCTGCGACTGCAGCAGGATTTCCGAGAGCCGCATCGCCCGGTGAATGCGGGTGGCCAAGTCGAGCCGCTCGAACGGCTTGACGATGTAGTCGAACGCGCC
>CAZXRB010000231.1:1697-3223 GCA_964642845.1 uncultured Nitrospira sp.
GACCATGTCGACCGTGTCCACCCAACTCACCACGATCACCGGGATGCGGCGGTCAAAATCCTCGATGCGATGCAGCAGCTCGATGCCGCTCATCCCCGGCAGGCGAATGTCGGTGATCACGAGGTCGATCGGTTGTTCCTGCAGCCGCCGCAAGGCCCCTTCGGCCGTCGCGTTGATGACGAGTTCCACCCGCTCGTCTTCGTGGCGGGGCAGTTCCTCCTCCACCGTGCGCAGGAACATTTCGACGTCACCGCCATTGTCCTCCACCAGCAAGATCGTAAAGACCTTTTCACCGATCGCTTTCATGGATGTCGTCCCCCTATGCTTGCCGGATCATGCGCGGCCCGCGCCCGATTCCGGCACTGGTTCCTCCATCGCCGGCTTCTCTGCAAGGACTGGCAGCGTGAAATAAAACGTGGTGCCGCAGCCGGGCTGCGAGTCCGCCCAAATGTTGCCGCCGTAGTGTTCCAAGACCGCTTTCACGATGCACAGGCCGATGCCGGCTCCGGCTTCCTCCCCGGCCAGGCGTTGAAACGGGAGGAAGATGCGTTCGATCTGTGCGGGGTCGATGCCGGCGCCGTTGTCACGCACGAAGAAGAACGGGCCCTGGTCTCCGGCGCCCCATCCGATCTGAACCGCCGGATGGGGCTGGCGGCCCGTGTATTTGATCGCGTTGCTGAGCAGGTTCTCCAAGATCTGCTTCACATGAATCCGTTGGCAGGCCACCGGAGGCAAATCCGGCATGACGTCGATCCGCACGCCTTTCCGCGCGCGCTCCGGCTCCAGCAGTTCCAGCACTTCGGACGCCACCGCGCGCATATCGACGGACTCGATCGACACGGGAACCTGGGTCAGCCGGCTCCAGTTCAACGTCCGGTCCGCCAGACTGGCGAGATCGCGGCCTTCTTGCTGAATCCAGCGGAGATACCGGCGCGCTTTGTCGTCGAGGCGCGCCCCGTAATCCTGCTCGATCCACGCGGCAAACTCGGCCACGCGGCCGGCGGGCGCCTTGACCTCATGAGTCAGCTCGGCCACCTGCCGCTCGACCGCCGCCAGTTTCTCCTTCAGAAGCTTGGATTCGTGCTCGACGGATTCGAACAGGCGCGCATTTTCGATCGTGACCGCCGCGTACGAGGCGAATTGTTCGGCCAAGTGCACATCGGAATCGTTGAAACGGCGGGGGCCCCGCGTACTCATCAAGGCCAAAACGCCGAGACACCCATGCGGAGTGAGCAGCGGGACAGCCAGGGCGCTCTTCGCGCCGTACACGTCGCGCACCCGCACCGGCTGCTCCGGGTACTGAGAGACATCCTCGAGGATCGCGGGCGTGCGGCTCTCATAGACCTGGTAAACGAACGGCGCTTGCTCGAACAAGAGGATTTCCTTTCGAATCCGCGCGAACATCTCTCCCGACGCCGCCTCGACGATCCAACAGTCCATGAACGGGTGCTGCAGGAAGAGCGCCGCCTGATCAGCCTCCACGGGGCCGGCGGCGCGCGCGACGATCCGTTTGAGCACTTCATCGA
>CAZXRB010000232.1:0-3199 GCA_964642845.1 uncultured Nitrospira sp.
ATCGCCGATCCGCTGCTGCGACAAGCCTTCGGCCGGCGGGCTCGCCCCTCGGACCCTCGACGTACTGTGGGGACTGGCGCCCTTCTTTCTGGCGCCTGTCCCCCTTCCCTAAATAGATTGTCGGCTATGGTGGGGACCCTGCGTCCGGCCGCTCACCGGACATGGCGTGCCTCTCTACCTCGAGAGGCCCCCACCCCTCTTATTCCGGCAGAGGGTATGTTGTCGGCTCTTCAGGCTTTCGTGTAATTGTTTCCCCTCTCCCTTGAGGGGAGAGGGGAAGGGTGAGGGTGGAGACGTGAGGGAGCCGCGGCAGCGAGCGTCATTTGTGCGGAATCTGTTGGCCGGCAGGAGGTGTGGCGCTACGATAGGCCCATGCCGAAACGAATTCTGCCGTTCCTCGCCGTTCTGATCGGGATCGTCTGCCAGGCCACGCAGGCGTCGGCTGAATTTACGGCGCGCGTCGTGACGGTGCACGAGGGCGACCGCCTGACGATCTATCACAAGGGCCGCAACCAGGTGGTGTATCTCAGCGAGATCGACTGCCCCGAGCTCAAGCAGCCGTATGGCAAACAGGCCAAGCACGCCACCGCCGCGTATATCGGCGGGCGGGAGGTCATCGTGCGGGCTCTCAGGAAAGACGCCCGGGGTCGCACCACCGCCGAGATTTTCCTGCCGGACGGGCGCAACATATCTCGGGAGTTGGTCAAGGAGGGGCTCGCCTGGTCGCGCCCCACGGCGCGGCACGATCGGACCTTGGCCGATCTGGAGGAACTGGCCCGGGCGGAAGGCAAAGGTCTGTGGTCCGAACCGCATCCCGTGCCGCCGTGGAAGTGGAAGGCCGTCAAAAAATCCAGCCGGAAGTTTTCCAATTAGTCGAAGCGCCTCGCGCCAGCTCTGCCATCCCCAGTACCGTACCGCGATCAGGTTCCGTGATGTGGATGAGCTGTGCCCGCTCCGTGCTGTCTGAGCGACGGCAATAGTCCAACATCGTGTGGCGTATCTCCGGGCTATTGGCGGAGGGCCGGGTCCTGGGAACGATGCGGCCTCGTTCCCAGGACCCGAAGTCAGTCTTTCGTTAACTGCCTGGAACCGGTTCAGGGGACAGGGTGGTCGGTTCCGGCGAGGGGGCCGGCTGGTTGCCGGAATCTATGCTGTCGGAGGGGGCGGAGGTAGTTGGGGTTCCTTCAGAGGGATCTAGCGCCGTCGTGGCGGCCACGGCTGGCGCGGCCATGTGCTCTTGGCCGATCTTGCGGATTTCGAGATGCACCCGGCGGTTCATGTGCCGGCAGACGTCGCTCGTATCGACGCAGAGCACGCCCTCCTCGCCCAGGCTCACCGTCTTGATCCGGTGCTCCGCGATGCCGGCCTTCACCAGCGTGGCTTTCACCGTATCCGCCCGCTTGAGGCCCAGCGTGAGGTTGTAGCTGGCCGAGCCCTGCTGGTCCGTATAGCCCTGGATCAGCACGCCATAGTCTTCATGCCGCTTGAGGAAATCGGCTTGAGCCGAAAGCTGCGCCTTCGCCTCGTCGGTCAGCCCTTTCCGACCGGCCTCGAAGTACACATCCGAATGGATGATGTCGGCGGCCGGCGCCACGGGCGCCGTCACCGGCATGGAGGTGGTGGGCGACGCGTCGGCCTGGGGCACGGTACCGGCCCTCTTGAGGATCTCGGAGACGTTCGTATTGTCCACCCGCTCCGTGGCCGGCGTGATCTTCACCTGATCGCCCAGCTGACCATAAAACCAAGCCGCGGCGATCAGCGCTCCCAGAAGCAGGACTAGGCCCCCCAGAATCATGACTTCTTTCGTATCCTTCTGCGGCCCCACGACAGTCGGGGCAATGTTCCCCGACGACACCTGCGATGGACCCTTCTGCATGATGGCAATCCTCCTTCTTGGTCATTCAACGTTGAGCATTGAACATTGAAAATTGAACATTCGGCCCTGGCTTTGGACTTGTTCCACCTCCTTTCCCGCCGTCTGGGCTGTCTGCCGACGGGAGAGTGCTTGAGCAACCAGGGTGCCGATGGGGGAGAGGGAAGAAAGTGTTTGAGACGCGAGGAAAATTCAGAGGTTCAGTGAGCGGGGCGATCTATTGATTGATGCGGGGAAGCATTGCCCATCACGTGATGCGGGGATGGCCCCGCAAGAAGGATGGGTAGGAGAGGCCGGATGCTCTTCTTGCTCGCAGAACGCGTACGATCAGAAGACGCGTTCGACCAGGTCGGACTTGACAGCGTCTATGACTCGGCTGAGAACATGTGCCCTCGTTCGGGGCGACAAAGGGGATTAGCCAGACCCCGGTGCACACAACAAGATCTGACCCCAAACTCAACGTGATGACGGGTGATCCTTGTGCGTTAGCCGCACTGAACGGAGCATGGCGCTGTCACCGGAACTCCAGCGATTCACCCTTCCTTGGTTGACACGCAGCTCCATATTTGTATATTTTCTATACCAGCATGGATTTCGAGTTCGATGCTTCGAAGAGCAAGACCAACCTCGAAAAACATGGAATCGATTTCGTGGAGGCGCAACATCTGTGGGAAGACGAGGACCAGCTCGAAATCCCAGCGCGAACCGAAGACGAACCCAGGTATGTTCTCATTGCGGCTCTCGGTCAGAAGCTATGGTCGGCCTTTTTTACCTATCGGAAGGGACGCATTCGGTTGATTTCAGTCCGAAGAGCCAGAAAGGAAGAGAGGGAACTGTACCATGAAAGCGAAGGATCTCGATAAGCTGTTTGATGACAGGAAGGATATTACACCGCACCTTGCCCTCTCGAAAGCCCGCCGTCCAGGACATGAACAGAGGCGTGTGAACGTCGATTTTCCCAGTTGGATCATCGAGTCACTGGATGCCCAGGCGAGCCGCCTTGGAGTGACGAGGCAATCGGTTATCAAACTTTGGATTGCCGAGCGATTGAAGGAAGAAACGAAGAAAGCAAGCTAACCATCCCGCTGGAGCGAACCGCGACGAGTGCGGGGGTCGCTCAGCTTTGTCGTTAGAGCTCGCCGACTTTGAAACAGTACTAGTATTGGCTATAATCTGGCCAGAATGCGCTATGAGATCGTTCTGGCCCAGGAGGCCATCGAAGACTTTCGCGCGTTGAAGCCAGGTGTCCGGTCGGCCGTTCGGGACGCTCTTGAGACGCATCTTCGGCACGAACCGATGAAAACGAGCCGAAGCCGGATCAAGCGG
>CAZXRB010000233.1:0-3199 GCA_964642845.1 uncultured Nitrospira sp.
GCCGATGGTGACATCGTTGCCGATGATCAAGGGGTGGGTGTCGTGCGTGACGTGGAGCATGCAGAGATCCTGGATGTTCGTTCGCGCGCCGATCCGGATGTAGTGGACATCGCCCCGGATGACGGCGTTGAACCAGACGCTGCAAGACTCGCCCATCACCACGTCCCCGATGACGACGGCCGTGTCTTCGACAAAGCAGGAGGCGGGAATCGTCGGCGTGATGCCCTGGAAGCTGCGGATCATGGCAGCACTGTAGGCGAGTCCGCCGGGCCGGCGCAAGTCTCATTTGACAGCCTTTTTGACCCTCCCGTAGACTGCCCGCATGTCTGCCCCGCTCATCATGCCGCGCCGCGCGACGCGGGCGAAACCCGCCGCGGCGAGCGGTGGGAAAACCACGATCGGGTTCGTGAATCTCGGCTGCTCGAAGAATCAGGTCGATTCGGAAGTGATGCTCGGCACGCTGGTGACCGAGGGATTCCAGCTGACCGGCGATCCGAAGCAGGCCGAGGTCGTCATCATCAACACCTGCGGCTTCATCGAGGAGGCCAAGCAGGAATCGATCGATACCATCCTGGAACATGGACGGCTCAAGCAGACCGGCGTCTGCCGGGTCCTCATCGCCGCCGGCTGTTTGGCGCAGCGGTATCAGGGGGACTTGCTCAAGGAATTGCCCGAGTTGGACGGCATCGTCGGGACCGGTGAGTTCGGCAAGATCGCCGACATTTGCCGCGATCTGCTGGCGCCCAAGAAGCGGCATCGGCGTCTCTGGATCAGCCAGCCGCCGTATCTCTACGACGAGCTGGCGCCGCGCCTCAGACTCGGCAAACAGCATAGTGCGTACGTGAAAATTGCCGAAGGCTGCAACCGCAACTGCGCCTTCTGCGCGATCCCCCTGATGCGGGGCAAGCAGCGCAGCCGGCCGGTGGAATCCATCGTCGCCGAAGCGCAGCGGCTAGCCGCGGACGGAGTCAAAGAAGTCAATCTCATCTCACAGGACACCATCAACTACGGAGTGGATCTGGGCCTTCGGCAGGGCCTCGTCCAGTTGCTGCGCAAGCTGGTGAAGGTCAAGGACCTGCGTTGGATCAGACCGTTCTATCTCTATCCGCAGCAGGTGACCGACGACCTGCTGGATCTCTACGCCGGGGAAGAGAAGATCACCAAGTACATCGATATGCCGCTGCAGCACATCAACGATGGCATACTGAAGCGCATGCATCGTCTGGGGAGCCGGGCCTCCATCGAGCGTCTGGTGGAGCGCATCCGGACCAGGATTCCCGGCGTGGCGTTTCGGACCGCCTTCATCGTGGGGTTCCCCGGGGAGACGGAATCGGCTTTCGAGGAGCTCAAGCAGTATGTGGATGAGACGGAGTTTGACCGCGTCGCGGTGTTCCTGTACTCCGACGAGGAGGATACCCCCGCGATGGCGCTGGGAGACAAGGTGGACCGATCCGTGATGGAGGTGCGCCGCAACGAACTGTTGGCGCTGCAAGAGACCGTCGCGGCGGCCAAAAGCCGGGCACGCATCGGCTCGACCCTGACGGTGATGGTCGAAGGGCCGTCCGAGGAAACCGCCTGGCTGCTCGAAGGCCGGCATGAGGGGCTCGCGCCGGAAATCGACGGCGTGGTCTACATCAACGAGGGCCCGTCCCATCACCCCCCTTCTCCCCGGATGCGCCGAGACGCAACCCGTCCCGGGCCGGGGGATTTCGTCTCCGTGGAGATCACGGATGCCGCAACATATGACCTCGTCGGGCACATCATCACAGAGCCACGTCGTTGCGGGTCTTGAGCCCGCTGGTAGACTGAAGCTGACAGCCCCCAGGATCGGGAACCATGGCGCATAAGAAAGACTCGGTCGTTCTTCTCATCCACTGCAAGGACCGCAAAGGCATCGTCGCCCGAGTGTCCGGCTTTATTCACGACTTCGGCGGCAATATCCTGGACTCCGACCATCATACCGACGAAGAGACGAATGATTTTTTAATGCGCATGGAATTCGCCACGGAGGGATTCCAGATTCCCGTGGACGACATTCCGGCGGCCTTTGTACCGATCGCCAAAGTGTTCGACATGCGGTATGAAGTCCGGCCCATGAGCCGGCGGACGCGCGTCGGGATTCTCGTGTCGAAGCAGGACCATTGCCTGGCGGATTTGCTGCAGCGGCACCGGCGCGACGAGTTGCACATCGATATTCCGATCATCATCTCGAATCACGACACCTGCGCGAGCTGGGCCGAGCTGTTCAAGATTCCGTTCATGGTCTGCCCGGTCACCAAGGAAACGAAACCCCAGCAGGAGCAGCAAGTCTTGTCGCTCTTGAAAGCGCAGCACGTGGAGCTGGTGGTCATGGCGCGCTACATGCAGATCCTCAGCGCGGACTTTCTCGCTCAAGTCGGGTGTCCCGTCATCAATATCCATCACTCCTTTCTGCCGGCCTTCATCGGCGCCAATCCATATCGACAGGCCTATGACCGCGGCGTGAAGATCATCGGCGCGACGGCGCACTATGCGACGGAGGATCTGGACGAAGGGCCGATCATCGAACAGGATGTCATCCGCGTCGGGCATCGCGACACGGTCGAGGATCTGGTCCGGAAGGGGCGGGATCTGGAGGAAATCGTGCTGGCGCGGGCGGTGCGCCGGCATATCGAACGGCGGGTGCTGGTGTACGGGAGAAAGACGGTCGTGTTCGACTGAGCGAGTGCCTCGCCGAGGATTCCGTTCACTTCGCTTGACTCTGCATCGAGCTTCAGGCACAGTCCTGCCCGTTCACTGCGCGAGCGGCTCATGCGGGACGTGCTCATTGCTCTCTGCGGGCTCACGCCTCAGGTCATCACCGAAACGCTCTGGGCGCTCCATCACCGCACGCCGCCCGTTCATCCCGCCGAAGTCTGGATTCTGACCACGAAAGCCGGTCGCGAGGCTTGTCTCGAAAAACTGCTCGGAGCGAACCGCGCGCTGGCACAGTTTGTCCGCGAGTACCGACCGAGAGCGGTGCCGCGCTGCCCGGCGTCGCACGTCATCGTGCTCACAGGGGCGGACGGGCACCCGCTGGAGGACGTCCGGACCGAGCAGGACAACGCGGCGATGGCCGATCAGATCGCGGCGTTCATCCGCCGGCAGACCGAGCGACCGGACGTCCGGCTGCACTGCTCGGTGGCGGGCGGCCGCAAGACGATGGGAGCGCTCCTGGCGA
>CAZXRB010000234.1:0-2951 GCA_964642845.1 uncultured Nitrospira sp.
AAACCCCGCGGCCTCTTGAGGTCCGTGAGCTGCAGAAGCGATTCACGTTCTGGCGTGTCCTTTCGGCAAACCTGCATGAAATCGCCCGCCGGGTCGCGGTATCCTCCTGCCACCGTCTGACGGACGGCAAGGAGGATGAACATGGCATTCAGCACGGAAACCCCGCGGCCTCTTGAGGTCCGTGAGCTGCAGAAGCGATTCACGTTCTGGCGAAACACCAGGCGCGGTGGAGAGAAGATTCCGAGGCGGCTGTGGTTCGCGGCGGTGAGGCTGTGCCGACGGCACAGCGTTCACCGCGTTTCGCGCTGGCTGAGACTGAACGACAGCGCCCTGCGAGAACGCATCCAGGCACGACGCAAGAGCCTTGCGCCACGGCGCGCGACCTTCGTCGAATACACGCTTGCGGGGTCGGCCGGGGGAACCGAGTACGAACTGGAGCGGCAGGGCGTGAAGATCCGCGTCCGTGGCGCGGCCGTCGCCGACGTGGCGGCGCTGGCGAAGCTGCTCGGGAGCGAGCAGCCGTGATCCAGGTCACGCCTCAGATGCGGATCCTGGTGGCGGTCGTGCCCGTGGATTTCCGCTCCGGCATCGACGGCCTCTGCCGGATCTGCAAGCACGTTCTCAAATCCGATCCAATGAACGGGACCGTCTTTGTCTTCCGGAATCGGCGCGGCAAATCGATCAAAGCCTTGGTGTACGACGGCCAGGGATTTTGGCTGTGCCAAAAACGTCTCTCGGTGGGAAAGTTCCGATTCTGGCCAGAGGCGGGTTCGAACCGCATGAGCACGCGGCCTTTGGAGGCGCATGAACTTCAGGTGCTCCTGGCGTGCGGTGACCCCGATGCCGCGAAAGGAGCGGCACCGTGGCGGCGCGTTAGTCCCTCCATGAAATAGATTTTTCGCACCGAATTGTTCGTGATGAGGAGCTAACCTCGAGGCCTCGAGGCGCTTACCGGAGCGAGAGAATTTTCAAAACTCCTTTCTTTTCGGTGCATCGGCGTCAGCGCTTGAGTTCAATCACGCTCGAAGGAGAGAGGTCGACGGTGCCTGATTCTGCCGGATTCATCCCCGCGCTCATCGGGAAAACCATCCAGTACCTGAGTCGCTCCAAAATCGAGAAAGCTCTGGCCGATGCCAAGGCTTCGATGCCGGCCAAGGAGTATCAGATCCTTGAAAAAGCGTACCAGGACTATCTGAAGGTGCTGGAGCAGATCAAGACCGGCAACCCCAAGCCGAAGCCGTGAAGAGCCAGACGCCCTGTGAAGAAATCAATATCATCGAGCTTCACGCTGCCCTGGCCGCCACCAAGCCATTTATTCGGCCTGAGCAGTTTCAGATCTTGGAAAAGGTCATCCGGGCTTATCTGAGCATTCTGGCGATCCTTCAACAAAAGAGCGCGAGCCTCAAGCGGCTCCGGCGGATGCTCTTTGGGGCCAAGACGGAAAAAACGCAGAACGTGATAAAACAGGCGCCCGTCAGCGCCACGCCGCCCAAAAAGCGGCCGCGCGCTGCCGGGCACGGTCGAAACGGCGCGGCCGCCTATTGGGGCGGCACCCGTCAATGCGTCCCTCACGAGAAGCTAGAACCGGGGCAACGCTGCCCGGCCTGCGGCAAAGGCAGGCTCTATGAGCAGCGCCATGATCCGGGAATCCTGGTGCGCGTGACAGGGCAGGCTCCCCTGGCCGCGATCATCTATCTGCTGCAAAAACTCCGCTGCAATCTCTGCGGAGAAATCTTTGAAGCGCGGGCGCCGATTCAAGGGCCGGATAAAAAGTATGACGCTTCGGCAGCGGCCATGATCGCGCTGCTCAAATACGGAATGGGCCTGCCCTTCAATCGGCTTCAGAAGCTGCAGAAAAGCGTGGGCGTGCCGCTGCCGGCGGCCACGCAGTGGGAGGTGGTGTCGGCCGCCGCCAAGGCGGCCCAGCCGGCCTACGAACAGCTCGTCCAACAGGGGGCGCAAGGGAAGGTCGTGCATAACGACGACACGAACATGAAAATCCTGGCCTGGATGGGTAAGCGACGAGAGAAGGACCCGCCCGAGACTGACGGGGAGCTGGATAAGAAACGGACCGGGATTTTTACCTCTGGCATCGTGAGCGTGTTGCCCAACGCGCTGCGAGTGGCCCTGTTTTTCACGGGGCGAAAACACGCGGGAGAGAACCTGAATGAGGTTCTGCACTGGCGGGCTTCAGGACGAAGCGCGCCGATCCAAATGTGCGACGCGCTGTCGCGGAATCTTCCCAAGGAACTGAAGACGATCCTCGCGAATTGCCTGAGCCACGGTCGGAGGCAGTTTGTAGACGTCATCGAGAATTTCCCCAAGGAGTGCGAACGCGTTTTAAAGGCCTTCGAAAAGGTCTACAAGAACGACGCGATCGCCAAGAAGCGCGGTATGACGCCGACCGAGCGGCTGGCCTTCCACCGGAAGAAGAGCGGCCCGGTCATGGAGAAACTGCAAGGCTGGATGGGGTGCCAGATCGAGCAGAAGATCGTGGAACCGAATTCCGGGCTGGGCCAGGCGATCGGGTACATGCTCAAGCACTGGAAGAAGCTCACGCTGTTTTTGAGAAAAGCCGGCGCACCCCTGGATAACAACATTTGCGAACAAGCCTTGAAGAAGGCGATACTCCACCGGAAGAATTCCTTGTTTTTCAAGACACCCAACGGCGCCCATGTGGGCGACGTGTTCATGAGCCTCATCCATACGTGCGAGCTGAACGGCGTCGATCCGTTCGAGTACCTGACTCGGCTTCAGCAGCACGCGAAGGACGTTCGAGAGCATCCGGAAAAGTGGCTGCCCTGGAACTACCCGAAAGCGAAGGACCGGCCGGGCACTCGCCGGTGCGCCTGATACCCCCTGGGGCCCCGGATCTGCCGGATTTACGCAGGCCTACCGTAAGGACACCAAGGAGGACAATCATGACATTCAACAGGGGAAGCCCACGACCT
>CAZXRB010000234.1:2961-3179 GCA_964642845.1 uncultured Nitrospira sp.
CGAAAACGCGATCCACAGGCTGTCGGGCGACCAGGCGAGGCAGCGGATGCCCGGGCGCTCCGGCACGACGACGCGCACGTCCGATCCGTCCGCGGCCATGGTCCGCAGCTCGCGCTTACGGTTCTTCGTAAACGCGACGTACGCGATGCGCGTTCCGTCCGGGGACCAGGCCGGGTCGCTGTAGGAGAGCTGAGAATCGGTCAGTTTCTTCACGCCCG
>CAZXRB010000235.1:0-3169 GCA_964642845.1 uncultured Nitrospira sp.
GGGAATTCGGAACGTGCGGGGGAGAAAGGCGGACCGCACGACCGGGACGCCGGCACAGGTCGTCCTGGCGGTCGGTCTCGCCGCGTCGGTGTGGCCGGCGATCGTTTACGAGCGCGCGGCCCGCGGCGAGGAGGCGCGATGCGCCGCGATCGAGGCGCTGTCGGCGCGCTGCGCCGCGGACCTCGCGCCCGATGAAGTGATCGTCTGCGACTTCTGGGCGCAGGACGCGGACGCGGCGCATTTCATGCTCGCCCGGGATCTTTCGCGGTACACGCCCGAACGGGACTATCGCGCCCTGCCGGATGCGCCGCCGGCGCTGGCGTACGCCGCGTCACACGGATTTCGACCGGCTTACCTTCTGGGGTCGGGTCCGCCGCGCACGGTGGAATCGACGGACGAGGCCGGGCGCACGATGGTGAGGAGCATCTGGGGACACACGCGCCGCGTCGCGCCGATCATGTCGTGCGACGTGGGCGGGCTGGTGCTCACGGCGTACCGGATCGAGACGGACGGTGAAGCGGATTGACGGCGGCGCGCACCGGACTTAGGGTGCGTCGCGGGGATTTTCGTTACTTTTCGGGACACGATCGCTGATGTTCAATTACGACTGGTTTCACGGAGCGGCGTTTCAGCAGCAGTGCGACGAGGCCCGGATGCGCTGTGCGTTGAAGCGGTTCAAGGACGCGGACCGGGCGACCGTGGAGCAGGACGAGGCGTTTCAGGGGTTCCTCTCCGAACTCGAGGTCCGCACGCTCATCTACCTCCGCGACGGCTTCAGCTACGAGATGCGCGACATCGCCGATCTGGACTCCAAGTCGCACCTGACCTTCGAGTGCGAACCGGTCGAGGAGCAGTACAAGGTCGGCGCATTCATCGTCACTGTCCCCTTCGAGGAGCTGGTCCGCGTCGAGGTCTTCGCCGTCCACCCCAGCGAGAAACCCGGCGACATGCCCCAGATCACCGGCTTCCGCGGAACCCCTGACCGCGGCGACCGCGCGGAACGGGGCGACCGCGAACCGCGAGGGTAACGTCCGCGCTGCAGCGTCACGGACCGAATCATCCCGGAAGCAAAGGCGGCGGGACCAGGCGAACGGGGGGAATGACGGGCGTCAGGCAGTAAAAGAAGAATTCATTTTAATTTTCGATTTTCTCTTGACCGTCTGATGCCTGTGGGGTAGCTTACAGGGTGAAGATTGAGATTCGGGCAGGGCGGAAGGCTCCGCGTCGGTCCCTTCCCTTCCCTTCCCTTCCCTTCCCTTCCCTTCCCCTTGTAAGTGTTTGAGGAGTAAGAAATGTCTAAGAAGCCCATTCATACAGGGGTCGCTATTGCATTTCGTTTAGCTGTGATAGGGGGTGTGTTCATCGCCACAGGAATCAAGCAGGCGGTGCGAGCCGCAGATGCGCAGCCAATCGAGCAGACCAATAAGTATGAACGGCTTGCGTCCGCTTACAAACAGCCGTTTGTCGGGAAGATCATGTTCCGCTTCGAAGTTCTCGACGCAACGACTCTCGTGCAGGAAATAAGCCAGAATGGCGTGGTCTATTGGGGGTCCAACCATGAGATGCGATTGGATGTGGATCTCAAGGACGGTCAGTCGCCAATTATTTGCACCATCCATGACGGAAAAGCATGGATGGTCTTTTCGGAAATGCGTCACAGCATCGAAGGTCGAGTGCCCGTTCCAAAGTCAAATGACGGGTGGCTCAATCAATTGCGTGCTCAAGTCGACCAAACGTCATCCTGGTGCTCTCTCCTGTCCTTGAAGGTTCTTGGGGATGTCGGATGCGCCGGTCTTGCTGAAAGAAAGTCAAAGGAACTCTCCCGCAATCGTACAGTCGGAGGTGTCGCAGCAGACCAAGTGACGGATGTCAATATATCACTGGATGATGCGGGGCGCTTCCTTATTGTTGAAATTCAAATGGGTTCCGATGTCGTTAAGGTAAGCGATTTTCGGAACGTGTTTTCCGGCGCCGTCCTCCCGCACCTTTATGAAAAATGGACCCGAAATTACAATGGCAATCCGAAAATCATGCGATGGACGATTGAGGAGTATGCCGAGGCGACGGATTCAGGGTTTGATCAGTGCTTCATGCCACCATCTGAGGCCAGGGATAATTGGCCAAGCTTAGAAGGCCAGATTACGATCGACGATTCCGGCAGGGAATCGCCTACACTTTGGTTTCGAGCTAAGAGACAACAAAAGTGACGTTTTGCTCGGTACTCGGAGACGTTAATTCTTGATATGAATGGTTCTTGGATCAGGTGCTTTTCCTGAAGAGGGAGACGCAGATGTCGTCGTTTTGTTTTGCTGCCCTGATCGGTGTCTATTTCCCGAGCCTCACCGACGTATGTTATCATACGGAGCAACTTGATTTTTGCGGAACCCCTATCATTTACTCAAGCGGGTCTTGCGGCCCCACGGTCCCATGTGTTTTCGATGAGGACAAGTACGATAGATTGACAAACGCCGCTACGGGCGGGCCAGGGTTTAATGCGTACGGTACAAAGCCTTGTTACAAATATCATATTCATCGCGAATGCACAGGAGGGAACTGCATAGTGACTTCGATTCAGCAGGCTCATTCACAAGATGGAACTGAGGCGATCGCCGGGGATCTGTGCGGCGGTTCCGGGTAGTTGACTTGGCAATGCACAACCTCATGGGCTTTCGCAAAACCCCGCCAGGGATTACCCGGTGCCTTCTTATTCTTAGCGGCCACCGCTTTTTGGCTTCGCATTCGATCAGTTCCGCTCGTACAGAAAGCGGTTTTCGGGGAGGGGCACCCGCTCGGGTTCTTACGGACACGCAACCGGAATCGGATCGAAGCAACCCGCAGGGGAATCGAGACGGATCTGCTGGTTGCCCGAGAAACAGCAGACGTTCAACTTCGCTCTCTTGCCGTTGATCGGAACGGGGATCGCGTCGCAGCCAACTCCGAACACCACCGGCAGGCCGCGGCGCGACAACCGCGGGAGCCGAGAAAGGGACGGCCTGAGTCTCCCTCTGACTCCGGTGCGCATCGCCTTGGGGGTCTTGAGGATGCGACGCAGCGCGCTCTTGACGTCCCGGAGAGGCGTCCGTGTGTGCCGCGGAGGGGCATCCGAGAGGGGCGGGGCATCGGATACCGGAAGTCCCGAAAGGACCGCTGAGCGGCGGTGCGGTGGGCT
>CAZXRB010000236.1:0-822 GCA_964642845.1 uncultured Nitrospira sp.
AGCAGCAGCAGCAGCAGGGCGGCGAGCGAAGCCTGAAGCCCCCAGATGAGCGCGGAACGAACGCCCCGCACGTCGCTGAGCGCGCTGGACTGCTTGCGCCAGATCACCCAGCCGAGCGCGGCCGCCGAGACGACGATCGCCGCCACCAGCGCCCACGCCGGCCACGACGACAGCAGCACGAACTGGCCCTTCGAGAAGACCGTGCGGGGGTATTGGAACAGAAATTCGAACATCTGGGAGGGATCGGCCCTAGTGCGTCATGGAATAGATGATGTAGTTGATTCCGATGCGGTAGGCAAGGGAGGAGTAGCGTTCGGGGTAACGGGGATGGTCAGCCCACTCCCAGGCGTCTCCGAGATCCATGTTGTGGTTGATCGAGACCATGATTCGGCCCTTGTCGTCGTAGATGCCGCGCCACTTCGGTTCGATGCCGTCGTACTCGTAGGTGTTGCCCGTATAGAACATGATAATGCCGGGTACCTGGAAGCGCTCGTCGAGGTCATAGAGGACATGGAAAATGGCGTCTTTGCTTTCGACGTCGACCACGGGGCGGTCGGGAAACACGCGGCTCATCGAGTCCATGAAAATGCCCCACTCCATGGTGCCGTGAAAATCGTCGGTATACAGGAATCCCCCGCGAAGAATGAACTCCCGAAGCTTCCGGCACTGGTAGTCCGGCAACGCCCAGTGGCCGGGTTCCACCACGTATACCCACGGATAGTTGAAGATGTCGTCGGAGTCGAGATCGACCACCTGTTCCATCGAGCGGGTATGAATGCGGGTGAGCCGGCGGACGCCTTGCACGAACTGCCGGTCGGCTTT
>CAZXRB010000236.1:905-3136 GCA_964642845.1 uncultured Nitrospira sp.
CGAAGAGTTCGGCAAGGCAGTCGGGACAGACCGCGGCGTCGGGCGGGATGGCGGCGGGGGAGTTTTCTTCGTCCTCGAACGACCGCAGGCGCCGCTGGGCGTAGCTGGCGGACAAGACCGTAAAGATAAACAGAATCGCCAGAATTGCGGTGCGCGGACGCATTGAGGAAGGGCCCTCGACTTGGCTCCAGGATAGCATAGACGGCGCGAACCGCTTTCCGTAGAATTGTCCAATACAAGATGATCCTGAAACGGAGCTTGATTCCAATACAAGATGATCCTGAAAATGGAGGTGGCGAGGTAGGCGCGCTGCGGCGGGATGCAAGTGCGAATGCAGAATGCCGAGACGCTGAACACGGATCAGATCGGGGAGTTTCTCGAACTCAGCCGGGAGATCGAGTTCACCGGCCAGAGCCGGGCCGAGGTGTACCGATGGGTGGGGCGGGTACTGGTGGCTCAGGAGTATGCTGGGCAAGCAAGGAGGCAACGGGGCACGATTCGTGCCTATCTGGCGAAGGTCACCGGGCGCAGTCTGCCGCAAATCACGCGGCTGATCCGGATGTATCGGGCGGGGGGAACGGTGGAAGCCAAGGCGTATCGCCGGAGGCAATTCCCGAAGCGATACACCGATCAGGACATTGCGTTGCTGGCCGAGGTAGACCGGGCGCACGGGCGGCTGAGCGGGCCGGCGACGCGGTGTATTCTGAAGCGCGCCTACGAGACGTACGGCGAGCGACAATACCAACGACTGGCCGAGATCTCGATCGGGCATCTGTACAACCTGCGCCACAGCGTGCGGTATCGGCGACAGGCGGCGGTGTTCGAGCCGACCAGGCCGAACGGGGTGTCGATCGGCGAGCGGCGCAGACCGGACCCGCAGGGCCAGCCGGGCTTTCTGAGAGTGGACACGGTGCACCAGGGCGACTGGGACGGAGCCAAGGGGGTGTACCACATCAACGCCGTCGACACGGTAACGCAGTGGCAAGTGGTGGGCTGCGTGAGCAAGATCAGCGAGCGGCATCTGCTGCCGGTGTTGGAAGCCATGCTACATCAGTTTCCGTTTCGGATTCTGGGTTTCCATGCCGACAACGGGTCAGAGTACATCAACCACACGGTGGCCAGACTACTCAAGAAGTTGCTGATCGAGTTCACCAAGAGCCGCGCCCATCGCAGTCAGGACAACGCCCTGGTGGAGGGCAAGAATGGGGCGGTGATCCGCAAGCACATCGGCTACGGGCACATTGCCGGCGAGCACGCCGCGGCATTGCAGACGTTCTACACGGCGCACCTGAACCCCTACCTGAATTTTCACCGTCCATGCGGCTTCGCGACGGTGAGCCTGGATGGGCGTGGCAAGCGCAAACGGGAGTACAAAGCGAAGGACTACGCCACGCCGTACGAGAAGTTGAAGTCGCTGCCGGACGCCGCTTCGTACCTGAAGGAGAACCTCGGCTTGGCGCAGTTGGACCGGCAGGCGGCGGCGATGAGCGACACCGAGTGCGCCAACAAGATGGTGGCGGCGAAGACGAAACTGTTACGGAAGTGCAAGAGCGAGTCACCGGTACCGCCGCAGTTCGCCTGAACACAGCCACGCGAAAGGACGATGGAAATGACGGAGCGGTGGAAAGGGTGGAAAACCAAAAAGCGGGTTTCCCACTCTTTCCACCGCTCCTTGGAAATCTCGCCAAGGACGCGAGATTTCCACATTCCCACAGTCCCGGCGGCGGCTCCTCCTCGTTCTCAACCCAAGCAAACCGAAGAACGCTAGACTGTGGGCCGTGGAAAAGTGGAAATCCAAAAGCAGGATTCCCACTTTCCCACCGCCCCGACAGCCTGCGGCAGCAAGGTGAAAAACCATTTCAAAATTTCGCACGAACGGCCACTTGGAGTCCGGCCGTCATGGCAACCATCTTAATAAGACCGACTTGTCCGGAAGGACCAAGAAAGGAAGCCTGCCGCTGTGCGGCCCCGCTCCGTCCCTCACTTCAGGATCATCTTGTATTGGAATCAGAAGTGCGTTTCAGGATCATCCTTCGATTGGAAAATGCTCTGTTTCCTCTCGAACTGGTGCTGTTCCCCCGCACTCCCGTTCCTCTTCATATTTTCGAGGAGCGCTACAAGGAGATGATCGGGGAAGCCATCGCCGGCTCATCCGAGTTCGGAATCGTCCTGGCGCGTGACAAGGGCATCGTGAACATCGGCTGCACCGCGGTGGTCCAGAAGGTGATCGA
>CAZXRB010000237.1:0-3136 GCA_964642845.1 uncultured Nitrospira sp.
ATACCAGCAGGTTTACGCCCCGCGGATTCCGGCTGCCGGTCAGCCAGGAACCCACGACGCCACCGAAGGTAAGCGCCAACAAAAGCAACACGACCATCGTCGGAATTCGAAGGCGAATCGAGGCTTTTCCATTATTGACCATTCGAATCTCTTCCCGCATAAGCGACTCCTTCTCCCATCCGTTCGCCGGGTTGGATCTTCAAGACAATTAAAGTCTGATCATCCTGCGGCGGGGCGCCCGCCGCGTGTTCGCGCACACTCTCAAGGATTCCTTGCAAGATCTCGCGCGCTGGCACACTACCATGTGCCGAAATCGCCTGCGCCAAACGCTCGATGCCATACTCGTGGCCGCTCGGATCCTCGCAATCCAAAATACCGTCGGAAGCCAGTACCAGGGTATCACCTGGGGCTCCTCTCAGTTCGATCTGTTCGTATTCGGCTGCCGCAAACAGCCCCAGCGGCATCCCTTCGACGCGCAGCGCTTCAGCGCGCCCGTTGCGCACCATAATGGAGTCCATGCCGCCAGCGTTGCTCACTCTTAGGCAGTTCGACGCCGGCCGCCAGTCCACTACGGTGGCCGCGATGTACTTTCGCCCAGCATTTCGGGCAACCAGGTACTGATTCAGTGATCGCAGGAGATCGGACGGACGTTGCCCCGGCGAGCTCAGATGATGCAACGCACCGCTCGCCAATGCCGCAAACAGAGCCGCAGCCGCGCCCTTTCCACTGACGTCGCCCATGAAGATCCGCAGGACGCTTGTGTCATACACAAGAAATGTATAGAAGTCGCCGCTGACGGCGGCAGCCGGGATATTGCATGCGCACACTTCAATGCCCGAAAATTCCGGTGCTGCTCCCAACAGACTCTGCTGGAGTTCTCTGGCAGCCGTGAGGTCGCCCTCCAATCGCGCTTTGTGGGTCGCAACCTCGTCATACAAGCGCGCGTTCTCGATTGAGGTTGCCAGGTGCGGCGCAAGCAGGGAAAGACTTCTGAGGTGTTCCTTGGTGAAAAAGCCCCTGGTCTCGCTCTCAAGGTCAAGCACACCGGCCATCTTGTCGCCGGCGATCAGCGGAATCGCGAGCTCAGATCGTATCCCCTCGAGGGCAGGCAGGTACCGCGAGTCGCGCGCAGTATCCGATACCAGCACTGGAGCCGACGAGCGGACGGCAGCTCCGACAATGCCCTTGGTGACAGGCACGTCTCCCAGACCGATTCGCTGGTCATGCCGTACGCTCACGTAAGGACGCAGCACACCCGCGTCCGTGTCAAGCAAAAAAACGCTGAGCGCATCGTAGCGTATCAGGCGGCGGATCACGACCGCCACGTGTTCGAGAAGGCGCTTTACGTCCAGCACCGTTGCAAACTCGTGGGCTGCCTTCAACAGCATCCGAAGAGTTCGGTTCCAGAGAACAGTTTCGTGATGCATGCGGGCGGCGCCGATCACCATGCCAACCCGCGCGGCGATCAGTCGAAGGAGGGTTCTCTCGACGTTGCCGAACGCCCCAGTCTTTCTCGCTTCGAAATCCATTACGCCTACCAGACGGTTTCGTGCGATTAGCGGCACGGCCATTTCCGCTTGCACGCCGTCCACCGCGGAAATGTAGCGGGAATCGCGGCGGACATCGTTGACGACGACGATCCGGCGGCTGGCGGCCGCCGAGCCTGCAATACCGTGGCCTATTCGCACGCGGCGGTTCCGCAGCCGCCTCGCGCCGGGTCCGGTCGCAAAGGTCACCTCGAGATAAGACGATCCTGGTACCCGCAGTAGTACGACAAATAACTCGTAATCGACGATCTTGCGAACCAGCTCCGCGAAGCCGGGAAGCAGCCTCTTTAGAGAGAGAGTATTCGTGGAAAGTAGGTCAGCAAGCTCCGCCAGAATATTGTGCAAATTGGACGGGCTGCTGCCGGAAGGCGTCGAGGGTCGGTGCATAGATCAGTCGGGATAGGGACGGCGAACAGAAATCCACTACCGGATCTCGGCTCCGCCGTCCCCAAGTGCCAGGTATCAATCGACCTTGACCTCGATCGCCTTCGGTTTCGGCTTCTCGGTTTTCGGCAAGTGAACCAGCAGCATTCCGTCTTTGAATTCCGCCTTCAGTTTGTCCTCTGATACGTCATCAGGCAAGGCGAACGAGCGGACGAAGCTGCCGTAGGACCGCTCGATCCGGTGAAACTTCTTGCCTTTCTCTTCCCTCTCTTGCTTTCGTTCTCCCTGTAGCGTCAGGACGCCCTCCTGGACGGTCACTTTTACGTCCTTCTTATCCACCTCAGGGATCTCGGCCTTGATCAGGTACTCCTTGTCATCCTCGGTGATGTCCACCGTGGGCGCCCAATCGGCCACGGTCATCGCCTCACGGCCGCTCTCGCTGCGCGCGGGTAATCGTCCGAAGAGGCGGTTGAACCGGTCGCTGATCTCTTCGAGTTCCTTGAAGGGGTCCCACCGGGACGGGTCAAGTCTCATCAGGCTTCCCATAGAAATATCTCCTTTGCTTGATTTGCGGGATGTAACTTCAATGTTGGCTCAGCCTCCCGCGGAGCTGAACCTAACGCTGGCTGTGCTACCGTTCCTTCGCAGATGCGATCAGCGGTACGTAGCTGTTCTCGACAATCACTTTGGAGCGAACTACCCTGCCGTTCGCATCGACGATTACAAGAGGTCCCCCGGTCGCGGGGTCGACCAATTCCACTCGCACTGTCCTCGGCGTGGCGAGATCGGCGCCTCCCGTTGACTTATAAGTGATCACATAACGGACCCGCAGGTTTTCCATGAGGTCATCGTAAGCTCCGGTGAGATTGAGCGTGCTCTGTGGAGAATAGAGCCGGCCGCCCGATTCCGTGGCGAGTTCTTGGAGTTCCTTCTCGGCGCGCTTCCAATCCAGGCGGGCAGCGGGGCCGGAAGGCGCCGCGATCGCGATGCTCTCCCGGACCGGCTTAGCGATATTGATCGCATAAATCGGCGTACCAGACTGCCTCGCCGCCATCAGAGCGTCCTGATAGCCCGCTTTGCTAAAAGTATCGAGACCAGTCGATAACACGATGAGCGCTTTCCTGCCGCTCACCGGCCGCATGCGGCCCAGCGCGGAAATCAGTGCATCATAGAAGTTAAGTTCCGAAAGCGGCGGCTTCCGTAAC
>CAZXRB010000238.1:0-3135 GCA_964642845.1 uncultured Nitrospira sp.
CCATCTGCTCGCACTTGGCCTGCAACCGGGACCTGCGATGGGACAATTGCTGGACGCCTGCTACGAAGCCCAACTCGATGGTGTCTTTGCCACCCTTGAAGAGGGCCTGACCTACGCCCGGACGAGATTGCTGTCGGTGCGCTAAGATCGTCCTCCGAGTTTTTTCCTTTTGCTTTTTGTCTTTTGCCTTTGAGCTCACCCCTTGCCCCTCGCTCTCTCGCGAGCTTATGATCGCAGCATGCAGGTCCAGCTGAGCCATCCTCCGAGAACCGTCGAAATCAAAGGCCCGAAGAAGGCGAAAGATCTCTTGCGCGAGTTGAACCTGGTGGTCGAAGCACATCTCATCATCCGCGGCGACGAGTTGGTCACCGAAGACGAGATACTCTCCGACAAGGACCACGTCGAAATCCGGCCGGTGATTTCAGGAGGATAAGGTTCTCGCTTCGCGTCTGAGCCCCAGACGCCGCCCCCCTCGGCGACGAGTTCACAAACCGTTTGGCGCTCTTCCGAGGCTGTCGGATACACCGATTCACGAACCGGTTGAGTTCGCCTGCAATCTTTGCAGCCTTCTGCTGATAGAGCACCTCCTCCCCCACTCTAGCCTACTGACTCGGCGCTCATTGCCTTGGAATTCAATCCGATAACGCGGCTCTTATCTTGAGGCACCACCGTTGCTATACAGGACATTGCCGACACTGGTGATCCTAACGATGGAGGTTCCACCATGCAGTCGTTCTCTCAGATATCTGCGGACTCCCAACCGATGTCGATTCGCTATTGCGATCGTTGCGCGCGACGTGCGACCACGCTGCTCTTCGATGATCTCACGCTCCAAGATCTCTGCCAGGACTGTCTCGATCAGCTGAAACGCCGGCGCGATCTCATCCCCTATCCCTCGAAACCGCGGACGTAACTTGAAGACACATTTGCCGCTTCTCACATATTCGGTTCACCGCAAGGCGCCCACCGTGGATTCTGCCACCCTTGTCTCTCGGATGCGCTGGTGGCGGAATGCGTGCTAGGATGATGTGACTTCTCTCCCACGGTAATGTAAGCCCATGTTCCGACCCTCTCCGGAAACGACGCTCTTCCGCAGAATCCCGTACCGCCTTATTGCGTCGGTGCTGCTCATCCTGGGCCTGGTCGTTTCGGTCATTTTGCTCGTCAGTCTGGAACAGGAGCGGCTTCTTCTCCAGGGCTTCACCCAGCACCAAACGGTTCCCACTGAGGTGTTTCCGGCGCTCTGGCAGTCACGGCGCGATTTGATCGTCGTCGCGCTCCTGGTGTTTTTGGTCAGCGCCATAGGAATCGCCGCCATCATTACGTTCGTTCATTATGACAGCACAAAGAGGACGCTCGAAGAGGTCAAGGGCCTCGCCCGCAACATCCTCCAAAGCATTCCCACCGGCGTCCTGACCGTCAGCCGCAGCGGTATCATCACGGCTGTGAACCCGACCGCGGAGCACGTGCTGAAGCGATCGGCAGCCGACCTCTTGGGGCATTCGTACGAAATGATCTTCATGAAAGGCGAGACGATTCGTGACGTCCTCGACGGTGCCCTTGGCACTCATCAGTATGTGAGCCAGAAAGACCTGTTCTACGAAAGCGCCGACCATGCCGGCCGCACGATTCGCGTCTCAACCGCAGAGTTGGCTGGAGATGACGGTGAGCCGGCCGGTGTCATCTTGCAAGCTCAAGATGTGACGGAGTGGCTGGCGCTCGAGCAACGCGTCCGGGTAGCCGACAAATTGGCCTCGCTCCACACCCTGTCGTCCGGGGTGGCCCATGAGTTGCGCAATCCGCTGAGCGCGATGGATTTGAACCTCCACCTCTTAGAAGAGGAACTCAAAGAAAAGAGGGCGTTCACCGAACAAGCAGCCCGGTATCTCCATGTGCTGAACGCGGAATGCCGCCGCTTGTCCCTGATTCTCGACAATTTCATGAAGTTCGCTCGACCCGGATCGGTGGGGCTCCACGAAGTGAACCTGCGCGCTCTGATCGAACACATCGTAGCGCTGATGCAATTCGAAGCCGAAGAACGCCGGGTGCGAATCGAACAAGACGTGGAGGACGCGCTGCCGTCTTTGCTGGGCGATGAAACCGCCATCAGCCAGGTTCTGGTGAATGTCGTCGTGAATGCGTTCCACGCCATGCCCGATGGAGGCGTGTGCCGTCTGACGGCACACGCCTGCGAATCGGAGGGAACACGATGGGTCGTGATGACGATAAAAGACACGGGCGTCGGTATCAAAGCCGAGGATTTGCCGCGGCTGTTCGAGCCGTTCTATACGACGAAATCGAGCGGAACGGGGCTGGGTCTCGCTATTGCCTATCGCATCATCGAGGATCATGGAGGCACGATCCGGGTGTCGAGCCTTCATGGCAGCGGCACGACCGTGACCATCATGCTTCCCGTTCCATTCGAAGAGATCCGTTTGGCGAGGACACCGCATGAACATACAGCCATCTATCGTGGTCGTTGACGATGAAATCAACATTCGTGGGGCTTTGGTGACCCTGCTCGAGAAGCGGGGGCATGCAGTCCGTGCCGCGGGGACAGGAGAAGAGGCGCTGGCTCTGCTCGAGGCCGCGCCGGCGGATCTCGTTCTGAGCGATCTCAGGATGCCGGGGATGGGTGGCATGGAGTTCCTTCGCCGGCTGAAGAACAGCTGGCCCGACACGGAGGTCGTCGTCATGACGGCCTTCGGGTCCATCGACACTGCGGTCGAAGCGATGCGAATGGGAGCCTATGACTATCTCACCAAGCCCATCGATCGCGAGCGGTTTCCTGTTGTTCTCGAGAAGGCCCTTGAGCGCCGTGCGCTGGCGTTCGAGAACAAACAACTCAGGGACCGCCTTGAAACCAGAACTCGCTTCGACCAGATGGTCGGCGAAAGCGCGCCCATGCAGCGGGTCTACACGCTGGTGGAGATGGTGGCGGACAGCGACGTCACCGTGTTGCTGACGGGCGAGAGTGGAACCGGGAAGGAACTCGTTGCCCGCGCGATCCATCACAAAAGCGCCAGAGCCGACGGGCCGTTCGTCACGTTGAACTGCGGGGCCCTGCCGGAAAATCTGTTCGAAAGCGAGCTGTTCGGCTATGAGAAAGGCGCGTTCACGGATGCCCGCGCGCAG
>CAZXRB010000239.1:0-3131 GCA_964642845.1 uncultured Nitrospira sp.
GGAGTACTACGCCACCAACTTCCTGGGGTTTGTGCAGCTTGCATCGATCACCATGCTGCTCAAGGAATTTTGAGATAGGTTCTACCCAGACAGATATGTTCGGGCCTCAATTCTTCCGACAACGGAGGCGACCATGAAGCTCAGCGCGCGCAATCAGTTTCAGGGAACCGTGACACGCATTACCGAGGGCCAGGCCATGGCAGAGGTGATCGTGAAAGTCGGATCGCTAGAATTTGTGGCCGCCATCACGGAAGGATCGGTCAAGAACATGGGCCTGAAGGTCAACGACTCGGTGACGGTCGCGGTGAAAGCCACCGAAGTCATGATCGGCAAGTAATCGCGTGTGATATTTCAGATCGCGGCTTTTTACCATGCGCCAGTTTTGAGTTGGCCGACGGCAGAGAGGCGGAATTGTGAATTGGACGGCGATCTGGGTGACGTTCAAGCTGGCGAGTCTGACGGCGGCGGCCTTGGTCGTCATCGGCCTGCCGATCGCCTACTGGCTCAGCTTTTCACGCAGGCGCTGGAAATTCATCGTGGAATCGATCGTCGCGCTGCCCCTGGTGCTGCCGCCGACCGTGCTCGGCTTTTATATTCTGGTCGCCATCGGTCCGCACAGTCCGATCGGGCGGCTCTATACCGATCTCGTGGGGCATCCGCTGCCATTTACGTTTGAGGGGTTGCTCTTCGCGTCGGTGCTCTACAGTCTGCCGTTCGCGGTGCAGCCCTTTGCCGCGGCGTTCGATCAAGTCGATCGGCGGCTCATCGAATGCTCCTGGACCTTGGGCGCCTCGAAGCTTCATACCTTTTTCAAACTGATCATGCCGCTGTCGGCAGCCGGTCTGATCACCGGATTCGTGCTCAGTTTCGCCCACACGCTGGGCGAATTCGGCGTGGTCCTGATGGTTGGAGGCAATATTGAGGGTGTGACCCGCACGGTCTCAATCGACATTTATGACGAGGTGCAGGCGCTGAATTACGCCGGCGCGGCGCGCACCGCGGGATTTCTACTGGCGATTTCCTATCTGGTATTAGCGGCGGTCTATGCCATGAATCGGAAAGTCTGGGCCGTATGGCCGCAGAAATAAGCCTCGACATCACGAAGACCTTTCCCGGGCGTGCCCCGATTCAGGCCCGCTTCGCCTATCCGATCGAGGCGGCGACGGTGCTGATTCTCTTCGGTCCTTCCGGATCGGGCAAAACGACGATCCTCCGTTCGATGGCCGGGCTGGAATGGCCAGAAGAGGGACGCATCCAGTTCATCTCGCGGGTCTGGCTCGATACGGCGGCGGGCATCCGCGTGGCGCCCCAAGCCCGGCAGATCGGCTACATGGCGCAGGACTATGCGTTGTTTCCACACTATACGGTTGCAGGCAACATCGGGTACGGACTCGGCGATCTGTCTCATGCCGAGCGGGCGAAGCGGATCGACGACATGATCGCGCTGTTCCACTTGCGCGGGCTCGAGCACGCGAAGCCGCGCGAGCTGTCCGGCGGCCAACAGCAACGGGTGGCGCTCGCCCGCGCCGTGGCGCCTCGGCCCCTGCTGTTGTTGTTGGACGAGCCTCTGTCCGCGTTGGATGTCCCGACCAGGCTGCGGCTGCGAGGAGAGTTACGCGCATTGCTGAAGCAGCTCGCCATTCCCTCGATCATCGTCACGCACGATTGGGCCGAGGCGCTGGCGTTAGGCGATCGCCTGGCCGTCATTGTGGATGGCGTGGTGCTTCAAACGGGATCGCCGCAAGAAGTCTTCTCGCAACCGGCCAACGCCGACGTAGCCCGCGTGGTCGGGGTTGAAACCGTAGAGCAGGGAAGCATCACCCATACGGAGGCAGGACTCGTCACGGTGCAGGTCGGCGGCGTCAGCCTGACAGCGGTCGAGGCCGCCGGGGTCGGACCGGAGGTCTTTGTCTGTATCAGGGCGGAAGATGTCACCCTGGAGCGGGCAGGGTCTGGAGCGACGAGCGCGAGAAATCACCTGCGTGGCCGACTGCGCAGCATCGAATCGCTTGGTGCGCTGGCTCGCGTCACCGTGGACTGCGGCTTTCCGCTCACGGCGGTCATTACCCGGTCGGCCTTGAGCGATCTGCAATTGGACATCGGCATGCCGGTCACCGCCGCGTTCAAAGCCGGCGCTGTCCATCTCATTGCTCGCCGCCCATAGCGGTGTGCCGGTAATCTCCCCAGTTTCTGTGGATAACCCTGTGCACAAGTCGCCATTCGATACATGGATGGCTGAAATGATCATCGGCCGAACTCTTTGCCTAGTTTTTGGTCATTGAGGCTCCGACATGGATGGGCCTCTATATCTAGTGGTGTTTGGCGAGCTTGTAGGCAAAACCATGCAATGCGAGATTAAGGGCCTGTTTCAAATATTTCGTTTGGCCAATAGAGATGAAAGAGTGCGCTGGCAGCGGAGTTATGCACAGGGCGCAGTGATGTCGGGGAGAATGTGAGCAAAAATATCGCTTGACAGGGGGGAAATAGATGTGTAACCATTGGCTACATCATGAAATCGCATGAACTCAAGCGCATTCGAGAAGGATTGGGGCTGACGCAACAGCAGTTGGCCGACGCACTCCATACCACCCGCGTCTCCGTGGCCCGTTACGAGGCGGGAATGCGGCGCATTCCGGGCATGGTTCGCATCGCGTTGGAGCAGTTGCAGCGCAAGACGGAGATTCCGATGGCCGGCGTCGTCGCCGCGGGATCTCCCATCGAGGTCGTGCCGCAATCGGAATTGGTCGAGGTGCCTCCCAGCATGTTGCGAGGGGGGGAGACCATCGCGCTCCGGGTAAAAGGCGAGTCCATGAAAGACGACGGCATTCTGCCGGGCGATCTCGTAATCGTCCGCAAACAGGAGACGGCGAGAAACGGGCAGACCGTCGTGGCGTTGGTCAACCGCGAAGCCACCATCAAAACTTATTACAAGAAAGATTCCCACATTGAATTACACCCGGCCAATTCCGCCATGGACCCGATCGTGGTGCAGCCGTCGGATGAATTCCACATCGAGGGCATCGTGATCGGTGTGATCCGGCATTGCGGGGTGTAGCGAGACGGCTGAAGGCCACAGTGGAAAAGGAGATTCTATGAATAGGGCCCCCTTTCAATTGGTTGACAGTCGAGGC
>CAZXRB010000240.1:0-3088 GCA_964642845.1 uncultured Nitrospira sp.
CCGCGATCTTCTCTCCGGTGGTGATTCTGCCGTTGCTCGTGGCCACCATGGGCTTTGCCTGGTTTCTTGCCACAACGGGCGTGTTCGTGCCGCCGCCATTCCGTTGATTTCGCAGGCCAGGTGGAACAGGCTGCTCGCTTCGGTTAGACCGGATGGTGAGGATACCGTTGCAGCTTCGAACGAAAATGCGACTTTTCAATAGCTCGGAAAAACGACTCGGTGTTCCTTGCAACGGTTCCAATTCACGCAGCTCTTGCGTCAGCAGACCATGTCCGAAGAAAGCATTCCCATCGTCGCAGGCCGGAAAGCCGGTACCGAAAGATCAGCTGCCGAGTCGAGGCCCCGGAGCGAAACTCGGAAGAGCTGCCCTGTCTATCACTACCATGTCATGAAGAGCGGCGGGACCAGCATCAACTTCGCCTTCCTGCGCGGGCTTTGCGATCCATCGGCGGAAGTTCAGACGGTATGCGAGACACCGCTCGGCACCCTGCGCGGAGATGCCGTACGGCCTTGGGAACTTTACATCTCACTTACCCGGAACCCGAGCAACGAATTGACCGTTCAGGGACGACGCGCAGTGGGACATCGGCCATGCCAATCGGCGGAGGAACATTTCTACAGCTTTGCCACGAGGTCCATTTGTTCTCTGAAAAGAGAAATGTTGACGAGGCCGTCGACCAAATCTCGCGCCTGGACCGCATCGTCTTCACTGAGGTGCTGGACGGTGGGTTTGCGATCCTGTCGCGGGATACGGGGATTCCGCTGCCTAGTTACCGTATCCGCACCAACAACCCTCGCATCCCGGCCGCCCTCTTGGGTCAAGAGCGCCTGCTCGAGGCTGTCGAAAAGGAATTCCGGTTGCTCGAAGCCCTTGGCCGCCGGATTGAAATTCCCCGGGCAACGTTGGACCGGCGTCCGGGGGCCGAATAGAGCGTCCTTCGGTATGGCCTTTGAGCGGACCTGCAAAGCTTAACGGCGCAAACGTCAACCACCATGTCGCACTTCACCATCATTGACTTGCCAACATTTACTGATGCTCGCGGCACGCTGACCGTTCTCGAAGGCGCGCTTCCTTTTCCGGTTGTGCGCACCTATTGGATCTATGGTGCCGATGGGCAAACGCGTGGCGGACACCGGCATACCCGCACGCGACAAGCGCTCGTGGCCGTCCACGGAACGGTCGTCGTATATATGGACAACGGTATCGTTGCTGAGAACATCGAGCTGAAACATCCGGGACAGTGTTTGCTCGTTGAACCGAGGGACTGGCACACGATGACCTTCGGTTCCGGGGCCGTTCTCTTGGTCATGGCGTCGCATCCCTACGATCGGAGTGAGTACATTGATACACCCTATGAGCAGGCCGCTAAAAATTGAATACGAAAGCCTGGCGAATGCCAACCGCGCTTTTATGGCGGAACTAGAAGCTGCGGCCATTCGCGTGATTCGCGGCGGCTGGTATGTCCTAGGGCAGGAGGTCGGCGCATTCGAATCCGAGTTCGCGCGTTACCAGGGCGCCCAATATTGCGCAGGTGTGGGCAACGGATTGGATGCACTGACCCTTGCGCTGGAGGCGCTTGATCTGCCAAAAGGTAGCGGCGTGCTCGTGGCATCGAATACATACATTGCAACAATTCTCGCAATCGTACGTGCGGGACACCAGCCCGTGTTGGTCGAGCCCGACCCGGACACCTTCAACATGGATCCGGCGCTTTTACATCAATCGATGAGCGGGAGTATCCGGGCCATTTGCGTCACGCACATGTTTGGTAAGCCATGCCGAATGGATGACATCGCCGCTTTTGCGGGCGAGCACGGGCTTAGACTGATCGAAGACTGCGCGCAATCGCATGGGGCAAGGTTGGGGGGGAAGCTGACCGGGACGTTCGGGGATGCCGGCTGTTTCAGTTTTTATCCCACGAAGAATCTTGGAGCGGTGGGTGATGCGGGAGCCATAGTCACGAATAGCGCCGACATCTATGATCGCGTTCTACACCTGCGAAATTACGGTTCCAAGACAAAGTACGTGAATCGCTATATTGGCGTGAACTCGCGGCTAGACGAGATCCAGGCCGCCATGCTGCGCGTCAAATTGCAACATCTTGAAGACATTACGACCCACAAGCGGGCGCTGGCCGATATCTACTTTGCGCACCTGCCGAAATGGCTCAAACAGCCAGTACGGAGGGATGACGAATATGATGTCTTTCATATCTTTGCTGTGCGTTATGCGCAACGTGACCGGCTAAGAGCATTTCTTCTCGAATGCGGCATCAAGACGGAAGTTCACTATCCAATTCCTCCACACCGACAAGATGCATTGCGTGATGTATTGCAGGGCGACTATCCAGTCAGCAATGAGTTGCATGCCACGGAGTTAAGCCTCCCTATGTCGTATGGTCACACGGCCGATGATGTCCTTGCCGTGTGCGAGGTATTGCGAGAGTTCCCCCAGTGACCACTATGATGGCGATTCCGCCCGTGACGAGCGCGATGCCAACGGTCGCCATGTCAGCAACCACAGTTATTAGGGTCAGGGGCGTCACAAAACGCTACAGGATATATCCGACACCCTGGCAGAGGCTGCGCGATGCCCTTGGCTGGAGATCGGAATACAAGGAATTCGACGCGCTGCACGACGTTTCGTTTGACATCAACAGCGGGGAGTTCTGGGGCATCGTCGGAAAAAACGGCTCGGGCAAGTCCACGCTGCTCAAGATCATCGCCGGTCAGCTCCAGCCAACCAGCGGCCGTATCGACTGCACCGGTCGGATCACGCTGCTGCAACTCGGCCTCGGCTTCGACCCGGAGCTCTCGGGCATCGAGAACGTTAAACAGTCACGCATGCTGCAAAACCTGGCGGATGATTTCGAGGAAGTTGCCGATTTCGTCGAGCGCTTTTCCGAGCTCGGTGATTTCATCCGGTATCCGGTGAAGACTTACTCGTCGGGTATGTATTCCCGACTGGCATTCGCCACGGCCATCGCGGGCGACCCCGACATTCTGATCGCCGACGAGGTTTTAGCGGTCGGGGACATGAACTTCTCGCAGAAATGTCTCGCGAAGATGCGGGAGTTCAAGGAGAAGG
>CAZXRB010000241.1:0-3055 GCA_964642845.1 uncultured Nitrospira sp.
CCCCACGTTTATTGAGGTTTCCGAGGGAAAACTGCACGACGTCAACATCCTCGACCTACGGCGTCAAAAGTCGGTTGAGTGCGCCAAGCCATTGAATCCATTAGACTTGTAGCCGCGCTCGGGTCCTCATTGTACCAGGCAGTCCGTTTGATCCTCTCAAAATCCTGGGATTCTTGAGATTCTTCTGGCCGAAGTAGGGGCGGTCGAGGTACAATGAGGATTCAGGAGTAGGTCTGTTGTCCTAATTGTATCAGAAGGGATCGGAAGCCCCCATGGTCGCTCCAGAAGCCTCCCGCCAAGCGCTCATCGGCTTGTTCCAACGCCAGTCCGTGGCCGACCTGGCTACCCTCTCGGCGGCCCTCAAAACCTCCTCGCGCATGAGCGTCTTCCGGCGTCTGTCCGCCCTGGGGTACCTCTCCAGCTACAGCCATGCCGGCCGCTACTACACCCTGCGCGACATTCCGCAGTTCGACCCCGATGGCTTGTGGCAGTACCAAGGCATCTGCTTCTCCCGCGCTGGATCGCTCAAGGCCACCGTCGAGCGTCTGGTCGAGCAATCCGAGGCCGGCCGCACCCACCCCGAGTTGCACGCGCGCCTGCACGTGCGGGTTCACAATACGCTCCTCGATCTGGTCGAGGGCGGGCGCATCGGGCGCCAAACCTGGAGGGGACATTACCTGTACCTCAGTGCGACTCCGGCCCGGGCCGCCTCGCAGCTCAGCCGGCGGCGACAGCAGCCCGCGGAGCTCGGGCCGCCGCTGCCGGAACCCCCGACGGCGGTGGTCATCGAAGTGCTGCTCGATCTGGTCCACAGCGCCAGGGTGCAGCCAGACGCCGATCGAGTGGCCGAACGGCTGGCCGCTCGCGGCCTGCCCGTCACCGTCGATCAGGTCCAGGCCATCTTCAGCCGCTACGAGCTAAAAAAAACGGCGCCTGCTCGCTCCCGACGCTGGCGCTGCTGAAGCAGCAGATCCGTTCCTTACAGGACGGGTATCAAAGTCACCTCACGGCTCTCGCCGGAGTGCGGGTCACGGTAGAGCCAAGCCAGGAAACCTGCCCCCTCTGCCAGGGTCCGATGCATGTGCAGAAGACGTGCCAACGCCAAGCGGTCACGCTGGCCCATGGGTGGTTCCGCCTGCGGCAGCTCGTCTATGTCTGTGACGAGCGTTGTCAACGAGAAGGCTTGCTGGTGACGCGGCGCGCTCCCGCCCTGAGGGAACTGGTTCCGCCCCAGAGCACCGTCGGCTACGACATCCTGGTCTATGTTGGCATCGAACGTTTTGTCGGCCATCGCCAGCGCGAGGAGATCCGCACCACTTTGGCAAAGGAACACGGAATCCATCTTTCCAGCGGCGAGATCAGCGAACTCGGCCAGCGCTTTGTCATTTACCTGGAAGCCCTGCATCGGGATTCGGCTCCGGCTCTGCGGGCGGCGCTGGCGGACGACGGAGGCTGGCCGCTCCACCTCGACGCGACCGGGGAAGACGGCCGCGGTACCCTGCTGGTAGCGTATGCCGGCTGGCGCCGTTGGGTGCTGGGGGCCTGGAAGATCCCCACCGAACGGGCCGAAGCTATCCTGCCCCGGCTCGAACAAGTCGTGGCCCAGTTCGGTCCGCCTTGTGCCATCATGCGCGACCTCGGCCGGGCGGTCACCGAAGCGGCCAGCGGCCTGGTAAAAACCCTGGGCCTTTCGATCCCGGTGCTGGCCTGTCACCTTCACTTTCTCCGCGATGTCGGCACGGACCTGCTCGGCGAGGGGCACGACCAGTTGCGCAGTTTGTTCCGTCGGATGGATGTGCGCAAGGATCTGCGATCCTTGGCTCGCGAGCAGGGACGGCGGCTCGGAACGGCCCTGGACCAAGCCCGCGACGAGTTTCGCATCTGGCAGTCGGAATCTCCCGCGGACTCTCGCCTTCCCGAAGGTTCCGCCGGGATGGCGGCCGTCCGCTCCCTGGCCCAATGGGCGCTGGACTACGCGGCCGACGGCAACGACCAGGGCTTCCCGTTTGACCTGCCCTATCTGGATCTCTACGTCCGCTGCCTGCATGTGGCCTGGGCGGTGGAGGGCTTTCTTCGCCATCCTCCGGCCGACGCGAAAGTGGCGAAGGCGCTCCAGCGGCTCGATCGTATCTTGCGCCCCATCTACGACGACGTTACCCCTCTTGGGCGGGTGGCCCAGAGCTTGGGTGAACGGGCCCAGCTCTTCAGCGAATTGCGCGACGCGCTTCGCTTGAGGGAAGGGGAACCAGGCGAGCCCGAGGCCGGCCAGACCGTTGCGGGACTGCGTGACATCCGCCAGGCCGTAGACGATCTGGCCGATTCCTTGCGCCAGCGGCGCCCTCAGCGCGGCCCGGCCAAAGACGCGCGACAGGCCATCGACATCGTGCTGGCCCACCTGGAACGACACGGAGACTTCCTGTGGGGCCATGCCATTGCCATGCCGGACCAACTGGGTGGCGGCATCCGTCTGGTCGATCGCACCAACAACATCCTGGAAGGATTCTTTCACACCCTCAAACACGGCGAACGCCGGCGTAGCGGCCGCAAGGACCTGGCGCAGGATTTCGAACGGCTCCCACCGGCGGCTGCGCTGGCCGCCAACCTGACTCGGCCCGATTATGTGTCGATCGTCTGCGGCGGTTCACTCGACCAGCTTCCCCAAGCCTTCGCCAGACTCGACGCCGGAGATCGCCGCCGCTCGCTGGCCGCTCGGTCCAGCCACGGGAAACCAAGTTGCGACGTGGAGAGTGCGTCGCTGAACGCTATGGATCGTCGGCTGGTGAGGACCAAGGAGCTGGAACGGTGCGTGCTGGCGGCCGCGGGGTGTCATGCGTGAAGGAAAATCGGGGAGCCCAAGGGGTCTCGGCAACCGACTTTTGACGCCGTAGCCTTTCGGAGTTTCTAAACTGAGCCTCGTAGGTAGCAATTACCCGGGAATAAAGGGCGAGGCCCCAATTGGGACGCTCGGCTATGCACACCCAGACGGCAAGAGAAACGCCGCAGTGTTCATGGATCGCCTTCCTAAGGCACCGCCGGTAGGTTGTGATTACGCGTG
>CAZXRB010000242.1:0-3043 GCA_964642845.1 uncultured Nitrospira sp.
TGTTCGAGAAGCCCGAAGCGGCCCAGAAGTTCACGCTCGGCGTGATCGCCTGCGAGGATTTTGCGCTGGAGGTAGACGACGGCGATTCGGCCGCGCTGGTGGAGCTTCATTTCAAGCTCAAGCAGAAGCACGGTCCGGCATTTGTCATCCGATCCAAGAACGTCCTGGAAACCCTGGAGTTGAACTACCTGCGCAAGCGGCTTTCGGGCGGAGCGATTCAGAAGGCCGTGTTCAAGATTGGTTTTCCCGACGACCGGCGCGGGAAGCGCGTGGAGGTGAGCGGGACAAACAAGATCTCGTTCAAGCGCGCCACGCACGCGGAAGACGTGTTCCGGTATTTGGAAAGGTGGAAGATCTTGGGTGGCTGACAGCATCCTACAGGCGGTTCTGCGATTGCTGAACTTAGTCGAATCGCCGGTGTTGCACTGCTCTGACCTAGTTGCGGAGCCTGTGGTCGTGTCGCGGCTCGTGGCCGATGGAGCACTCAAAGAGACGGCGGCCGCAGCCGAGATTCCAAGGCCCCGACGCTATGGGCCGGGCGCCGATCTCGTTGTGCGGAAAACCTCGCGGGGGCTATTCGGCGTATCCGATGGTGACGACTTCTGTCAGCCTGTTCCGCTCGAGGACGGTGATGTGCGGCAGTATGCGGTTTCTGCCGCGGGGCTCGTGGAGAAGTTACGGCGAGAGAACGGGATCACCGGAGAGGGATTTCTCAACGACGATGGATTGGTCAGCGTAGGCGAGAAGTCTTTGGACGGCTTCGGCGTTGTGGATGTCTACTTGTCGTTTCCCAACGAGCATCCAGACGTGGTTCTCGGCCGGGTGAAGCGATTGGCGAACTCGCATGGCCGCAAAGTCGTACTTCTCACGCCCGGACCGATCCCTCAGATTACCGAACTTCGCCGGATCCTGACGGACGCTGGGATCGTGCACGTATCTCTCCTGAGCCTGGCTCAGGGAGGAGCACTCGTGCTCGACTGGCAGTCAGTCCCAGACTTGCAGGAGCCGTCTTCGCCACGGGCAGATACGCCTGTGGCCACGAAGAGATCCGTTGCCCGTTCAGTAGGGACCCAGGCTGCGGTTAATGCGGTGCACGACTACATAACAGCTAAGGCCTTGACGCTCACCCAGTTTGGCAACCAGTTTCAGACGACTGACCGCACAGTCCGACGTTTCTTGCAATCGGGCAGGATGCGGCGCGCCAACTTCGAGGCAATGGCGGAAAGCATGGGCGTTACTGCGGACCAGCTCCTCCGAGGCGAATTGCCCCCTTCCGTCAAGCGGGGCGGGCGCCGCTAAACTGTCCGGATTTCTTCCGGATTTCTTCCGCCTAGCTTCGTATCGGAAAAACGGTATCCACGGCATTCTCGATGCAGAGGTTGCGGGAAACAACCCGCAGCAAGCATCGAGATGAAACAGAGCACTCCCCAAAGACTCCTGAATGAACACCAGGTGGCGGATTCCTGCGCCATCAGCGTTTTGACGCTGCGCAAATGGCGAGGCGAAGGGCGCGGTCCGCGTTACGTCAAGATCGGGACCCTGGTTCGCTATCGGCCCGAAGACGTTGATGCATGGATTCAAAGCCATGAGACACAACGCGCCGCGTGCGTGGAGGTGGAGCGATGAGCCGCCTTGCGTCGACCCGCGACCTCCGGCCGTCTGAGCGCGCGTTCGTGGCGTCGATGTCCGCACTGGGCTTCGGGCGCTTTGAGTATCTCCGGATCGAGCGCGGCGAACTGGTCATTGATCCGTGGCCGATCGTTGTGCGGGACGTGAAGTTCGGCTCGCAGGACCCGGGCGCGGCGAAGGTTCCGCCGGACGAGTTCGATCTGAAGCCCCAGGTTGCGGAGTTCTTCGAGTACGTGCGCTCGGTTGATGCCGGCGAGATCCGGACGCTCGAGGTCAAGCACGGGCTGCCCTTCTCCATGGAAATCGAGATGGCAGGAGGGCGGCGCCATGCATGAACCGGCGTTGGAACAGGCTCTGCCTTTGGCCATGCGGGCGGTTCAGGTTCGTGCCGCGGCGGCGGTGGCTACTGGCCGGGCGACAGCCGCGGATCGCGAAGACCTCGAGCAGGAAGCCTTCTTGGGACTCTCGTTGGCCCTGCGGCACTATGACGCATCGCGCGCCAGCCTCCGGACTTTCCTCGAGCGTGTGGCGGACAAGCGCTTCGCCTCTCTGCTGCGGCGGCGCCGGAGTCCCGTTGTGATCGAGCGTCTCGACGGCCATCGGTTCGCTACCGCTGACGGCATTCCGGCTGTCCAGTTCCATGCCGACTTCGAGCGGGTTCTGGCCTCGCTCAGCGGCCCTGACCGGACGCTGGCTCTCCTGCTGATCGACCACGGTCCTACCGAGATCAGCCGAATGCTCGGCATCGCCCGGTCCACGGTGTACGCCCGAATGGCCCGGTTGCGCCGGGCGTTTCGAGAGGCGGGCTACGGTCCGGCGGCTGCGGGAGGCGCGCGGTGAACCACGCTCAGGAAATCATTGAAATCCCCTGCGGCCAGATCCGCATCGGCGAGCGCCACCGCAGAGAGATGGGCGACCTGGAGGGTCTGGCGGCCAGCATCGCCCGCGAAGGCCTGCTGCAACCCATCGGCATCACGGAGGATTTCCGATTGGTCTTCGGTCAGCGGCGGCTGGCGGCGGTGCAGGGCATCCTCCAGTGGCCCACGATCCCGGCGCGGGTGGTCCGGGTCTCCAGTCTGCTTGGCGCTGAACACGACGAGAACGAGATTCGCAAAGATTTCACGCCTTCGGAAAGGGCGGCTATCGGCGCCGCGGTGGAGGCGGAACTGGGTGAACGCCGGGGGCGCGATAATCCGGACAATTGTCCGGAATTTCAAGGCACAGAGACTCGCGAACTAGCTGCCCAGAAGGCCGGCTTTGACAGCTATAAGACCTACGAACGCGCCAAGAAGGTGACGGAACTGGGTGCGCCCGAGCTGGTGGCGGCGATGGACGCGGGCGAGGTGTCGATCAGCGCTGCCGCCGTCATCGCCCAGGCGCCGCCGGAGGCGCAGCGCACCATCGTCCAGATGCC
>CAZXRB010000243.1:0-2976 GCA_964642845.1 uncultured Nitrospira sp.
AAGTGTTGGTTCACGAAGGCGTCGATGTCTCGGCTCATCGGAGTGCGCTCTAACGACCGAGTTCAGCCGCCGCCGAGGAGCGGCGCGACGAGGGAACCGGCAAGCGACGCTTGCCGGCGGTCGGCTGCAACGCCGGGTTAGGCCACTTGGGGTAGAAAGCGCCGGTCTCCGGTGGTGTTGGCCACGACGCGGGTTGCGGGTCCCAAGTGAGCTGGGGGTCATACTCAAGAATTGAGCACACCGCCGCCCCGAGGTGAATGCCTAAGTGCTCGGCCGCAGCAGCTGCGCCAGCGTCGGAAAAGTGCGCGTTGTTGACGAAGTCGCGAAACCGCCCCCAATCTGGCGAGAATAGCCCGACCAATGTGCGCGCAAGATCGTACGAAAGCATGTTGCCGTCGTCGGTCCGAAGAAACGACGCACCCGACCAGAACTCTTGGATTTCGCCCTCGCCCCAAAACTCGACATGCTTTTGATGCATTTCAGTTGGCGTATAGAGCGGTCGTCCAGGAGGGGCGATTCGGTGCTCTGTGTTCACCGCGATGCCCTCGTTGAGCCAAGCGGGGATAGCAAGGTGGGAGAGGTATCCGTGCGTCATCTCATGAACGATAACCGGCTCAAGTATCGCAAGCTCTGATTTCGTTGTCACAAAGTGCGAGCAGCCTTGGTTAATGTGCATGCCTCCGCTGAAGGAGAACTCGCCGTCGTCCGGGTAGTACCGTGATACGTATCGGTAGTAGCTATCCTCGTCATCAACCACGATCAGGATGGTGTACCCATAGCTGGGCGCCTTCGCTATGCCTTCCAACGTCCGCCCGATGCGGCTGCTCACGCGGCTCATGAAGTCCAGAAGCGTGGTCAATGGCCGACCAGCGAGCGACGAGAGCACCAGGAACGAGTCCCGTCTACTTACGCGGTACGACGACCCCAGGGCGTTGGCGAGATGCAGAAGCCAAGCGAGCTCACACTCGTTCCACGCGAGGTTGCGCGCATCCTCATTCGCCAAGGCCGTGAGCCACGAGTCGAACCGTTCCCAATCTGGGGTCGGCAAGTCATGAATACGTACGAGCGTCGCGGCGAGAGGGAACGGAGAGGTTCCCGCTGACGCAATCTCAGTCGGCAGTCCTTCGAACACATCGATTGACTTGTGGCGAGCCGCATCCTGGGAAGAGTCTGAGAAGAGTGAGCGAATGGCCTTGAGCATATGAGGCGGCGAGGTTTGTGGCCTAACGACAAGGTTGAGAGGCGGCTGAGGAGCGCAGCGACGAGGGTAGTTGCCAGCCCCGCTGGCAACCCGTCCTCTCCAACTGATTGTTAGGCGTCAATGCTTCGTGCCAAAGCACCGAATGCGCTCTTCGACAATCACCAGGTTCATCCTCAGATCGGCCAAGTCGTCAGGCCAACGTTCAACGTTGTCTCTGAGAAGAGCTAATACCGAGACGAGTTCCTCAATCTCGCGCTTCGTCGGCCGAAAGCGATTGACGAGCTCGTTGCGGATCGTCAGAGGAATGTCCTTGTCAGGGGGATCAAGGTTCGCGAGCATCAATCGGGCTACAACGAGTAACCGCTCCCCTTCATGGTGGCCCACGTCGATGCTTTCGCTCCGCAGTTCATCGGCGATGGCCTCGAAGGCTTCGTCAGCCTCTATCAGTCGCTGTATCTCGGCTTCCGACTCCGGCGCGTGCAAGTTCTGTCCTCGTGCGCGCAACTCCTCAAAGCGCTGATACTCGAGGAAGGTGCGGGCAAGGAGCGCTTCAAAGTCGCCGCTCCTGCCCCGGAGTTCATCAAGGACGTCGAGAACGGCGTCGTCTTGCAGAAAGCGCTTTCCCCATTTTCCCATTGGGCTTGCTCGTTGCTATGAGGTGCGATGCGAGCTGCTGACGCCTAACGCGCGAGTTCAGCCGCCGCCGCGGAGCGGAGCGACAAGGGAACCGGCAAGCGACGCTTGCCGGCGGTCGGCTGCAACGCTGGGTTGGGCGGCAAAGCACTCACGCGAAGAGCCACAGCAGTAACCTGTATGCCGCGATCACGTACGCCGCTGACAGAGCTAGGAAGATGATGAGCTTTAGCAGCCCCCAAGACGCGATCCAGATTCCGGAGAGCGCGCTGGCCGCTACGGACACACCATCTTCTTCGATGTCGCGACGAAGGTCTGGAAACAGGCGGGCGAACGTGAGCCACACAAGGGGGACGCAACCCACGATCGCCATTACGAGTAGCCAAGGGTTCTCGATCACTAGCGACCTCTGCTATGACGCCCAACTCAAAATAGACCTCCAATGATCTTGGCAGATATAGGCTGGGCTATCTACCGGTAGGCGGGAATGTTTGCGGGTAGGCAGGCGCGGGCAGGCATTTTCGTGGGGTTAGTGCCTGCTCATCGCTAGGCAGTTGGGCGCTACGCGAGGTCGACTCGTTCCGCGAGGCGCAGCACCCGTAGGACGTTCGCCGGCGCTTCCCAGAGTTTTTCGGGGGCGAGCCATTCGGCGCCGGCCCTGAGCAGCGCGGCGCGGATGTCGCGGCTGTCGTTTCGCAACCGGAAGCGGACGAGGCGGCGGTCCCCGGGGAGGATCCGGATACCGCCGGCGCGCTGGCGCATGCGTGCCCGGTCGACCTCGATCTCGACGGTGGTGAGACGCAACCCGGTCGCTTCGTCGTAGCGGTAGCGGACGCAAACGAGCTGCGCACCGAACTGCTCGACGTAGCGCTTGGTTCCGTGCTGGCCGGGCCGGAGGGTCTTGAGGGTCTTGAGAGTCTTGAGGGTCTTCAAGCGGCGGGCGCCTGAGTGCCCCTCGGGGAGGCCGCCGCCAGGGCGTGGCGCGCCTCGTGCAGCAGCGGCGCCTCCCGGCGCGTCGGATGGGCGAGCACCGCAAGGAGCGCGGCGAGCGACAGCAGGTCCTCGCGGTTGTGGTCGAGGACTCGCGGCAGGAGCGTCGCGTCGGCCGCATAGTGCAGGGCCACGTCCGGCGGCGAGCCGCG
>CAZXRB010000244.1:0-2960 GCA_964642845.1 uncultured Nitrospira sp.
CGGGACTTCGTTTCCTCCGCGCGGGCTTCCCAGCCCTGGCGGGCTGGGCTGGTTTCTGACGCCCCTGCCGAGGCTAGGACTTGCGGATGATCTTCCGGGGGCTAAGACCGCCGGATGATCCTCCGGGGCTGAGTACACCGTTTCGCAAATACGATGACAGTCTCCAGAAATCGGCGCCATCGAATGTTCCGCCTTCCCGGAGCAAACCGACCCCGCTTTAACCTGGTCGAAGTACGTCACCGAACTTATGAATCAGAGCACTTAGACCGCCGGAGGATCCTCCGGGGCACAGGAAATCCCGTCGATTTCCGGGCATGATCGTACGTTGATGCGAACCCAAAGCCTGCCAACCGGAGTCACGTGGAGACTCAGGTGAAATCCTTTTAATGTTCGATTTTCTCTTGACGGTCCGATGCCTGTGGGGTAGATTATAGGACGAAAAATGAGATTCGGGCAGGGCGGAAGGTTCCGCGTCGGTCCCTTCCCTTCCCTTCCCTTCCCTTCCCTTCCCTTCCCTTCCCTTCCCTTCGGAGCCTTTTGTTATGAACCTTGGGAAGAGTTGTGTGACGGGTTTCGTTTTTGTTTCCCTTATTACAGGGTTCGCCGATCCCGGCGCAATTCAGGAGTGCGAGGATCGCAAAGCCGATCCGGCGTCCGAGGCGCTTTGTTCGGCCCCCGACAGCCTCGGGAATTGCACGGAGATCCTCACGCCCTCCAACTGCAACGGCCAGCGGTATCACCGGTATCCGATTCTTACCTCGTGCATGACGCATACGGGAAGAAAATGCCTTCCCGAGCTTGTCCTTTGCTGGCGCAGGTACAACTGCAAGTGGGTCGTGTCGCCAGGGCAGCCTGGCGGCGCATGCATCGAGGACGGATATCCTACGGAAGCGCATAACGATTACTCCAAGACGACGGCGGAATGCGACCCTGCGTGAGCATTCCGCATTCATCGCGGGGCATTCGGTCTTGGGGTTTAGCGTGAGTCGTGGATGTCGCGCGAAGTCGTCCGCGTTGATGAGAGATGAGACAGGGTTGCTGTCTCGACCGCGACGCCGGTAGGGCAGCTCGCGGATTCGGAGATCATGCGACAGTATCTGACGGAGGTTCAGGAAATGCTGGCATTATTGATGATCTTGGCGTGTGCGGCGGGCGAGGCGAAGGAGTTGGACTTTGCGCGGGAGTATTTGCATGCGGCCGCGCTGCAACGGGAGTCCTTCGGGGCAGGCACGCTGGTTGTGCGCTACGTGAGTCTTGACGGGAACGGAAAGGCGTCCGCACCGAAACTCCTGCGGTGTTACTTTGATGGACATCGGTACCGAGTGGACGTCGTGGAAGACCTCGTATACCGCAGACTCGACAAGGACGCACGGGTCAAGCCGGGGCAGCCTTATGAGATCAGTCTGTGGGACGGATCGGGGGTCGTCTTCCTGAGGCGATTCAACGTTTCCAGTTTTCAGCATCAGATCATGAATCATCCGAAACTTGGAACTCCTGTGTTTTTCAACGGGAAATTCCTCGGGTTTCCGACGCCCTACGGACCTCAAGTCGATCTTACGGAAGGCATGCAGCTGGACTACGAGATCGTCGGACTGGAGCGGATCGGCGCGGACGTGCTGGCGATCAAGACCAGGAGTACGTCGGATCTGGATCAAACGCTGGTGTACCATGTTGACAAATCAAAGGGGTATGCGCTGACCCGTATGCAGAACGACACGACGTATCCCGATCCGATGTCCGCCACGGGCAAGGTTTCTTATACCGCGATCATCACGACGACGCTTTCAAAAAGAGGCGAGTCGTGGTTCCCGAGCAAGGTGCGGCATGAGCAATGGAAAGCGGGAGCGCTGGACTGGGTCCGCGAGTATGAAGTGTTGCAGGCCGATCTCGATGCGCCGCCGCCGGCGGAAGTCTTTCGATGGACTTCAACAGGCATCGCTCCTGGAGACGTTGTTTTCAGCGGCGTTCCTGGTACGGCGAGCTACACCTGGACGGCGCGTTAATTCTTTTTTCGGGTATGTGAGCGGTCCTTTTGGGCCGAGGGCTTCAGCCCGTGCGGGTTAATCCCCGGGCGGGCTGAAGTCCGTGGAGATTGACCCGCGCGGACTTTCCGGCGAACCCGGGCCGCTCTTTCAACCGAGGGTGTGAGCATCATCTCGCCGTCCGCCTGCGGCGCCCCACGCGGAACCGGCGCCTTCTCGAACGCTCCCCAGGAGTCCCCGCTTTGCCAGGCCCGTCCCCGCCCCTGTCCGTCGGCACGCGGAAACGAAGAACCGACAGGCTCCTCGGGGGATGAGGGGGGGTGGCCCTCTCTTGACGAATCCTTCAAGGACCGCTAACCTTTTTCGGAACGTGCGGCGGACGTGCTTCGCCGAGCCGGACATCAACGCCGGCAGCGTCCGGATCCGTCGGCACGACATGTCTGAGTTGTAGCGGTGGCGTTTGATCGGAGTTGACGAAAGTCCCGATGCAGCCGTGGACGGGTTTGCGGTTCGGAGCCGGGCGGGAGCACGCGCGCGGTTCGATTGTGAATCTGAGGGCGGTTTTTAAGGGGATTGGTGATCCCCAGGGGCGATGTACGAATCGCGCTCGGCATACCGTGTCGAGATCGCGGTCAGGTTGAGAAGGAATCAGGATTTCACAGAGATCATGACTGCTCACTCTCCGTCCAACCCCATTTGGACGGATTCCCCAAGGCCCGGCGAGCTTTCGCCGGGCCGAACTTTTTCCGGGAACACTGCGGTGCGGATTCTCAGCCGGCTTGGCGGTCAGCGCCGGACCTTCATCCGCGGGCTTCGGACGACGGGTTTCTCGTCGCGGCTGGTCGGCTTGTTGTTTTCGAGTACCTTCCTCGCTTTTTTGCTGTCCGGAACCTTGAGGACGGCGAGCGTCTTGCCTCCGGCGGCGCCGGTTGTGCAGTACAGATAGCTGACGTTGATGTGCTCGTTGGCGAGTTTTTC
>CAZXRB010000245.1:0-2944 GCA_964642845.1 uncultured Nitrospira sp.
TGCGTCTGCCGCCGGCCTTCCGGCGTCGTATACCACGCGGCTTCGGCACTCATGGACTCCAACTCAGCTTTCGATTTGCGGGGCATAAATCCTCCTTTCCGCTTGATTCATCGTGTACGCCGTGACGGTACGAAATCGCTTCCGGCGGATCGTGAACACCACAACGAGGTAGCGTCCCGATGCCGTCTTGCCAAGCAGCTTCCAGCGCTTCTCACCCGCATTGGGCGCAGCCGGGATGCTGACATGCCGTCCTCTGACCGCCTCCTCGACCTCCTGAGGCATGACGTCGTGTGCCGCGACGTGCCCGACGTTGTGCACGTCCCAGTCAAAACCGATGAGGCTGTCGAGCACACTGTGAGTATATACGACAGACGTATATACATTCAAGCCCATCAGAGGCCCTGATGCCCTTCGCCCCACTCTTCCTCTTCGATCCCCGCTACACCATCCAACTCCAGGGCTTCTCCGGCCGTGCGGCAACCACCACGCTGCACGACGCCACTGAAACCAGCTTCCAGATCTCCGGCATCTTCCAGGCGGCTGAGGACTTCGCCAACGTCCAGCTCTTCTCGGCTCACGACTACTTCAATCACCTGCGCTTGAAGCCGCTCCCGGTGACGGATCTTTCCGGGCTGACACTCCAGTACGACATGGAGATCCTGCCCGTGAACGGCGAAGAAGGCAACGTCCGGCCCGACTGCGTGCGATACGCCTCGGTCGGCTGGGACAAGCTCACGATCACCACGGGCGCGGGGGACATCTACGAAGTCCCGCTGATGAACCACGCAGCAGTCGTCGCAGGCGGATACGCGCCCGGCAGCTTCAGCTTCTCGCTCCACGACCGCGACGCGGAAACGCTCGACGAACTGCTCGTCGGCAAGCCCACGCCGGCGCTTAGCGACACGGCCTACGTCTACTTCATGGGCACGCGCTGGTCGTGCTCGTCGGCTGAGGCGATCGCCTTCTGCAACCTCGAAACACGGCTGCTCAACAACATCGGCGCGCCCGACGTGCCTTACTGCGAGCAGGCCATCTGGTGGCAGGACGATCCAAACTTCTGGCACTACCTGCTGGTCAACAACGGCGGCGCGGGCATCCAGGAGGCCGGTGCGACCGATGCCGCTGACATCGCTTCCCGTCTGGCCTCGATGGTGGGCGTCTCCAGTTACCTGGTTGATTGCACCGCCTCGGGCAACGTCATCACCGTCAGCCTTGAGGCAGGCGTGAATGGCCCGGTCGAGGTCTCGACGAACAGCGGTTCTGCCCCCGCAACGTTGAGCCGATGGGCGCCCGGGGTCTACACCGCGCAGGTGGCTTCGTCGGCCGAGATCCGTGTGGGCGACTACATCGGCGTCGACATCGGCAGCGCCAACGATGAGGTCGTGAAGGTCTTGGCCGTTGGTCCGGGCACCTTCACGGCGTACTTCACCAAGCCGCATTATGGGAAGGTCTCGAACATCCAGTGCCGTGTTCTGCCGCGGGCGCGGCATTTCGGGCGGGTGCTGAAGAATCGCATCGTGGACGCGCCGGCGCCCGATTACGGAGAGCAGCCGAGCAGCCTCGCCACCGAGCAGTTCACTACAACGAACACATCCTGCGAACTGAAACTGCGGCTCGTTGGGCAACTGGGCGCGTATGGACGCGACGCCAACGGGATGCCCGTGCGCGTCTCGGTCGATGGTGAGAACAAGATCGTCCGGATCGAGAAGAAGGACGATGAGTTTGGCGCGACCTCGTTTGCCACCGCCGTCGAAGGCGCGGGCAACGATCGCGTCTACCGCTTCACCTTTCCCTTAGCCGCACTTTCCGGCTACCGGAACGGCGACCGCAATTCCCTCGTGCCCGTTCCCGCCAGCGACATCGTGAAGGTCCACCTCACCTTCGCGCCGCGCTTCGAAGATGTCGAATACGGACTGGGCGCCGGCGGGCGGCTGAAAGACGGCGTCGCCGCCTCGCCGCCAGGAACCGAAGAGGAATGGCATGCCATCGACGCGGAGGCCATGCTCGCCGGCCTCAAGTACTACGTGGGCACAGCGAACGCCGAGGAGCGCATCACATGCTTGGCCAACTTCGGTCTGGTCCAGCCTGACCCGGATGATCCCACCACCTGGTTCTACCGCCTGCTGGTGCGCCGCGGCGAGGACTCCTCGACCCCGCAGTCCTGGGCTCCAGGCACGCGCATCCAGCGCATTTCGACCATTACCGGCACGCGCTCGGACATCGAGTGGCAGGTGCGCATCTCGAACATCACCGTCACCGGCGACCGGGCGCTGAAGGTCGGTGGCGGCGCGCCGCGCATCGAAGAATCCGATGGCCGCTGCCGGTACGAGGGCTTCTGGGAAGACTACCGGTACGGCGCCGGCTGGCCCACGCAGTGGTGGTCGCTCGGCCACGCCAAACGCTGCGCGCCGAACGACACCCAGGATCGCCGGGCCGTGACCATCCGCTACTCCCACCCGCGCGAGCACGATCTCTACCTCGGCACCTGGCTCGGCCGTGATGCGGGCTGCATTGAGGTCGCGATCGACGGCGGCGCGCCCGCCGTTCACGATCTGTATCTCAACGACTACAACGGTCTCGCGGCGATGAAGCGCCTCGCCGCCACGCTGCCTGGCGGGACGCACACAGTCGAGATCCGCGCGCTGTTCGACAAGCACCCGTTGAGCACCGGCTATTACTTCTATTTCGATTACCTGTGGCCACTGGAACCGCAGGACCCGCCCGATCCGCCCAAGGTCTACCCCGATGTCTCGCTCGCCATCGACTTCGACACCGATCACGGCTACAAGAAGCCCCCGGCGTGGCACGTCTGGCACCTGAAGCAGCTTGGTTTCCGCGGCCACGCCGACGTCTACATGGGCGTCTTCTGGAACAACAAGCGCCGCCGCATCGAGGCGACCTACCCGAACTGCACCGTGAGCATCGGCGCCTGGCAGGTGGATCA
>CAZXRB010000246.1:0-2931 GCA_964642845.1 uncultured Nitrospira sp.
TGGGCACCGACACGGACGTCTACACGTACGGCTACGACCAGGCGGGCCGGCTCGAGACGGTGACGCGGAACGGCACGCACACGGTCACGTACGGGTACGACGCCAACGGCAACCGGCTGACGCGCGCCGTGAACGGGGCGGTCGTGGAAACGGGGGTGTACGACGCCCAGGACCGCGTGGAGACCTATGCCGTGCGGACGTACACCTACACGGCGAACGGCGAGCTCCACTCGGTCACGGCGGGCAGCGCCACGACGACGTACGCGTACGACGTGTTGGGCAACCTCCGCCAGGTGACGCAACCCGATGGGACCGTCATCCAGTATCTGGTCGACGGCCAGAACCGCCGCATCGGGAGGCGCCGGATCCCGATCATTGGGCCTCCGCAGGAGCGCTACTTCCTGTGGGAGGATGGCCTGCGCCCGGCGGCGGAGCTGGACGCGAGCGGCGCGGTGGTGGCCCGGTACGTGTACGGCACGCGCGTGAACGTCCCCGAGTACATCGTGCGCGTGACTGGACCTGAGGCTGGAACGTATCGGCTGGTGACGGATCACCTGGGAAGCGTGAGGCTCGTCTTGGATGCACTGACTGGCGATGTTGTCCAACGCCTCGACTACGATGATTTCGGCCGCGTTTTAACGGACACAGCACCAGGATGGCAGCCTTTTGGGTTTGCGGGCGGGACTTATGACCCGGCTACTAAGTGGATCCGACTGGGTGCCCGCGACTACGATGCAGAAGTCGGTAGGTGGACTAGAAAGGATCCCGTCAACTTCAGCAGCGGTGACCCGAACCTGTATGCCTACGCCGCGCTCGATCCTGTCAATGGCATGGATCCTCTGGGTCTCTTCACGGTGGGCATCGGGTCGGCGACCGGACTGGCCCAGGCAGGGGCTACCGCCACGAGCAACTCTCAGCTTGTCATGGACTCCTCAGGGAACGTCGCATGGGTGGTCACCAATTGCTTCGGTGGTGTCTCGGAAGTCGCCGGGGCTTTTTCGGGCGGCGCAGTCTCTGCAACAGATGCCGCGACAGTGTTCGACTTGATTGGAGTGTCGGCCGAAGTGGGTGCTATCGCCGGACCGCCAGGTCTTGCGGGCGGCGCATCCGCCTCAGCTGGTCAGGACCTATGTGGCGCCCCGATCTACGGGCGGAACTTCTATCTTGGCCTCAACCTCGGGATATCGCCCTTCGATATGTTTGGGGTTGTCTGTAAGACCTACGTCTTGCCCCTGTTCTGAGTGCGTCATGTCTGGACGAGTCGGGAGAATCGCGGTGTGTGGCGATGACGATGCGGTTGAGGTCGTCGTAAATCCGCCGCGTAGTGTGGCGTTCTCGGTGGTGGCGGCGCTATACGGTCTGGGAACTCTGTCGGCCGGGATTGTTGGCGCACATGCCGTCGCAGGGGCGCATTTGATGGTGCTCGTAGCCTGGCTCGCGCTTGCTGGTGTCATTGGTGTGTTGGCGGCGGCCTCGTTTGCGTGGAACCTGTGGCTTGTGCGCCGGATTAGAATCGACCGGCATGCGGTGCACATCGAAGCCACCATGCCGTGTTTTCGCCGTGTATGTCGGATTGAGCGGGATGCCGCCGAGGGCATCGCGGCCGGTACGGGGTGGCCGTTCCGACCCGGAGATCCGGATTGGACGCTTTTCGGACGAGGTCATTGGAGTGTCGCCCTGTTGCGCGGTCCACAAGAAGTTCCTGTTGCCAGGCAGCTGCGTCGAGAGGAGGCCGCTTGGGTGGTGCTCGCGCTGCAGCGAGCTGGCATGAGCGCTAGAGGTCCACGCCGCCCGATCGTGGAGAACCTTGCTGGCACTGATGTCAGCGGGGCGATTCGGCCCCACTTGTTGCGTGGCGCCATCTGGCCGTCGGCGCTAGTCGTGTCGGCGATCGGAATCGCCTGTGTAGCGGTAGCGATAGAAGGAGCGAGCGGGTCGGCCCAAGCGCAGGAGGCACGCCGGGGGTCCGCACCCGCCGTCGCGTTCGTCGTCCGGGTCAACCGAGCCTTGGAATCCGGGGACGTCGCCTCAATCGTCGATAACCTATGCTACCCGGATCGGCTGCACGGGCTCGCACTGAGCAAGGAGAAGAGAGACATAGCGGGCGCCTTCCGCCTCGTCTTCGAGCACCTTGGTCGGCCTGACCGATTTAGAGTCGGGCCTGCTGAGGCGTGTGTGTTTGTGTGGTTGTCTGCCGGTGGGGTCGAGGACTTGGACGGTGAGAGCTCTCCATCGACGTTCGAAGTCCGATTTGCGAAGGCCGGCATCGGCTGCATCCGCACGTTGACGTCCAGAAACCGTCCGGAACCGTGCGTCCGATCGATCGCGTTTGGCATGCCGGGTGGGGATGAAGAGGCTCTGGATCGAATACTAAGACTTGGCAGCGCGTTGCGCGGGGCCGCGTCAAAGTGAGGTGCCCACTGCCTTCGTCCGCGATGCCCTGGGGCGCATCGTCGAGAAGACCGAAACGGTGGGCACCGACACGGACGTCTACACGTACGGCTACGACCAGGCGGGCCGGCTCGAGACGGTGACGCGGAACGGCACGCACACGGTCACGTACGGGTACGACGCCAACGGCAACCGGCTGACGCGCGCCGTGAACGGGGCGGTCGTGGAAACGGGGGTGTACGACGCCCAGGACCGCGTGGAGACCTATGCCGTGCGGACGTACACCTACACGGCGAACGGCGAGCTCCACTCGGTCACGGCGGGCAGCGCCACGACGACGTACGCGTACGACGTGTTGGGCAACCTCCGCCAGGTGACGCAACCCGATGGGACCGTCATCCAGTATCTGGTCGACGGCCAGAACCGCCGCATCGGGAGGCGCCGGATCCCGATCATTGGGCCTCCGCAGGAGCGCTACTTCCTGTGGGAGGATGGCCTGCGCCCGGCGGCGGAGCTGGACGCGAGCGGCGCGGTGGTGGC
>CAZXRB010000247.1:0-2898 GCA_964642845.1 uncultured Nitrospira sp.
CCGTTGCCGAGACCGCAAGGCGGTTGAGGGACGCGCCGTCTTCCGCCATGGCGTGGTGCTGGTGATGTCCATGCTCGTGATGGGCGTGATTGTCTCCGGTCATCATCTTTCCCTCCTTTCTCGACAAAGCCGAGCGCCTGGTCGAGACATTCAGGTCCCTTCTCCTCACCACTGGACTGTTTCCCCGCGATCCGGAAACTGGGAGCGGTCCCCGAGCATCTGGCCACGGCGGCGCAAGTAGCGTCCGAGTTGCAGTTGGCCCGGCTCCCACTTTCGCAGCGCATGGGTCACATCCGGCTCTGCTGCGAGGGCCTCGACCAACGCCAGCACGTTTGCAGCCGCCTTCGACGTACTCGCGGCCGTATGCGGACGCGGCACGAATGCGGCATCCCCCAGGAGCGCCAGGCGTCCATGCGCCATGCGCGGCACTTCCACATCCACGATCGCCTGCACAAACGGCTCCCGTGTTGCCTCTATCAGCATGCGCATGGGCCATGGGAGCAGCTCGCGAGCGGCTTCGCGTAGCTCTCGCTCCACTTCAGGCGCCAGCATGCCCGGCGCGATGCCGCTCTCACGGCGTACTCCGGTGCGATCAGTGAGCATTGGCTCGAGCACGGTCTCCTCGTCGGCATTGCGATACCAGACCCAGTTGTAGCGGCGCGACCCGGGTGCCACGGATAAATCCTCGCGCGCCACCAGGTACACGAGCATGTGCGAGCGCGGGTACTCGAAAAAGGTGAACCGTTCGCGAAGAAGGTCGGCCGCTGCTCGAGGCAGATGCTCTTCAGGCACAAGGCCACGAAACGCCACATACCCGGCATACTGAGCGCGTATGTCCGGCAGCACAACCCCGCGGACCGCCGAGCCGCCCCCGTCGGCGCCGATCAGCAGCTCGCTCTCCACCTCGCCGACGCCGTCGATGGTGGCCCGCACGTGATCAGGCGTTTGCCGGAGCGTACGGAACGTGGCTCCCTGGTGATACCGGTCTGTGGGAAACACGGTGCGCAGAGCGCGATAGATCGCGTTCCAGGACGTTTGTTTTTGCGGCACGGTCATCCGGTGCGCGATTCGTCCGGCTCGATCCAGGAAGATGCGCTCCCTGGCCCAGACACCCGCCGGGCCATCCGGATCCAGTTCGAGTCGCCGAAAGACCTCCACCACCTCGGGCTGCAGGACGATGCCGCCGCCGCGGCTTTCGAGCTCTCGCGGAGAGCGCTCATAGACCTGCACCTCCCAGCCGCCACGGTGGAGCAGCGCGCCCGCGAAGAGGCCGGCCAAGGAGCCTCCAATCACTGTGGCGCGTTTGTGTTTCGTCGGCATGTGCCTCAGCGAGCACTGCTCGCCCCCCTCTCCAAGACTTTCCGAATGCCCGCGGCCAGGACCTCGGCAGGCTGCGCTCCCGACACCGTATATTCGTTGTTAAGTACAAATAGTGGCACACCCGTGATGCCGAGCTTGCGCGCTCGGGCCTCTTCCGCCTGCAGTTCGCGCACTGCTTCGTCGCTATCCAGATACCGCCGCGCGGTTTCGCCGTCGATCCCGCTCTTCACGGCCATGGCCACGAGAACATCCGTGTTGCCGATGTCGTATCCTTCGGTGAAATAGGCGCGAAAGAGGCGTTCGACAACGGCGTCTTCCACCCTTTCCTGCCGGCCGAGCGCCACCACACGATGAGCCAACGACGTGTTCGGGGTGCGTGCCATTCGATCAAAGTCGAATTGGATCCCCACTTCGACGCCGGCGCGCGCCACTTGTGCGTCGAGTGCTTGCGAGCGCGCCCAACTGCCGAACTTCGCCGTCCGGTAGGCCTGGCGATCCATGCCTTCGCGGGGCATGGCCGGGTTCAATTGGAACGGCCGCCAATGCACCTCGGCCTCCATGTCGGGACCGAGTTGCGCGAGCGCCTGAGAAAGCCGCCGTTTCCCGATGTAGCACCATGGGCAAATGAGGTCGGAGAATATATCGATCGTGAACGCCATAACGTCTCCTTTCTCGTGGATGACGTGCACAGTGATAACACTCAGCGTGCGGTTTGGAAGAGGGCACCGCTCTGTGCTATAGGTACTTTCCGGTGCCTCGAGGACGATCACAGAGCCCCCTCACTTCGACGCAAGAAGTGCTTGGGCGTATTGCCAATAAGTGGACGGCCTTGACTATCTGCGGATTGGCGAACGGCCCCAAGCGACACCGGGAGTTGCAGCGGCAGCTCCAAGGAATCTCTCAGAAGATGCTGACACAGACGCTGAGGAGATTGGAACGGGACGGGCTTGTCGAGCGAACGGTCTATCCCACGGTTCCGCCCAAGGTGGAGTATTCGTTGACGACGTTAGGACAGACACTCATTGATCCCCTGCGCGCTCTGCACAATTGGGCTGAATTGCATGTCGAGGAGCTTCGTGCCGCGCGTCTGTCACGTCCCTGATCGAGACCGCCTTTTCCAGAGTCTTCTCCGCCCGCTCACTCTCCCCCTCAGGCCGCGCCGGATTTCGAGAAGAGTCCACTGTAATATTTGCTCGCCACCTCCGTCTGTAGGGATGAACAGCGCCTGCGGAAGGGACCGCAGGCGTGAGAAACTCGAATCGCTTCAGATAAATGGAAGGAGGCCGCGATGATTCACGGCACATCAAATGACTGTTGCAGTGGCAAACATGCGCAAGCTAGACCGAGGAGCACAACGATGACACCCATTCCAATGATCCAGCCCACTCTCCCAGCCGGCTTGGAGATCGATCCGGTGTGCGGCATGACCGTGGAGCCGGATCACGCGGCAGGCATGGCGGAGCACAAAGGCCGGACCTATTACTTCTGCAGCCCATCCTGCCTGAAGAAGTTCCAGGCCGATCCGGAGCGTTATCTGAAACCCGCCCCCGCCGTGGCTGCTGTCCCCGCTCAGGCAGA
>CAZXRB010000248.1:0-2866 GCA_964642845.1 uncultured Nitrospira sp.
AGAGCGCTTGCTTACGGTCACCCGATTGGGTGAAAGCCTGTTCAGCTCTGGCGTACAACGGCCGGGCAGCAGCCAAGTTGCCGGCATCGGCCAACTGGTTCGCCTGCCGGAGAAGATCTTTTGGCTGATCCTGCGCCCGCAAGTTGCCGACAAACCCAACAAGGCCTGCTACTGCAATGACATAGCGGAGCGTCACCTGCATCGGCGGATGGAAAAGGCCCCCCCTAATCCTCCGAGAAAGTGCTATGCGACCGGGTCGAAACGGTCCCATGCACCCTAAGAGAGTTGGGCAGAGGAAATCCTCACCAGCTTTCTTTTCATTCGAGATTTCAATCAGGTTTCCCACGAGGCAGTGCAGGCACTCGCTGCCTTTGTCCGGCTCGGCCAACCGCCTAAACTGGGCCACAGTATGGCTACGGCAGAATCGGTTGCCTGGCAGTTGGTTGAGAACCCTACCGACGAAGGTTCGAACCGGTTGCCTTCGTTCCTCCGCCGTTTTGTCCGCGTTGGAGACCAAGTCCAGGTAGCGAAGGGCAATGGCTCGACGGTCCTGATCAGATCAACATCAGGAAGAACGCGGGAGATGCTCCACGCCCGGATCGGCCCGGTCACCCAACCCAAGCTCAGTGCCCAGTCGGACACATGGTTCGTACGGGCTTCCATTGAGGGTGCCCCGGACTTGAACACACTCTTCCTTTCAGGTGAGTCCGTAGCCCGCTACTTCTATGGGGTCGGGCGCGATCCAGCAGGCGACCTGTATGCCGCGCTTAGAGTGCCGACCGGAGCAGGAAGCGCCGACCTTCGTCTCGCATGGCGCCTCCGCAACCTAAGCTCTGCTATCGCCGAAGATGCCACTCAACGCGGCCGAGCCGAGCGGGCCTTCAACATCCTCGCCCACCCCGAGCTTCGCCCGAAGTATGACGCCCATCTGGCGGATCCCGATTCGATGCTGCCATTCCCCTACGGTGGGTGCGGCGAAATCCTTGTCGCCGGCAGCCTCTCGAAGGACGAGCGCACCTTCTTCGCGGACTCCATCCTCGCCTTCAAGCCTGAGATGCAGTCAAAGAAGATGAAGGTCCTCCTTCGCCAGTGCGAGTTCCTGCAGGATCGCGTCGCGCTCCTCGATTCCAGACGCAAGCTCGAAATCTGGCTGGACACAGGACTCCTCGACGGCCTCGCATGGGATCCGACCTGGAACCGGTGGAAGCACTGGCTCCGCACACGATTCGATGTCAATGCCACCGTCGTCCAGTCGTCGAAGTACCGTCTCGTGCGAGGTGAGTGGGTCGCCAAGCACTGGTGGACCGCACTGCCTTCGAGAATCTCCGTTACCGTCCCGGCGTCGGTCCACGAAGATGTTGCGCGCGCAGAAGCGATCCATGAACTGCTAGGCCAGCACGCAGAGGTGATTCAGAAGCTACGCGAACAGATCGCTCGGCAACCAGTCGAAGCTTCGGTCGTGCAGGCCTGGCTCGACAGGCTCGGAGCCTCCCCGCAACTGAGACCTGAGTACACGACTTGGCAGCCCGATTACGAGGATTATTTCTTCGGCCAACTACGGAGGCGAGCCAGGACGTGGTTCCTGTTCAGGGACGAATACCTGTTCATTCTGCCCAGTGCGATCGTCTCCGAGGTCCCGAGCGCTGGACATGCCACCTACGTCTTCGCCACACCAAGGGACCATGAAGGCTTTCTTCGTCTCTACGGCACGGCAACAAGAAACGACATCAGGCATAACCGGTTGAACATCGCTGCCGAACTCGGTTTCATCGGTCGAGTGGTTCGTGGCACAAAGAGGAAGCGATGGCTCGCCGATGTGCTCAAACTCGCCGGCGAGCACGCAAACTACCTCGACGCGGTCGAGGATTAGGAAGGACCACCGAAATGACTCTCTATGCGCCGCCGCTCAGTGAAGAGATGAAGGAGACGATTCTGAAGGAGCATCCCGCCGGTGTGTGGGTTGTGTTGGCCGATGAATTGCCTCAGGGTTGTGAGCCAGACCTGGCGGAAGTGGCGGGACATCCCACAACCACTTCGACTCAATCTGCCGAACGCCGCCGCGCACCACGCTGACGCAGGCGGCGCCAAAGCGCGCGATCCGCAGCGATGGGGACGACGCGTGGGCTCGCGACGCTGATGAAACCGCCATGATGCTCGATCCGCCCATACCGGAAAAGACGTGCGAGCAGAGCGAGTGCATGGTAGGCCAGTACCTGGTTCACGAAGGGCTCCTGCCGTTCCAATGCCTCGACCGTACTACAGCTTGGCTCAGCATCGTCCTCCGACTCTGGATCCACGATCTCCGGGAACAATTCAGCCGCCGTTCGGAGGCGGTTCGCGGAACGGCGATTGCGGCCGTTCAGTGGCTGGCCAAGCACGAATTGACCGCCGTCCGCCGTGTTGCCAAGATCGAGCCAGTAAATGACCCGGCTTCGCAGTCCTTCCACTTTCTTGCTGATCAGTCGTCGCGCCGCGCGCGTATCGACACATCCAATGACGATGTCCATGTTGCCCAGGTCAGTGGTGTCCGCGAGGTGCTCAGGGACGGCAGTCCAGTGCACGCCCCAGAAAAGGTTCAGGCGACTCACCGTCACGACGGCTTTGTTCAGGCCGATCTCCGATGCGCAAAACGGCTGGCGGACGGTGTTCGTTGACGAGATAGCGTCCCCGTCCATGATGGAGACGGCCAGTCCGCCGGGATGACCGGAGACGATCATCATTTGGTGCAGATAGGGCAGTCCCGCCGCGATCGCGCTGCCGGAACCGCCGCAACCGACGATCAACACGCGGACGGGCCGGTGGAGGAGATCCTGGCTCAGTTCGTGCATGACACCCCCTCTCACCGATTGCGCTGGATGAACTCCGC
>CAZXRB010000249.1:0-2801 GCA_964642845.1 uncultured Nitrospira sp.
CCGTGGGACAGTGAAGAACAATCTTCCTCGCGTACATGGACCTAGCGCTCTAACGCCCGCGTTGACCGGCCGCCGAGGAGCGAAGCGACGAGGGAACCGCAAGCGGTACGCTTGCGGCGGTCCGGTCGAACGCGTGGTTCGGCGTCACTTTGGCCACAGGATCTCCACGTGGACGTTGTTGAAGTCAGGGTCGTCAAAATCACCTTGATGCGAACAGATCATTCCAGCCGGGACCGAGCGCATCCTAATCTCCTCGCCCTCGGCGATGACCCCGCCCAGGGCTTGGTATTCGATGAAACGGTTGCACAGATCAATGATTGTGTCTCGGAATTCCTGCGAGACGCGACGGACGCTAAGGTCAGGTCGCCCAAACTTCCGCATACCACGGGTGTGGAACCACTCGGTCTGGCCGTCGTCTTCTGACACAAGAATGGTGACGTGATGGCCCGGGGAAGCCGTCGCTGAGTCAAACACCTCCGTCCGCCAGTCGGACGGCTCCCACCACTTGAACATCTGTGGGTCATATAAGGCCACTCCCCCTGAGTCGAGGAGCCAAGTAACAAGACCGACGACGTCTCTGAAGTAGTTTAGATCTGAAGGATCGGTGATCGAACCTCGAATAACGAGGCACCCGGTCTGTCGCTTCACAGCCGCCGCGAGGTCTGGAGTCTTGCGATTGAACTCCTCCCAAAGATATCCGTGGCGAAAAGAGTCAACGGCCTCGGGGTTCGAGGATGGCCCGTAGGCTATGAGATCGATGCCATCGGGAATGCCATCGCAGCGATACTTGCCCCGCGAGATCGTGGGGTCCGAGGGCAAGGAGCCGTATACGACGTAGAAGAGAAAGGGGTCGCCGCCACCACGACGGAAATGGGGACGTGGCCAGTGCGTCAGTGGTGGTGGCATCGCAGTGACGCCGAACGACAGAGTTGAGCCGCCGCCGAGGAGCGCAGCGACGAGGGTACCGGCAAGCGACGCTTGCCGGCGGTCGGCTCGAACGCCGGGTTAGGCCTGTCTGGCACGTACATAGATGCTCTCAAAAGCTGACGGGATGGATGCCAACTCTGCTACCAGATACGGGATCTCGTGTATCGATTCAAGCCAGGCAAGAAATACATCTTCTGTGAAGAACTGTTGCGCAATCGCAAGCGTAACTTCTCGTGTTGAGCTGGGAAGGAAGGACTCTACGGGCTCAGCCCCGGATGTGTCTGACGAGGTTAGCTGCGGGCCGAGGCAATGAGACCAGTTCCAATCCACCGAGGGATAGGCCCTTTCCTCAAACTCCGAGGGCCATCGGACACGCCCGCGAAGGAGTTCGTGGGAGCCGACGAACCAGACAAGCACTTGAGCACGCCAGTGAGGGGATGAGATTGCCAGGACTGACGCAAGCCAATCCGGAATGATCGATGGAGGAAGGTACTTTAGACAAAGGAACATCGATGCACTGAAGTCCCCGCTAGCATTCCACCAGCACCAAACGCGGGCCGGGTTGTTGTTCGAGCGGTGCAGCATGCTACCGATCACGATGCCTCCCTCGCTCCAGCAGCGGGGATCCATCATGCAGCGGCCTAGGGTATTGAGCACATCACTTCGAAAGTGTTCGTACGGTGACCGCTGTATACCGTTGGGGTGCAGGGCGCAAAAACCCGTGATCAGCAACTCAAGCAAAGACGTAACGTGCGCTTCGTGACTCCGCGGCAGCAACTGCCCAAGCAAATAGTGATACCAGTGATCCCACTCTTCCAAAGGTCCGAAGCAACTGGTGCCCGAAGCGATCTCGGCCAACGGGGTCTGGAGTTCGAACGCACTCAGACTCGACAGGTCGCCCATGAGCTCAGGAAACATGCCGCGCTCTTCGCTCATGAACCACGCTTCACCCATCGGAGAGGACGGCTGACGGAAATGTGAGCGCAGCCTTTCAAGGGCTATGGCGTCCACGCCAACGCCGGGTAGCCAGCAGAACCGTTGCATCTCGCCGCCTAACGTTTGAGCTCACCTGCGGGCGACAGACGGCGAAGCCGGCTGGCGAACGTCAGGTGGAGCGAAGGGTTAGACCACGCGCGATGCATAGAACTAGACGTCCTCCGCAGGCACCTCTTCGAACTGTGCAATGTGATAGCCCGCGTAGACGCGACCGCTGCGTTGACCGGCAAAGACGCCATGCTCCGGCATGTTAGGTATTTCGCCAAGGTAGACAAGTGGCGTTTCGTTGGCGAAAGGAACGCCCTGCATTTGTGCGAGCGATGCAAACTCAGACTTGAGCCTTACAAGTGCGAGCGGCCGAAGTGCTTTGCTTGGCATGCGGGGTCTAACGCGCAAGTTCAGCCGCCGCCGAGGAGCGCAGCGACGAGGGCACCAGCAAGCGACGCTTGCTGGCGGTCGGCTGGAACGTCGGGTTAGGCGCGGACTTGCGCATCATTGTTTGAACGCGAACGAGATCACGATCTGATTGGGCTCCTGCTTAAACTCCTTCAGTACAGCGGTGCGCGACACATCTGCGATTTCAGCCAGGGAGCGTTCCTTTGGAACGTTTGAGAACGTGACCGTCACGGCGGTAAGTGAGCCGTTGTTCCAGTTGAAACCCACGAACGGCCTTTCACCCAACGACTTCTCGAGTGACGACGCAACGGCGTCGGAGTGCGCCAGACCATTCTGCATGGAGTCCAAGGCATCGCAGCCGGCCAGGCAGAGTGCGGCGACCACGAAGGCGCAAACCGAAAGCAGGCGTTTGATCATTGTGAGTAGCGCCTAACGTGCGAGTTCAGCCGCCGCCGAGGAGCGAAGCGACGAGGGCACCGGCA
>CAZXRB010000250.1:0-2719 GCA_964642845.1 uncultured Nitrospira sp.
CCATTCATCGTTCTGGCCCTGATTACGTATTTTCCGGGAATGCCCCCCCCTTGTGAGGTGTTCCTATACCCGTCCTCAGCGACGGTCATTTCCTCTCCCTTATGCGGGTTCCGTAAATTTTGACCACCTCCTTTCCGGAAATTCTGACCACATGTGAGGTTGTGATTTCCGGTAGTTTTGCCTCGCAATGGCTGGGGGCGATGGGGCTCCCCGCCGCGAGGAATAAGGAGGATGATCAACATGTTGGACCGGGTAAGGATTTGGACACTTCGGCAAGCGGGACACACGCTGGAGGAGATCGCGGCCAGCGTAGGGGTTGGGAAGAGTTCGGTACAGCGGATCCTGAAGGAGCCGCCGATCACGAGTCCGGAGTCGGCCCCGACGCCGGCGTCCCGGCGGATCGGGCGGCCGAGCGGCGTGGAGACTTTCCAGGGCGAGGTGGAGCGGGTTCTGGAGGCCGAGCCGTTGCTGCCGACGGTGGAGGTGCTCAGCCGGCTGCGATCGCTGGGCTACGCGGGTGGCAAGTCGGCGGTTTATGAGTTGGTCAGGTCGGTTCGTCCCAAGAAGGGGCAGGGACCGGAGGTACGGTTCGAGGGTGTAGCGGGAGAGTTCAGCCAGCACGACTTTGGCAGCGTGAACGTGACCTATGCCGATGGCACCGGCGAGAAGATCCACTTCTTCGCCTCGCGACTGAAGTACTCTCGTTGGACACATGTGGCCGTCGTTCCGGATGAGAAGGTCGAGTCGCTCATCCGCTCGCTGCTGAAGGCCTTCGAGTCCTTCGGCGGCGTGCCTTTGCGGGCGGTCTTCGACAATCCCAAGACGATCGTGCTGAGCCGGGCCCAGGGAGTCATCGAGTGGAACCCGACGTTCGTCCACGTGCCCGTGGACTACGGTTTCGGGGTGGAGTTGTGCTGGCCTCGACGGGCCAACCAGAAGGGCTCCGTTGAAAACCTGGTGGGCTGGGTCAAGAACAGCTTCTTCAAGGTCCGCCGTTTCCACGACCGCCAGGACCTCGAACAGCAACTGGCGGCTTGGCTGGAGGAGGTCAACCAGCAGCGTCCCAGCCGAGCCACCAACCAGACCCCGGCCGAGCGGATGAAGACGGAACGCGAGCGTCTGTCTCCCCTGGTCATCCCGGCGGCCGACTACCCGCTGCGGGTCGCGGTCACCGTGCGTACCACCGGATTCGTGGAGTACGAACGCATCCGCTATTCCATGCCCCCAACCACCATCGGGATTCCCGGGACGCTCTTCCTGTACCCCCAGCGGGTCCGCATTGTGACCCGGGACGGGACGGAGGTGGAGCATCCCCGGCGACCGGAAGTGGGTAACACCTCGTACTGCAATGAGCACCGGGTGGCCAAGCTGGCCGCGGTCCACGGCGAGCGGGCCAGACTCTATCAGAAACGCCAGGAAATCCTCGAATTGGGGCCGCCGGCGGCGAGCCTGCTGACCGAATGGGTCCACCATCCCAGGATCTACTGGAAGGAGCAAGTCGAGCAGCTTCACGATCTGCTGCTATGTCATGGGCCTCAGCAGACCCTCCGGGCCATCGAGCGTGTCTTGCTCAACGGCCACCATCACGCCAAGGCCATCGCCTGGATCCTGAACCAGCCGTCTCCCGACGGGGAGGGCCGCCCATGAAAACGACCTCATCGCCACCGGTGTTGACGCCCGCGGCCATTGACCTGGACGGCCTGCTCCGGCGTCTGCATCTGCCGACCATTCGGCGGCTGTATCTGGAGCTTGAGAACCGGGCCGAGGCCGAAGAGATGAGTTATCGTGACTACCTGGCTCTGCTGGTCCGTGAGGAAGTCGCCCACCGGGCGGAGACGCGCATTCAGCGAGCCACTCGGAAAGCTCGCTTCCCGTTCCTGCGGACCATCGAGGAGTTCGACTTCAAGCTCCAGACCGCCGTCCGCCTGTCGTTGCTGGGCAGCTATCTGGGGCCGGAGTTGGTCAGCGAAGGACGCTGCCTGATTCTCGGCGGCAGCGTCGGAACCGGAAAAACGCATCTCTCGGTCAGTATCGCCTATCGCGCCATCCAGAACGGCTACGACGCCTGCTTCACTACCGCCGCGGAACTCATCGAGGAACTCTCTGTCGCGGCCAGCAAGGGGCGGCTGCGAAAGGCCTTGGCCCCGTACCTGCAGACCCACGTGCTGGTTATCGACGAGGTTGGCTACCTGACCTACTGCCCGGATGCGGCCAACGTGCTCTTCCAGGTGGTCAACCATCGCTATCTGCACAAAAAGCCGATGCTCTTCACCACCAACAAGCCGCTGAACCAGTGGGGCCGGGTGCTCCATGATCCCGACCTGGCCGAGGCCATCACCGACCGAGTGTTGGAACGCGGGCGGTTCATCCAGCTTCGCGGGCCGTCGTATCGAACCCGGCATCTCAAGAACGGCGAAAAGGAGGGCGATCAGGCGTGTGCTTGAGTTCGTCCAACGACAGTGATACTGTCCGGACGCTCGGAGAAACGGAGGCGAGCTCTGCTGGAGAGCAACTCGCCGAGGGATATCCGAGCCGGGCGATGACGAACCTGCGTCAAGGGAGGCCTCCGGGCCTCCCTGCCCCCTTTCCCCCGTCCGTCATTGGCCGTCCATGCCTTCAAAAACTCCCGCCCGAAGGGCGGAACGGACAGCCAACGGGCCACTCGAAAAAAGTGGTCAGAATTTCCGGAAAAATGTGGTCAAATTTTCCGGAACGCGCA
>CAZXRB010000251.1:0-235 GCA_964642845.1 uncultured Nitrospira sp.
CCGTGAACCGTCACGAACACCTCGTCGAGATGGCGGCCCCTGGCTTCCTGCTGCTGCCACCCGGTCAGCTCCTCGGCGGACGGGTTCAGGAAGATCACCGTCCCGGAGACCTCGGCTAGAATCACCCCGTCGGCCAGGCTGCGAAGCGCGTCGGCCAGTTGCCGTTCGTGACGCAGCTCACGGTGTTCTTTTCGCGTGCGGCAGAGCGCGATCTCGACCGCGGTCCGCAGCCGCT
>CAZXRB010000251.1:284-507 GCA_964642845.1 uncultured Nitrospira sp.
CCAGCGTTTCACCGTCGGCGTAAGCGGTGAGGTAGACCACCGGGATGTCGAGATGCTTCGAGATGGCTTCGGCGACATCGACGCCGTCCAGCGGGCCCTTGAGCTTGATATCCATCAAGACCAGGTCGGGCTCGGTCTCGACAATGCGTTTCAGCGCTTCCAGTCCCGAGGCGGACGAGCCCAGCACCGAGTAGCCCGCCTCGGAAAGACACTCTTCGATATC
>CAZXRB010000251.1:601-2706 GCA_964642845.1 uncultured Nitrospira sp.
GGAGGGCCAGCGGAAGACGAAGGAGAGAATCCGGATGTGACTGGAAACAGGGAGGAATTTTTCTTCCGAACCGGGTGACTACGCGTGTGTAGCCCTGCCGGGCTACACAGTAGCAGGGATGAAAAATAAACCCGGGAGGCGGAAGATGAGGGGAGTCGCCGGCGAGCGAAGACCGGTCTTCGATTGGTGCGCCAGAGCCCGAGCGTGAATATGGCCGGGGACGCGTCCGGAAGTAGCCATTGAGCCAACCCGCCGCCAGGTGGGAGCTCGCGTAGGAATGTCGAATTCACCTCCAGCGTCCTTCGCCGGCGGCGGGAAGGAGGCCGTAATGTCTACCTCAGCATACCGCCGCTGTTGCGGCATGGATGTGCACAAGAAGACGGTCACGGTGCATGTGCTGCCCCCGGACGGCAGCCGCGGCGCGGAGAAGAGCCGGGTATTCCGGACCTTCACCGCCGACCTGGGCAGACTGCGGTTGTGGTTGGAGCAGTGCAAGGTGACCGAAGTGGTGATGGAGTCGACCGGTCCCTACTGGCGGCCGGTGTGGAACGTGTTAGAGGGGGCGATGGAGAAGTTGGTGTTGATGAACCCGCAGCATGTGCGGGGATTGAAGGGGCGCAAGACCGATCCGGCCGACGCCAAGTGGCTGGCGGGACACCTGGCGCGTGGGGAACTCAAAGGCAGTTTTGTCGCGCCGCCCGAGGTGCGCGAGTTGCGGGAGTTGACGCGGCTGCGAGTGCATCTGTTGCAGGACATCAACCGGGTGAAGAACCGGATCGGACAGGTCTGCGAGACGGGGAACGTGAAGATCAGTTCGGTGGCCAGTGATCTGTTCGGGATGTCGGGCCGGCGGATGCTGAAGGGGGTGGTGGAGGGCCAGCGCGACGCCGCGTGGATGGCGGACTGGGCGCTCGGCACACTGCGCAACCGGCGCGGCGAGCTGCGCTTGGCGTTGCAAGGCCGTTTCACCGACCACCAGCGGCAACTGCTGGGCCGGATGCTGGAGCAGTTGTGCGAGTGGGAGCGGCACGTGGGCGAGTTGACGCAAGAGGTGGAAAAGCGGATCGCCCACCAGGAAGAGCTGATCCGGCGCTTGACCAGGATTCCGGGGGTGGACCGGATTGTGGCCTGGACGGTGCTGGCCGAGATCGGCTGGGACATGGCGGTGTTTGACGATGGCAAGCACCTGAGCAGTTGGGCAGCGCTGTGCCCGGGCAATCACGAGAGCGGTGGCAAGAGACGGAGTGGCCGGATGCGCAAGGGGAATCCCTATCTGCGGCGCGTTCTGTGCCAAGCCGCCTGGGGGGCGGCGCGGACGAAGAACAGTTGTTGGGAGAGCTTGTATCGGCGCTACCGGGGACGGATGGGGCACGCCAAAGCGATCATGGCGCTAGCGCACCGGTTGCTGGTGGTGATCTACCACGTCATCGCCGACCAGAGCGAGTATCGGGAATTCGGGGCGGATTATTGGGACCGCCGGCAGAGAGGGAAGCAGGCCAAGAAGATGGTCGAGCGGCTGGAGAGGCTGGGCTACAAGGTTAGCCTGGAGGACAACGAACCGAAAGCAGATGGCACAGCCCAACCACCGGCCGACGGCCCAGAGCCGGCAGAAGCGATGAAGATGAAGCGGCGAGGGCGCCCCTGCAAATGCGCAGAGCGAGGAATAGAGTGCAAACACATTGCGAAACGCCTGCTGCCGCCCACGCAGAATCCAACCCCTCAGATTGCCCAAGCTGCTGATTCTCAACAGGACTCGGGGGTGAGTTTTTCGTAGGAATGAATGAGCGTTCCCTGGGAGGTTGGATTGCCGGGTCCCGCGGCGCTTCCCGGTCCGAATCCAGCAACTTGCCGGTCCCGGAACTGGGGGCAGCGGCGAGGTTCGGGCGCACCGGCGGGCCGGGCGTTATCCAGTCAAGTGGTTTTGTGCAACGTTCGCAAACACTGGACGAATAAGAGCCGTGGTTCATTTTGCCGTGGCTGCCCGGACCGCGTTGTACGCGTTGATGATGCCCTCCGAAGCGATCCTGCCCTTGACGGGTGGCAGCCTGGTGACTGTGCTCATGAGGAGCCGCTTCAGCTCCGGCGCTTTCATGTCGGGCCGCACG
>CAZXRB010000252.1:0-2699 GCA_964642845.1 uncultured Nitrospira sp.
GGGCAGCTTGGATCACGGATGTGGTGACGGGGCGTGCGCGGGTGGGCCGGTTCGGATGGAAGTCACAACACGCAACTCTGCTCGCGTTCTCCGGCGATGCGTATCGAAACGAGATGGGGATCACGAACGACTTGTTCCCAGACGAGGTTGCCCTTGGCATTGAGCCCGAGTTGCTCGCGCTATGCAGTCCGCCGAGGAGAGGTCTCGAGGATGTTCGCGACAGGCGAACCGGGCTGCGCGGCATCGACAACTTCGAGAACTTCATGCGTTTGCTTGCGCCGGCGCCTCGCGGTCCGGCGAACGGCTTGACACAAGAGGGAGAACGGATCTTTCGATCGATCGGCTGCGCGACTTGTCACGTGCCCGCTATGCAGACGGGCAGGAGCGCGAATCCTGTGTTCGATCGAAAGGCCGTCGATCTCTATTCGGATCTGCTGCTTCATGACGTTGGCTCGGGCGATGGAATCGAGCAAGCTTCCGCCGGGATGAACGAGATCCGCACCCCGGCGCTTTGGGGTTTGCGGCTTCGCCGTCCATTTCTTCACGACGGCAGCGCCGCAACCGTCGACGAGGCGATCCGCCGGCACCGGGGCGAGGCCACAGCCGTAACCGAACGCTACTCCTCTTCTTCGGAGGAACAGCGCAACGCCCTGCTGGCCTTTCTCAGGTCACTGTGACTGCGCAAAGGGATCTCGAAATCTTCACCAGCCGCGACTGCGTGGACCGTCACGATTGGGCAATACGAGCCTGGCAGTGGCAATCGAGACACCCGTGGGTCGCGCAGATTCCACAAGCCTGCGCGACTCGCTTGCGCTGCACTTCCCGCGCCCGGTGAACCTGGACGGCTGCGTTGTTGGAATTGACGCCCGCCTTTACCGCCAAGTCGGCGAGTACCCTTTGTCTTTCAGCACACAGGCTGCCAATCCTCAACACCCGGCCGGTTGATCTGGGGCGATGGTTTTTGACGCATGGATTCCCAGGATGATGTCCAGAAAGATGCTCTCCACCTTCTCTACCCTGAAACCGGCGGCTTGCACGAGAGAGAGTGTATTTCGGTTCATCTCGGTGCCGCTCCGTCTGGTGAAGAACGACATCACATCTAGGGTGAGGCCGAGAATGGGATCCCGGCTCCGCACGTGCTCGAACATCAGCAGTCTTCCGGCCGGCCGCAAAACGCGGAAGATCTCTCTAAGCACGGCAGCAGGGTCGGGTACGGAGCATAGCGTGCAGGAGGTGACGACCGTAGCGGAAGCAGAGCGCCATCGCATCCGTCCGGATCAACCGCAAGATCCCATCGTAATCCTGGCTGCGATTCGAAGCGCGCCGGAGCATCTCCGCGCTGATGTCGATAGCAACGATGTTTGACCCGCGCGGAAAGTGCTGGATATCGACCCCCGTCCCAACTGCCAGGAAGAGGGCTTTCCCGCTGATCTCTCGAAAAAGCCGCGCTTTCGCGGGGCCACGTCTGAGTTCGGAGGCTTCGAGACGGTCATAGCTGCGAGCGCGAAGGTCCCAGATTCCAGGCATTGCGGGCTTGCTCCCCCTAAGCATTTGGGTTGAGATCACGACGGCACTTCCGTGCATGCAAAAGGACATACACATGGAATGCAGCTCCAACGGCCGCTCCACCGAGAAGGGATGCTTCGAGTCGCGGATGGCCAGCCAGATGCGCCGTGCAGACCGCCATCGGAGCCGCCATCCCGACTACCATCGAGGGGACCATTGATTCGATCGAGCCAAGGAGCGGGCTCACCGCCAGCGCCATCAAGCACTGAATCGTCATCGCCGCAACCATCCCGACGGTTGCCGCCAGCCAGAAATGCGCTGTCAGGTTATGCGCAACATGCATGACAACCGATGAAGCCGATGCGACCATGAGCAAGAAGGCGAGATCGCCAACGGCGAACGCCCAAGCGCGGAAATCGGCAACCGCTTGCTGCATCGCTCCCTCCCGTACCAAGTGCGGCTGCGCTATGGCGCAAGCTGGGAGCGTTCCATTGGCGCCCAACGAGCGAACAGCCGGTCATTCCGGGAACTACCCGGTCAACGCTCAATGGTCCCGCCGTTCTACTCGGCAGCAGGAACCACGCAAGCGAGACGATTGCACTTCGAGAATCACGTGCCGCACTCCCCGCTACTAGTCTGCAATCGTGCTGCCACGCCTTGGCGACGAAATCCCCCCGCCCTTGAATCGTCTCGACCCAGCGTACGGCCAGCAGGCGGCTCTCAGGCGAATTGCCACGCTTGGCAGAACCTGTGCGCCCAACGCGGAGTGGTCAAATTTGCACAGCCACTGCCCAATCTCGGCAGGGCGCTCGCTGAAATTCGGGTTTGATGGCTTCAGTAACGATGATGGCCGCCAGAGCCGCCAATGTGTGGCGGAGCTGTCTTGGAGCAAGTATTGTGTCGGCAAGTATGGACTGGAGATCGCGGTGAGGGACAGTCTGCCGGACCACGAGGTGATGGCGGGCAAGCCGCAATCAAAGCGTTGTGGAAGCGCCGTTGCGGTACTTCCATTGCCCACCGGACCTCGGCCCTGTTGAGTAGTGCTTGTCGTTAGTGAAGCGGTCGCTCAGGACCGCCAAACCGCAGGCAGGTGGTTTGTTGCCGATCCCTTTGCTGCTCTCCGACGCGAATGCGCGGGTGACGTGAGCCCCGTTTTCCGTCCAGATCGAAGTACGATCTGAGACGAAAGGAAG
>CAZXRB010000253.1:0-2694 GCA_964642845.1 uncultured Nitrospira sp.
CAGCGGATATGGCGAGGGGCCTACGAAACTTCGCCCGGTGGGTCTTGCATATAGCAAGTGACAGCGACCCTGGAACGGCTCGCGGGAACTCTCTTGGCTGTGCGGGAAGCAGACAAAATGCGATCCTCAGTATTCACTGCCGCGCGACCGCGATGAAGGCCTTCGCCATGCTTTCAAAACCACTGACGCTGGTCCTGACCGGCATATCCCCGGGCGCGACGGACGGGATTGCGACGTTGAGTTGATATAACCCCGGCGATACGAGTCCTGCCCACTGCACCTGCGCATTCACTCCTCCAATCGTCACCGTTGCGGGAAAGTTCAGTGGAGCCGGTTGTGAAACCAATTGCGAGGTGGGCACTGCCGGATTTGTCGGGCCGAAACCTGTCCCGAAGATTTCAATCACCTCACCCGGAACTGCGGGCCGAGACGATGGCCCGGCTGGGCCAACGAGCATTCCGTCGAGGTGAACTGCCGCGACATAGTTGGTCGCACCCGATTGGTACGTGAAGAACGCTGGGGACAATTTCTGTTTCAAAACGGTTGCCGCATAACTCTGGCCCTGGGGCGTCATCACCTGGACCTGAATCTGGCCGATTGTGTCGTCATCCGGAGCAATGGCGTTGATCTGCGTGGGGCCGATGTACTGAACGTACGCAGGCTTGCCATTGATCGTCATGGACACACCATCAAGGGAAACCGGCAGATTCCCTTCGGAAAAATCGGATGCGGTCCATGATCGCGATGCATTGCCAAAGCCGGTGCCGACGATGGAAACGAATGCGCCCGAGGCGACCGCGGTCTGGAAGCTGGCTGCATTCACGACCGAGGCGACCTGTGCCCGCCGCCATCGGCTGCTCCCTTTGCATCAGAATGCTATCGAACGCGCCGAGTGTCACCTGACGCGCGGGCGAGCCGTCGTTGTATCGCGCGGCCGATGTTACGTACACAGCGTCGGCGATCAAGGCGCCCGAGCCACCGTTGCGAACTCTCAAGAATGAGGCATCTCCAGCCTTCAGGCTCAGGGTCGCGACCTGGTGCAACGCGTCGCCGGCCGATGCGGTGGTTTGATCGATAGTCGCCGAGGCGAGCACACTTCCACTGGACACAACCTCATAGATGGCGTTCTTCGTCCACGTGACAGCGCCATGTCCCGCCTCAGCTGGAAATGGAGAGAGCGTTCACCCGTTAAGATAACGGAGAGAACGCGTGAGGAAACCACGAAAGCAGTACACCGCAGAAGAGAAGGTCGCCATCCTGAGGCGGCATTTGCTGGAACAGGAGCCCGTCTCGAAGCTGTGTGACGAGCTGGAACTGCAGCCGACGGTGTTCTACCGCTGGCAGAAGGAATTCTTCGAGAACGGAGCGGCGGCGTTCCAGGCCAAAGGCCGCGCCGACCATCAGGCCGAACAGGATCGCATCGAGTACCTGGAGAAGAAGATCCAGCGCAAGGATGAGGTTCTGGCCGAGCTGATGGCCGAACACATCGCTTTAAAAAAAGATCTTGGGGAACTCTGAACGGGGTCTGGGTACCGCACGACGTGCGGGATCAGATCGTCGATTTCGTCCGGCGCTGGTCTGAGGCCAGTGAGATCGGCGCCGGGCGATTCGTTGTGTGGTTGGGCGTGACCGCGAGCAAGTTCTACGATTGGCGAGAGCGCTACGGTCGCGCCAACGAACACAACGGCTGGGTTCCCCGAGACTTCTGGCTGGAGCAGTGGGAGAAAGAGGCGATCGTCGGTTTTCATCTGAAGAACCCGCTGGAAGGCTATCGGCGGCTCACGTTCATGATGTTGGACGCCGATATCGTGGGTGTAAGTCCGTCCAGCGTGTGGCGGGTGCTGAGCCAAGCGGGACTGCTGCGGAAATGGAAGGGAACGCCCTCGAAGAAAGGGATCGGCTTCGAACAGCCGCCCCAGCCGCATCAACATTGGCATATCGACGTGAGCTATATCAACATTGCGGGCACGTTCTACTATCTGTGCAGCGTTCTGGATGGGTTCAGCCGCTCGATCGTGCACTGGGACCTGCGCGAGTCGATGACGGAAGCCGATATCGAGATCATTCTCCAAGCCGCCAAGGAGAAGCACCCGGAGGCGAGGCCGCGGATCATCTCCGACAACGGCCCGCAATTCATGGCCAGAGACTTCAAGGAGTTCATTCGCATCTCGGGCATGACGCACGTAAGGACGTCGCCCTACTATCCACAATCGAACGGAAAAATCGAGCGCTGGCACAAATCGCTCAAAGCCGAATGCATCCGGCCGGGGACACCCCTGACGCCGGAAGACGCGCGGCGCTTGATCAAACAGTATGTGAACCACTACAACACCGTGCGGTTGCACAGCGCCATAGGTTTCGTTACGCCGGCCGACATGCTGGCCGGCAGACAGAAGGAGATTTTCGCCGCGCGCGATCGCAAGCTGGAGGAAGCGCGCCGGCAGCGTCAGCTACGACGGCAGGCGGCATAGAAATGATCTCTTCCTTTTTGCTCTTCACAGTTACAATAGCAGTGCCAGGTGAAACGGAAGCAGGCTCTGCTGGGAAGCAACCACGCCGAGGGATAACCTGGTGGGCTCATCGAGACGATGAAAACGGGGCGCATGAGTTCGGCTCTGCGCCCCTTCCCAACCGCATCGGATCGGTAGACCCCGATGCCTTGAAAATCCCCGCCCGAAGGGCGGAATCTACACT
>CAZXRB010000254.1:0-2672 GCA_964642845.1 uncultured Nitrospira sp.
GAAGGCGCGGTCGCCCATCAGCTTGTCGATCGCCTCGACCTCGCAGCGCTCGACCGCCGCGACGGCCTCCCTGCCCATGCCCGACGCGAGCCGCTGCGCGATCCGTTGCCGGTCACGGCGGGCGCGGAAGACGTACTGGCGGGCGGGACGGAGCATGGGGTCGCCTGTGTTGGTAAGACCCAGTCTAGGCAGAAATGCCTCAGCCGCTCAAGCCGAAGCTGCCTGCCGGCCGCTCCCCGGTACGCCTCATTTCCCACAGACGGGACGAGCGAGGAAATCTCCTCCGACCCCCGGAGCCTCAGTTTCAGTCCGATTCGTCTGCCCGCCGGATCGACTGATCTGCAATCCGAGCAACAAGGTCTCTTATCGCCAGTGCTATCAGATGGGATTGACGGGTAGTCCCAGTCTTAGCGAAGATTTGCTTCATTTGAACCTTAAGAGTATTGATGCTAAGTCTAAGGCGCTCTCCATAGTCGCTTAGTTGCTCGCCGTTTACGAGTGCTTGGAGAAGGCGAGTTTCGGCTGGCGACAGGCCATAGAGTGTCGCGAACTTGCCAATCGGCGTCCAATGCAGTCGCGGATCGGCGACGAACACGATTGCTGCGCCGCCTGTCAGAAGAAGCTTCTCTCTTTGCCTCGGCAGCGGAACGACAACCACAGACAACGGCGGTTGGTTGTTCGCGCGCGTCACGTGCAGCGGCTCGGGCGTTCCCTGGCCGTGCCCACCCCTAGCCGTCACCGCTCGAATGGCGCTGTCGATCCGGGCGCTGGCTTTCGCATCGAGGGCGCGCAGTCTGCCATGGCGCACCGTCAACGCCTCGCCGAGCCGGAGATGCTTTTCCGCGGTGCGATTGGCAAAGAGCACCTGACCGCCAGCGTCGACCACGATGGCTCCTAAGGCCAGCCGGTCCAGTATCTCGTACGCTACCCCGCGTTGGATATCGACCTCGGCGAGCTTGTGTTGGAGCCATGAGGCTCGCTCAAGATGAGGCAGCAACACCGCAAGAAGTCGCCTGTCAGCCTCGCCGAATGCCGATTCCTCGCGACGACGATGGAATCCGATCGAGAGTGCCAGATTCGGGGTCACCTCGGCCACAGCTCCAATGAAGTGATACGAGTCGTAATATTTCGAGAAGTCGTTATAGTATTCCGATCGCACAAACACTTTCTCATCGACCAGCTCGTGGCCAAGAAAAATGCCAGCTCCTGCATTGCGCTCGTGCCAGCCCTTAGCCCAGGGGTCGATAGAGTAGTAATGGCTATTGTATGCGGCCTGTGCCTCATCTCCAAAGCTTGCCGTTGATCCAAGAACGGATGCAGAGCTGCCACCGTGCAGAATGGCTGTCACATTCTGTGCCCGCAAGATACTGGCCAGGTCATCGGTCACCGCCGACCAGCGATGTGGTTCCAACGCAGAAGCGTAGACATGGTCGATGAGAGTCAGAAAGATCCGGCTGTCCATGCCCATGCCCTCACCCATACGTCTGCCAGATGCTCACCTTAACAATCGCCACGCACACAGGCCTTTGCCACAGGCAGCAACAGATGCACCAGTGGAGGAGACGGAATGTGTGGTCTGCCGTTTCGTAGCCGCAGAGCCATATAGGAAAGAATCCGCGGCGAGTAGGTTCACTCCGCAGTGGACCATATACGCGGACGCCTGCGGCTGCGGTCGCGATCGCGGTTAAACCTTAGCGCTGAAACTGCCGCGGGTCACGCCGTTACCCGAACGGGTGATGCGGGGTGCTCGTCCGCAGAGCAGCATGGAGCAACGACGGGGCGAGGTCGGTCGAGGGACGCCCGCCTCCCCGTAGATAGTATGGGGGACATGGAATGAAACCTCTCTGCGCCGGCATGCTGCTGCTTGTTGCCATCGCTACAGTAGAAGCCCAAGCCGCGGTCACTTTCACCGTCAAAGGCACCAACGAGTTTCCCGCAGCGGAGGTCCCGACCGGGACACCGTTCAGCTTCTCCATGACCTACGACGAGTCGGTCGCGGGAAGCCCGGTGGGCATTTTTCAAACGGACTTCACCGATGCGATCGCGGATTGGAGCCTGTCCGTACTCGGTGGGACCTGGACCAAGGAAGGGTCGGCGAATGGACTCACCTCAATTAGAATCAGCCATTATCGCCACGTAAGCGAAATTTTTTTCTCGGTCCCGACAAACTCCGAGCCGGAAGGCGCACCGTTCCTTCTGACGTCCGTCAATTTCAGCGCCTCTGGGATCGTTCCGCCCAGCCTGACGGAGCGTCTGCCTACATCAGCCGAGCTTTTCGCGGCCTTTGCCAACGCGGAGGTCATGAGCACGCGGATTGGATATGTGGTGCAAACAGGGGCGGGCGGAGGCGGCGTGTTCGGATCGGACACGGGCCTGACGGTGACGCCGGTCCCCCCGGCCGTGCTGCTGCTCGCGTCGGCGCTTGGCGCCATCGGTTCGCTCGGTATGCGCCGTCGCACTGACTTACAGAAACCGATTGCGTTGGTCGCGATCCTTTGTTTCTTCGTTATTCTGTGCAGCACCAAAGCCGCCTATGCTGAGAAGATCCCGTTCCCTGACAAGTTGAATCCACCTCCGCTGTTCCACAACATGGATCACCAACAGTTCACGTACGCATGGCTAGTGCACTGACTCAGACAGCTGGTACAGCGGCTGTCTGCAGCTTGTCGAGG
>CAZXRB010000255.1:0-2636 GCA_964642845.1 uncultured Nitrospira sp.
ACAATGTCCGGCACTTCCTCATAATGCCGGCCTTGCAAAAAGGCCTCGAAGAACCGAGGCGGCTCAAAGATCTTGAGTTCGACATCGTGCACGGCGCCCTGTTTCACCGTGACCCGGAGCGCTCCTTCTCCTTCGACGCGGGCAATCGTGCCGATGGCGATCGTTCTGGTGCTGTTCGCCGGCTGGGAAACAGGGCTCTCTTCGCTCATGACCCCTCACTGTTCGTATGTTCAACCGCCCAGGCTTCGCTCTCGCGTCGGAACGATGCCGCAGCGCCGTTGATACCACGAAATCGTCGCACGACTTCGATCGGGATCAGCCCAAGCCGGTCGTGGAACTGTTTGGCCAACGACGAGGTATTGGGCGGGTGACCGGCTCCCTTCACCACCCCCTCCGCCGGGCCGAAGCAACCGTAACAGTCGCGCCCCATGCTCGGACAGATCGCGCCGCACCCGCCGCTGGTCACCGGTCCTAAGCAAGGCATCCCCTTGGCCACCACCACGCACACGTTTCCTCGCCGTTTGCACTCGGGACAGACACAGGCCGTCGGGAGGCGAGGCCGGACTCCCGCCAACAGATCGGTGATGACGCGCCGCAACTGGTCTTTATCAATCGGGCAGCCCCTCAGCTCGTAATCGACCTTCACGTGGTCGGCAATCGGCGTGCTGGTGGCGAGCGTCCGAACGAAGTCCGGCCTGGGATAAACAACCTGTTTGTACGATTCAATGTCGGCCCAGTTGCGCAGGGCCTGAATGCCCCCAGCCGTGGCGCAGGCGCCGATCGTCATCAAAACCTTGGCCTGCTCCCGCACGGCCTTGATTCGCTCCCTATCCTCTTCAGTCGTGATCGACCCCTCGACCAGGGCGATGTCGTAGGGACCTGGGTCCATGCGGCTTGACGCCTCCGGAAAGTAGGCGATATCCAGCGCCTCCCCCAAGAGGAGCAATTCGTCTTCGAGGTTCAAGATGCTTAATTGGCAACCGTCGCAGGAGGCAAACTTAAAAACCCCCAATTTTGGCTTTTGCTGTCCTTTCATCAGAAGCGCCATCGTCCTGCCTCAGACCCCCGGTCGCCCCAACCACGATTCGATCCGATCGTATCGCATCACCGGTCCATCCTTGCACACAAAATAGGGCCCCATCTGACAGTGGCCGCAGAGACCGATTCCACATTCCATATGCCGCTCAAGCGACACATACACGGACGTCGCGGGCAAGCCCCGACGAAGCAGAATCGGCACGCCCACCCGCATCATGATCTCCGGTCCGCACATCAACACGACGGTCTGGACAGGATCGAACGACACCATCTCGAACAGCTCTGTCACCACGCCCACGTGGTAGCGCCAGAGTTTCCCTGGCCGGTCGCTCGTCAACAACACCTCCGTGTCGGGCTGTCGCTCCCACCGTTCGAACCGTTCATGAAAGACCAGATCTTCCGGCGTCTTGACTCCATGGAGGATCTTGACGGCTCCGTACTGATTGCGCCTACGGAAAATGTATTCAATGGCGCCCACCACCGGCGCACACCCAAGGCCGCCGGTCACGATGACAAGGTCATGCCCCCGCGCTTCGTCAAGCGGCCAGCCCCTCCCAAACGGACCGCGAATCCCCAAGACATCGCCGGCCTGCAACCGTGCAACGGCATTCGTCACCCGACCTACGGCCCTGATCGTGTGGTCCAGATACTCCGGCTCATCCGGGTCCGACACGATCGAAATCGCCACTTCGCCGACCCCGAACAGAGAGACCATGTTGAACTGCCCGGCGGCGAATCGATACCGCCGCCGCTCGGCTTCATCGTTGATCCGGATCCGATAGGTGTGGATGTCGGCCGTTTCCCGCATCTTCTCCACAATCGTCGCCGCATGAATCAGGTGGGGATTGATCATGGGTTGTCGGACCTCCGTGCCGCCGATCGTCCATCGGACGCCAACAAGGCCGATACTTCCTCTCTCACATCGATTCCCACCGGGCACCAGGTGATGCAGCGGCCGCAGCCGACACAACCGGACATGCCAAATTGGTCATGCCAGGCCGCGAACTTGTGGGTGAGCCACATCCGGTACCGGTCCTTGATCATCGGACGGATGTTCTTGCCGTGGATATAGCCATGCTCGTGGGTAAAGCAGGAATCCCACAGTCTGGTCCGCTCCGTGTGCTGCCCATCGAGAGTCGGTGCATCCTCGATCGTGTGGCAAAAGCAGGTGGGGCAGACCATCGTGCAGTTGGTACAGGCAAGACAACGGGCCGCGACATCATCCCACCGTGGATGGTCATAGGCGTCGTAGAGCGCCTGTGGCAAGGCTGCCTGCTCTTGAAGGCGCCCTTGGCTTTCGGCGCAGGCGCCAATTCGCTTCGACGCCTCGGCCAACAGAGTTTCGGAAGCCGGCGACACTGGCAATTCCGTCAGAACCGCCTTGCCGGCTTCGCTGCCCGCTTCGATCAACAGGACGTCATCCAGTTCCGTGAGAGCAAGATCAAATCCGCTTTGGGCACGCGGTCCCGTCTTCATGGACGAGCAGAAACAGGTCGGAAGGGCCCTCGTGCAATTGACCGCGATGACGAAGAGTCCTTCACGCCGACTGGCGTAAGGGGAGTCCCGATAGGGTCCTCTCAAAAAGATCTGATCTTGGA
>CAZXRB010000256.1:0-2586 GCA_964642845.1 uncultured Nitrospira sp.
GGCTGGCAACTGCCCTCGTCGCTGCGCTCCTCGGCGGCCCCTCAAGCTTTACGTTGGGCGTCCTTGCATGGCTGACGGTATTGAGGTGGACGCACTTCTCATGTCCCACGTCGACTCAACTTGGCGAAAAGTCGCTATGGTTGTTGGCAAGTGCCTTGGTGATCCCCGCGGCGCCGGCCTTGACGACTCTTTACTGGCCGAGCGCATCCGCATCCTGGTACTCGCGGGCCGGCTTGAGAGTTGCGGTGACCTGGACTCCATGCGTCATAGCGAAGTCCGCGTCCCTGCCAGACCCCCAAACCCGTCTGAGGAGCATGAGTGTTGACGCCCAACCCAGCGTTGCAGCCGACCGCCGGCAAGCGTCGCTTGCCGGTTCCCTCGTCGCTGCGCTCCTCGGCGGCGGCTGAACTCGCACGTTAGGGCGCCCCAGTCATGTCACCCCGCGTGAAACTGGTCTCGCTCTGGACCATCGCGCTTGTCGGCCCCCTCGCCTCGGGCTACTGCGTCCTGTCGGCCGTCTTCTACGCGTGGCTCAACGCATCTGGCAGCTGGTCTGCGCAGCGGGCTTCGGCGTGGTCGGGTAGCGCGTTCGTGCTCGCGTGCTTCTTCGCCGCCATGTCAGCGGTTGCTATCGTCAAGCTCGTCCGCTACTACAACGCTCTGCCGCCTCTATCGGACGCCGAAAACCAATGACTTATCGAGCGCCGCGCCCTAACAACCGGTTCGAGAGGACGGGTTGCCAGCGGGGCTGGCAACTTCCCTCGTCGCTGCGCTCCTCGGCCGCCTCTCAACCGGAACGTTCGGCCTCTCCCGATGAGTAGCGCCTCATCTCTGCACCCGCTCTCGCCGACCGTCAGTGTGCGAGACAACTCGCCTCAGCTGAGCGCAAGGGCGTGCGTGCGCAGGGCGCCCGGCGGCGCCGCCTCGCGCGGTGAGCGCCGTGATCGTCGCGGGCGCAACGCCCATCGCCCGTTGTCGCGCCGGTCTCGTGTAGCGAGTCTCAGCGCCCGACGCGATTCAATCGGGTGCGAGTGCGCGCGTGCGCGGCGCGTCGCCCGTTGCAGGCAAGATCAGGTTGCGGGCTTTGGCGGTGGTGTGCGCGGCGCGAGGCCGAACCCGCGCTTCGAGCGGACCGGTTGCCAGCGGGGCTGGCAACTTCCCTCGTCGCTGCGCTCCTCGGCGGCCGCTCAAGCTTTACGTTGGGCATATGAATAAAGTTCTCGCTGGTTTGGTCTTGGGCTGCCTGGTCACCGCCGTTCTTGTGTGGGCCGTCGTCCTACCTCAGGTCCGTGAGTCCTATAGGGCGGTCGGCTTCAATGACGGCACCATTGCCGCTCGATCTGAGATCGCCGGGAAAATACCTGCTGCTCTCGGCTCGGATCTGAGCAAGGCTGAGCGCCAGCAGGTCCTCTACAGCGTGAAGACAACGACCGTTGTCATCGTCGAGCGAAACGGCGTAAAAACATTGCGTGTGATCGAGTAACCGTCAAATGCCCAACAACGCGTTCAACACCGACTCGCAAAAGCAGCGCTTCGCGCCACTTTTGCTCGCGGGTTAACGCGAACGTTAGGGCTCTCATGACCCCGCGCAGAGTCATCATCTCGCTGCACCAGCCCGATGACGGTGATGGTCTCGCCCGCTTCAAGATTGAAGCAGAGAATGGCCTGTTCGCGTGTACCACCCTGGTGTGGGACTACGCCGAGCGACTCGCCGACTTTGCGGGGGCAATACACGGCTTTCCCACCACCCCATCGGCCTCTGTCACATTTGATTTGGGCTCTGCTGGTGTTGGCTACTGTAGCTTCTCGTTTGTTTGCCTTGACGGCTCCGGTCACGCCGCGGTCTGGATACATGTCGAGTCGGAGTATCCCGTTCACCCATCGGCTCAGCATCAAACGGCTTCCATCTGTCTCCGTATCGAGGCGGCGGCGGTCGACGCATTCCATTCCGGGCTACTCGCGTTGGCCTCCGGCTCATCCAAAAACACTGAGCTATATGGCTCCGAGCCCTAACCCGGCGTTGCAGCCGACCGCCGGCAAGCGTCGCTTGCCGGTCCCCTCGTCGCTTCGCTCCTCGGCGGCGGCTGAACTTACGCGTTAGGCGGCTACCGTGACGGCTGCAGACGCTGACTTCAAGGACAAGTACTTGGCGGAGATGGTCGCCCGCCACCGAGCTAAGCCGTGGCGGCTGCAGTCGTGGGTTTCGCAGCCAGCGCTTTTCTCCAAGGACGGAAGCCGCTCCACCAGGTTCCACGGTCAGTCGTTTGACCCAAACGAGTACAACCTTGTCGAGGGCGGGTGGTCACATGACCACTGTCCCTATTGCTGGGTGACGGTTTCCGATCTATCTGATCCGGACTACATTTCCGAGGCGTACACCGACGGCAACGACTGGGTTTGTCCGGACTGCTATGCGAAGTACCTTGCATCGACCAATGTCGCCTAACCCGGCGTTGCAGCCGACCGCCGGCAAGCGTCGCTTGCCGGTTCCCTCGTCGCTGCGCTCCTCGGCGGCGGCTGAACTTACGCGTTAGCAGGTCGTTGAAGAATGGCTCGTAACGCAGTCATTGCTGCTTGTAGCGACCC
>CAZXRB010000257.1:0-2562 GCA_964642845.1 uncultured Nitrospira sp.
ACGCACCGGCGCAGGCCGACTCAACAACGAGCATGGCGGTTTATCCGGCCTATACACGCAGCCCGACGGAGATGCGAAAGCGGCAGCAGGGGATGTTTGGGAAAAATCGCGAACCGGTGCTAGAGACGGACCGGATGTGTCAGTACTGCGGTAAGCGGCGCGCTACTACAGCTGATCACGTCTTGCCTGTCAAAATCTGCTTCGCCCTGTGGAAGAAGAGGAAGGTTACTCTCAAAGAGTGCCTTGAATACCTTCCGTCACTGAAGAATCTGCTAGGTGCCTGTACGCCATGCAACTCATCAAAAGGCGCTAAGACCCCGGGGGAGTGGGATCCATCGAACCCGAGCAAGAAGGCCCAAAAGCTTATCCGTCGAGCGACCGCTTGGCTCCGCGCGAGAGAATGCAGGTGAGTGACTTGAAACAGTTCCGAGACATACAAGAACTTTTCGAGAAGTGCCTTCCGGATTATTTCGAGGCTGAGGTCGTTCGCGACGTCAAGGTAGGAGTTGAGGTGAGAAAAGTGGCGAGCCGACGCGTCCGCTTCGATGATTACGCTGGGGACGAACAAGTAAACGCCATTTATACGCTTGCTGATAAGGCCTCAATGGTTTTCGTGACGCTTACGAACGGGGACCCGAAAGAGATCGCTGAAAGCCTTGCTTTCCTGGAGCTTTACCAGGAAGAGTATGGCGATCTGCGACTGTTGAGCCTACTGGATCTAAGGGATAGAAGTTACCTGCGACAGGCAGGCAGAGTGGGTGCGGTTCTCATGATGCCGTCGACGCTAAACTACTTCGAAAACGTGCCTCTCCACGCAACGCTTGCGGACGGACGTGAGATTCACGTGTTCATGGTCACGTTCCTGAGCGAGCGTGAAATGAGAATCTGCAACGAGTCGGGGGCCGACGCTCTGCTCGATTACTTCGAAGCCACGGAAAAGGATCTCATCGGACTCCGAGACGACTCCGGATCATAGATGCCCAAACGGCAGGGCCGGAAGGTTGGTGTGGGCATAGCCTGCGAGCGGTAGTTGCAGCAGCGGAATACTCGGGGCTCGGCGGGCTCGCACCTCATTAGGCGTAAGGGTGCGAGTTCGATGCCCCGCTCCCGTTGGCATAGGGCGGGCGGTGGAAGAGCAAGTGCCTTCTTCGCTGGGAACGGGGCCACCCAGAAAGCGAGCTCCCGCGGCTCGGCGGCTCGCATTGCGACTCGCTCGTCGGCTTCTTAGCGGGCGTGATCAGCGAGGCGATGCAACGGAGCCTCGCGACGACGACGCCGCTCGCGCTGCAGACGGTCACCATCGCCTACAGCGTGGACCGGCGCATCCGCGAGCTGAGGGTCGAAGCAATAGCGCGGTGGAGCAGGGCCGCTATCTGGGGCACGACTGCTGGCTACCTGCGCGGTTTATTCGAGGTGAACTTTCTGCGCCTGTCGCCAATAACAAAACAAAGTGGAAGCACCGGGAGATAAACAACAGCGCTCCGGGGCATCGGCCAATCGGTTCTCGTCGGGAACGAACTGCATCGCTGGCGATTGCCTGACGCGGCTAGCCGGGAAAAGGCCCGTGCGATTCTCGCGAGCGAGGGTCTCCTGGTTGCTACGGACGAGATGGGCGAGGGAAGCCCGATCCAGCCCACCTGAGTCGGGCCACGCTGCAACGGTGTTGCTTGAGCAACCGCTTCGTCCGCGTCACCCACCGCGCAGAAGTGCTCCGCTTTGCGCCTTCCGTTTGTTCAAAGCGCCAACGCACCCCACATCAAGCGTTGGGGGACCGGTTGCCTCTCCGGTCCGGGGTTCCACGTTCACCTAACCGCGACCATCGCTAGGTGACGCAACCTCTCGGCGGGGCGTGCCGACAAGGGGCATCGGATCCCGAAGGCGAGCAATGACCGGAAAGCATGAGGCAACGCGGACTCGATCCCGCGAACACCACTGACCCGGCCTTGCCGCGAGGCGGTGACCCTCTATAGTGCTGCGATCCCATGAACATGACGAAGAAGCGTCCGGCAAAACGCGCGCCGCAAGCATCACGCGGGGCCAGACCTCGCTCACTGAAGTTCGCCAGCTTCAACGTGAACGGGGTGCGGCCGCGCTTGCCGCACCTGCTCGAATGGCTGGCGAAGGAATCGCCCGACGTGGTGTGCCTGCAGGAGCTCAAGACGGCTGATTTTCCGAGTCAGGAGCTCCGCCAGCGCGGCTACGCCGCAATCTGGAACGGGCAGCGTGCCTGGAACGGCGTTGCCATCCTCGCGAAGGGCGCGGAAGTCATCGAGACACGCCGCAGCCTGCCCGGCGCGCCGGACGACGGGCAGAGCCGCTACCTGGAGGCGGCCGTGAACGGCATCCTCGTCGCCTGCATCTACCTCCCGAATGGCAACCCACAGCCCGGTCCAAAGTTCCAATACAAGCTCGCCTGGTTCGAGCGGCTGATCGAGCACGCCCGGGCCCTTCGCGACAGCGGGCACCCCGTCGCGCTGATCGGCGACTACAACGTGGTGCCCACCGACCCGCGCGTCAATCTCACCCGCTTCCACGGCGTGTTCGCCCCGAACAGCGCCCACC
>CAZXRB010000258.1:0-2190 GCA_964642845.1 uncultured Nitrospira sp.
AGCACATGCCCAAGTCCATTTGTGATTTCTGTTCCAGCCCGAACGTCACCTGGGTTTATCCGGCGCGCACATTCGCGGCGTACGTCTTCGAAGGCATCGTCGGCGAAAGCGTCGGCGACTGGGCCGCATGCCCAATCTGCCACGGCCTCATCGAGTCCGGCCGGCATGCGGAACTCACTGAACGGTCGTTGAGCACTCTCCTGGAGCGCCAACCTGAAATGAAGAGTGCCGAACAAGAACTCCGGACTCACATCCGCAGCTTCCACATGATGTTCCTCAGGAATCGAGTGGGATCGGCGATGACCATTGCATAGCACGATCCAGGCTGGCAGGCGGCCTGCCCGACGCTTAGGTTCCGAGTAGCGCGTGATGCGTCAGGCTGACCTGGATCGGGCGACACTTCGCGAGAAGGCGGGAACTTCCCGACCACTCGATTTGTTGCACTAAACACGAAGCCACTTAAAGCAGTCGAGGTCTTCCGCCATCAGCAACTTCACGATGGCTCGATTGAATCGTTGCCCGCGAGATCCATTCGTCAGACTTACCAGAGACCGATCAGCGTCAGGGAAGTGAATCGCGAAATTTTGAAACAAGCCGAAATCACCCCAATGCCACAGACCGATGCCCTGACGCCTGCTGTGGACCAAACCGAACGCAAGGCCCCAGTCGATCCCATTGCCAGCCGCGATCTTCGCCTCTCTTAGTTGCACGCAAAAACGCTCGCTCAATAGCCCTTCCGGTGCGGGGCGGTTGACGGCGGCCAGAAACGTCGCATAGTCGCTGGCGGTTGTGATCAGACTCGACGCCGCATTGGGAAAGTTCATCAGCGGATACTCGGCAGCCATCGCGGCGCGCTGCTCGGAACTCATCCGGCCAACGCGTTCGTTGATCGTCTGCCCAGGGGCGTCATTCGCATCGTATCCCACCGCCCGCGTGTCCGGCGTCATCTGCCAGCCAAACACACTGCTGGTCATTTTCAAAGGGTTGAGGACCGTGCTGGCCACTAGTTCGCCGATGGGTTGGGCGGTTGCGCGTTCGGCGGCGCGTTGCAAGAAGTCGAACCCGTGGGGGGAGTAGGCAAATTTGCTTCCCGGTGCAAAAAGCAACTTGGAGGCGCGCCCCTTCGGAGGAACTGGCTGTATGCCAGAGGAGTGGGTTAGGATTTGCCTCACGCTCACCTTCGGGAATCGTTGATCGTCGGGAAGGTCTCGGGCCGGAAGTAACTCTCCAAGTTGGGCGTCCAACGAGAGCTTGCCTTGCTCGCACAACCGGAGAACGGCGCAAGCGAAGACGGGTTTGGATAAGGACGCTGCTTCAAAGCGAGTAGCCGCCGTCATCGCACGGCCACTGGACTTATCCGCCACACCCGCAGCGAAGTTCCACATCGCTCTCGGCGGATCGACAAGGCAGATCTGAGCGCCTGGAACAGCGTGAGTCTTCAGTGCCTGTACGACGGTTGCGGATGTTTTCTCTAGGCCCTCTTCCCTCTCCTGTGCTAGCGCCCGCACAGAGTATGTGCCGCCGGTGCAGGCGACCGTCAAAATGACTGTCCGTCGACTGGGCGGCCGATCATCGGAAGCTGTAACAGGCTTCATTTGCTCATGTTCCGTTCCTTTTCGTAGGCGAATCTCTCATCAGGATATATGCGGTCGTTTTGGAGTTGGTTCGCGTTGGATAACCTGCGGTAGGCGTGTATCGACCAGATCTGCGTCCGAACAGATTAAGCTTGCGTAAAACGGCGCAGTGTAGAGCATCGTCCGTCGAGGCCGATTCTTCGGCGATCCGGAAGTTAGCTCAGAGAGCCCTCTGGCGGTCACTCCCGAGAAAGCGGACTTTTGTCTGGTAAGGCGGTGAACTGATGCGAATCCGAGGCCGGCTGAAGCTCGGCTACTACCCCCTACCTGAGTCCGAAGCGCAGCGACTGAGGCGCTTCATCAGATTTCCCGCGGAACAATGTCTGGCACTGGATCCCTGTAGCGGCACGGGCGCGGCGCTCAAAGCACTGACGGCCGACAGCAGCGTGCGCACGCATGGGATCGAACTCGACGCTTACCGGGCTGCTGAGGCGAGCAACGTTCTTGATGAGGTCATCCAGGGCAGCGCGTTCGACACGCATGCACCGGTGGAATCCTTCTCTCTGCTCTACCTGAATCCGCCGTACGACTTTGAAGTCGGCGAAGGCAAGAACAA
>CAZXRB010000258.1:2220-2506 GCA_964642845.1 uncultured Nitrospira sp.
AGCCGGGCGGGGTGCTTGTCTTTGTTCTGCCCTACGACCGGGTCTACGACTGTCGCAGCACGCTCACGACCCAGTTCCGAGACAAGGCGATCTACCGGCTGACCGCGCCGGAATCACTCACTTACAAGCAGGTCGTGCTCTTTGGGGTGCGCCGTTCGCGCCAAGAGCGGGAGGGGATGACCGACCGTGCTGTGAACGAAGGCAACTGGAAGCTCCAGCAACTCACCCGGTCGTACGAGGCAATTCCGCCTCTTTCGGATAAACCGGACCGGCAGTACGCGGTCCC
>CAZXRB010000259.1:0-2504 GCA_964642845.1 uncultured Nitrospira sp.
GCTGCTTCAACCTCTGCCCGTCGTTCAACACGCTGCTGGACCGCATCGACCACTATGAAGGCGACGTCGCCAAGCTGGCCCCGGCCGACCATCACCGGGTCGTCGACGAGTGCTACTACTGCAAGCTCTGTTTCAACCACTGCCCCTATACGCCGCCGCATCAGTACGCGCTGGACTTTCCGCGCTTGATGGTGCTGTGGAAGCGGCGGCTGGCCGCCGAGCGCGGCGTGCGCTGGCGCGACCGGCTGCTGATTCGGACCGACCTCATCGGCACGCTCGGCAGCCTGACTGCCTCGCTGACCAATCGGCTGTTGGCCAGTCCCGTCGTCCGGCGCATCGTCGAAAAAGTCGCCGGCATCCATCGGGATCGGCAGGTCCTGCATTTTTCCGCCGAAACGTTCCCGCGCTGGTTCCGCCGGCGCGCGCAGCCCAAGCCGGAGTCTTCGTCCGGCCGCAAAGTGGCGCTCTTCTCCGGCTGCCTCGTGAACTACCAAGCCACGGATATCGGCAAGGCGACCGTGCAGGTGCTGGAGAAAAACGGCGTGCAGGTGGTCGTGCCGGAACACCGGTGCTGCGGGATGCCGCACTTCGATCTGGGCGACGCGCAGGCCATCCGACAGGCCGCGACGTCTAACGTCCACGTCCTGCACCAGTGGGTGGCGGAGGGCTACGACGTCGTCGCGCCGGTGGCCAGTTGCAGCCTCATGCTCAAACGGGAATATCCGGAGCTCCATCCCGATGAGCGAACCAAGCACGTTGCGGCGCGCACCTTCGACGTCTGCGAATACCTCATGAAATTGAAACGGGAAGGTCGGTTGGCGGAGGATTTCACGCGCCCCCCCGGCCGCGTGGCCTACCACATGCCCTGTCACCTGCGCGATCAAAACATCGGCTTCAAATCCAAAGAGGCGCTCGAGGCCGCGGGCGCCACAGTGGAAGTCGTCGAACAATGCTCGGGGCACGACGGCGCCTGGTCCGCCAAGACGGAATTTTTCCCGCTGTCGATGAGGATTGCGGGCAAAGCCGTGCGGGCCATCGAACAGGCGCCGGCCGATCTCATTGCGTCGGATTGCCCCCTCGCCGGATTGCAGCTGGATCAGGCCGGCGCGGCGGCCCACGCCGGCGGCAAGGCCACGCGCCATCCCATCCAAATCATCCGCGACGCCTATGGCTTGCCGTCCCCCTCACCCTGCCTCTCCCCACAAGGGGAAGAGGAGAAAGCACGGGGGCGATGAGAGCCATCACGCTGCAAGACGTCATGCCCTATGCCGACTACGAGCGGCAGCGGGACGCCTACCGCTCGCGGATCATCGCGCTGAAGCAGCGGCGCCGCATCTCGGTCGGACCGGTGGTCACGCTCGTGTTCGAGAATCGGGAAACCCTGCAATTTCAAATTCAGGAGATGATTCGCGTCGAGCACATCGTCGATCCCGCCAAGGTGCAGGACGAGTTGGATGTCTACAATGCGCTGTTGCCGTCGCCCCACGAACTGAGCGCCACCCTCTTGATCGAGATCACCGAGGAAGCGAAGATGAAAGAGTGGCTCGACCGGTTCATGGGCTTGGATCATGGCGAGACCGTCGCGATCGTCGCGGGAAACGAGCGGGTCTACGGCGTCTTCGAAGGCGGGCACAGCCACGAGACGAAGATCAGCGCGGTGCACTTCGTCCGGTTCCGGCCGACCGCGGCCATGATCGAGACGTTCGCCGATCTACGCCAATCCGTGTTCATCACGGTGGACCATGGCGAGTATCATGCGCAGGCAACGGTGCCGGCGAGCCTGCGGGAAGAGTGGCTGGCCGACTTGAAAGAAAGTTGTTAGGTTTGGGTGGTGAGTGTTGATTATGTCTTCGGTTCTCTTGACGAAACGCATCGAATTCGCCGCGGCCCACCGGTACGTCAGGCCGGAATGGGACGAGGCGAAGAACCGCGCCGTGTTCGGCGCGTGCTACAATCCGCCGGCGCATGGGCACAATTATCTGCTGGAAGTGACGGTCTCCGGCCACGTCGATCCGAAAACCGGCATGGTCATCAATCTGTTCGATCTGAAGCGGGTCCTGCTCGCGGTGATCGAAGAATTCGATCACAAGAATTTTAATCTGGACATGCCATACTTCAAAGACCGGATTCCCACGTCGGAAAACGTGGCCCGCCTCTTGTGGACGAAGCTGGACTCGCAACGGGATATCGGCACGCTGCACAGCGTGCGCCTCTGCGAGGACGAAGACCTCTACGCCGAAGTGACGAGAGCGGGGCTGGACGTGGCCAGCGTGACGAGGCGGTACTCGTTCAATGCCCTCGTAAACGACCAGGACGGGCGCGACTGGGATTGCTTCGTGACCGTTCACGGGCCGATCGATCCCGTCACCGGCATGGTGATCGATCTCGCGGCGTTGGATCGGCTCGTTCACGGGCAAGTGGTGAAGCCGTTCCATGGCCAGGATCTCCGGCGTATCCTCGACGTCCCCGCGGTGCCGGGCCAGCGGCTGGTGCAGGAGATTTGG
>CAZXRB010000260.1:0-2494 GCA_964642845.1 uncultured Nitrospira sp.
CGTCTCGAACAAGAACATCGTTTCGCTCGAGACGTCGTGGAAGAACAATGTCCGCCTGGACGGCGGTTTCTACCCCGGCTCGGGTTTCCAGACGCCTGGCGACGGGGCGAGCGGCGCTATCCGTGGCCGGCTCGAGTTCGGCAACCGCCAGGGCGCGCTGCGCTTGGTCGCCCGCTTTGAGAACGGCTCGACCGAGCTCACCAAGCTGCGCCAGCAGACGGCTGGCACGGCGGTGATCTCGCTCGCCTACGACTCGAACAACTCGCTCGAACTCACCTGGCACAAGGTCTCCTTTGCGACCGCCGAAGTCGGCGAGACGGACGGCATCGTCACGGTGTCGGCCGAGTGCCTCCCGATGTGGGAAGCCACCAACGGCGTCGTTTCGGCCGTGGCCAAATGTGGTGTCGACGGGATCTGCCAGTAGAGGGGACTCTCATGTTTGATGCAAAGCAACCCATCGCCATTCATCTGCGCACGCCCGAAGGCGTGAAGCCGGTTCGCGTGCGATTTCCGACCGACGAGGAGTGGATCGACCGCCAAAAGAAGCGCAAGGTCATCGTGAAGCAACTCGGGCGCGGTGTTTCGGAAACGACGATCCCCGACTCGGCAGAAGCCGACGCCGCGCTGCTCGCCAAGATCCGCGTGCCGGAAGAGAATGCGCCCGAGGTGGACGCCTTCGAGGCCAGCCGAATCATCGAGCAACTGAGCCAAGCTGATGTCGACGACGTGGTCCAGGTGGGCGATGGCTTCCGTGTGACGATGCGTGTCCTAGGCAGCACGGTGGCGCACACCCTGAAGATGCCTTCGGCCAAGGACGTCTTTGAATACCGCCGCGGCTTCGCGCGCGTGCTCGATCTGCCCTACAACCGGCAGGAGTTGATCATCAACCTGGCCCCGGCGGCGGCGCTCTACAAGAAGCTGGTTGAGTCCACCGAAGGCTACGCCAGCGATGTGCCGATCATCCACCAGGCTGTGGCCGTGAAAGCCGCCATCGACGCCCTCGACAGCGCCTTCGAGGAGTCCGGCGACCCAAACTGACATGCGAAGAGTGGCCTGAAAAGCCCTCCCTGCGGTTTCTGATTCATTGGGCGCTGCGTCGTGAGGAACTCTGCGACCCCGGCCTTTGCCCGGACGCTCCCGACAATGGCGCCCGTTGCGACCATTGCCCGTTGGACAAACTGGACGCGGCGCAGTCTTCCGAGGCGGGCATGCTACTCCGCCGTGCAATCGATCTCCGGGCTGCGTTGAAGATGGGCGTCCGAATCGGCCTGGACGAGATCCGGGCGGATGAGTTCCGGGCGATGCTTACCGTGGAAGAGGAACGTGAAAGGCTCGACCGTGAACGCTTCGAGGATCGCCGACCTTAAGCGGCTTGATGGATGGGCTCGTGATGCAGTACAAGGAGCTGCTCGCCGGGCACGGCCAACGAGGCATATGTTCTGCCGGCGTCGTCGCTGAATTCCACCTCGTACACACCGGGTGCGAGGCGTTCGACGACTGTCCCCACCTGGCCGCGAATCAAGCCGTGTTCCGGCAGGTCGGCCAGTAATGCAACCACGCTGAGCAGTTCAAGTTCCGCCACGACAAGCCTCAATCCAATAATACATGACAACTTGTAAATCGCGGGAAGTCCTCGCCAGTGCGTATGATCCACGCACTGCGAATACGGGCGCGCCTTTCAGCCCTCGCGAAGTCGAAATCGACGGCATAACGCTGCCCGTATTCATCTGCCCTGCCGGCAACGGCCTCGGCCGTCCGCGCCGCCTTGAGTAGAGCCTCCCGCAGGTCCTCGGCATCGGCTGCTGTGAGGCCCACCGTTGCGGCAAACACCCGCGCCTTGTGGCGGCCCCGTGGGTGAGTGGGGCTGAGACAGTAGTAGCGAAAGCTTGACGATATCGACGACGGCGCGGTCAGCACCCGGCAACAGCATTCAGTGACGATCCTACCAACTTCATTCGATACCCATGGCCGACAATAAGCTCGAACTCGTGGTGGAAGTGGACGCCAACCGGGCCAATGCGTCCATCAAAAGCGTCAACGCGAGCCTTTCGAGCATGGAGGCCGCGGCGGCAAAGAGTGCTCGGGGCGCGGCCCAGGGGATCGACGGCATGACGGCGGCCATGGTGAAAGGCGCCACGGCGGGAAATCTCCTGGCCGACGCCATCAAAAGCGCGCTGACTTGGGCCAAGGATTTCACCGTCGGCTCGGTCATGATGGCGGCCGAGAACGCGAAGGCCGAGGCCTCGCTCAAGGCTTTGGCCAACGCCCACGGCCTGGGAGCGGCCGCGGCGGCCAGGCAGGTCTCAGCGATCGAGGAGATCGGCTTCGAGTACACCGAAGCCGCACACGCGGTCCAGCGGCTCATTGTGGCCGATCTGGAGCTATCCAAGGCTCAAGGCCTGGCGAAGCTTGCCAAGGACGCGGCAGCGGTCCAGAACATCGCCGCCGGCGAGGCGCTCGAGGCGATCGTGATGGCTATTGAATCGGGCGCTTC
>CAZXRB010000261.1:0-2474 GCA_964642845.1 uncultured Nitrospira sp.
TCGTCAAGCGCATCCTGCGCAAGCACGGCTACCCGCCGGACAAGCAAGAGAAGGCAACGCAGACGGTGCTGGAGCAGGCCGAGGTGCTCTCAGCCGAGTGGGCCGTAGCGGCGTGATGAAGTTCTCTGCCGCGCGTCCGGGTCGTCGAAATTGCTCAGGCTCTCTTCACATCAAACCGATCTAACATCATCACTTTATCCCACGCAGCGATGAAGTCGTGCACGAACTTCTCCTTGCCATCCGCACTGCCGTAGACTTCCGCGATTGCGCGTAGCTCGGAGTTGGAACCGAAGATCAAATCAACCCGCGTTGCGGTCCATTTGACTTTTCCCGTCTTCCGATCACGCCCTTCGAACAGCTCCGCAACGCCATTCCCTGAAACAGCCTTCCACTCTGTGCCCATATCGAGCAAGTTCACGAAGAAATCGTTGCTGAGGACGCCCGGTCGTGTGGTGAAGACCCCGTGCGACGTCCCTCCGTAGTTGGCGCCCAACATCCGCATGCCGCCGACCAGCACAGTCATCTCCGGCGCGGTGAGGGTGAGAAGTTGCGCCTTGTCCACCAACAGGAACTCCGCCGGAATGGTGGACGTGGCTTTCAGGTAATTCCGGAAGCCGTCGGCGAACGGCTCGAGCACGGCGAAGGACTCCACGTCCGTCTGCTCCTGCAACGCATCGGTGCGGCCGGGAGTGAACGGCACCGTCACGGTATAGCCGGCATTCTTTGCGGCCTGCTCCACCGCCGCACATCCGGCAAGCACGATGAGATCGGCGAGCGACACGCGCTTGCCGTCCTGTTGTGCTCGATTGAAGTCACTCTGAATCCCTTCCAGCGTCTTCAGCACGTTCGCCAATTGCTTCGGCTGGTTGACCTCCCAGTCCTTCTGCGGCGCGAGCCGAATGCGCGCGCCGTTGGCCCCGCCTCGTTTGTCGGAACCACGGAACGTCGAAGCAGACGACCATGCCGTGTACACCAGTTCGGAGACCTTCAGCCCCGACGCCAACACCTTCGCCTTGAGTGCGGCAACATCCTTCGCATCAATCAGCTTGTGATTGACGGGCGGGATGGGGTCTTGCCAGATGAGGTCTTCCGTTGGCACTTCGGGACCCAGATAGCGAGTCTTCGGACCCATGTCGCGATGCGTAAGCTTGAACCAAGCGCGCGCAAAGGCGTCGGCAAACTCGTCGGGGTTCTCGTAGAAGCGCCGCGCGATCTTCTCGTACACCGGGTCGAAGCGCAGCGAGAGGTCGGTCGTGAGCATCGTGGGCGGATGTTTCTTGTTCGGGTCGTACGCATCGGGAATGATGGCCGGGGCGTTCTTGGCAACCCACTGATATGCGCCTGCCGGACTCTTCGTCAACTCATACTCATAGCCGAAGAGGTTCTCGAAGAAGTTGTTGCTCCATTTCGTCGGCGTTGTTGTCCACGTTACCTCCGGTCCGCCGGTAAGGGTGTCGGGGCCTTTCCCCGACTTGTAGCTGTTCTTCCATCCCAATCCCATTTCCTCAATGGGCGCGGCTTCGGGTTCAGGACCAACATAGCTTGCCGGTGCGGCGCCGTGAGCCTTGCCGAATGTGTGTCCGCCTGCGATGAGCGCCACGGTCTCTTCGTCGTTCATGCCCATGCGGCGAAATGTTTCGCGGATGTCGCGCGCAGCAGCAATCGGGTCGGGGTTTCCGTTCGGGCCTTCGGGGTTCACATAGATCAATCCCATCTGCACTGCGGCAAGGGGATTCTCGAGCTGTCGGTCGCCGGAGTAACGCTTGTCTTCCAGCCACTGGCCTTCAGGTCCCCAGTACACGGACTCGTCCGGTTCCCACGCATCTGCGCGTCCGCCGCCGAAGCCGAAGGTCTTGAAGCCCATGGTCTCGAGCGCGACGTTGCCGGCGAGAATCATCAGATCGGCCCAGGAAATTTTCTTCCCGTACTTTTGTTTGATGGGCCAAAGCAGTCGGCGCGCTTTGTCGAGGTTGGCGTTGTCGGGCCAACTGTTGAGGGGAGCGAAACGCTGCTGGCCGGAGCCGGCACCGCCACGACCATCGCCGATGCGGTAGGTCCCCGCGCTGTGCCACGCCATGCGGATCATGAGCGGTCCATAGTGACCGAAATCCGCCGGCCACCAATCTTGCGACTGCGTCATGAGCGCGGCAAGGTCTTTCTTGACGGCGGCGAGGTCGAGACTGTTGAATTCCTTCGCATAGTCGAACTCTTCCCCCATCGGGTCGGAGAGCGGAGAGTTCTGGCGCAAGATGTTCAGATTGAGCTGAGTAGGCCACCAATCTTCGTTGGTCTTCACGCTTCCCGCAGCGGCGGGATGATGAAACGGGCATTTCGATTCGGTAGACATGGGTGTACCTCCTTTTGAACTGTTTGGGTAAATGCTACGAAAAGAGTTTGGTGAACCGCGAATCCACGCTAAAGGCGCAGTCGAAAAGCTTTAACCGCAGAGCGCGCAGAGGTCGCGGAGAGATAAT
>CAZXRB010000262.1:0-2450 GCA_964642845.1 uncultured Nitrospira sp.
CCTCAGACCGGCTTGTCGAGGGCAACGCGCAGAGCCGGATCCGGGTGCTGGTATTCGAGGATCTGCAATGTCACGACTGCGCGCGCTTTCGGAAGCTCCTCGATGAAACGCTCCTCCCCAAGTACGGGGAGCATGTTGCGTTTGAGATATACGACTTCCCGTTGCCGAAACATCACTGGGCGCGCAGTGCGGCGGTCGCTTCCAGGTATCTTCAACGCCTGGCTGGTTCGACTGCCATGGAGTTTCGCCGCAGTGTTGCGGAGTCCTTGTCACAAATCAATGACGAGGGCTTCGAGTCGTTTTTCCGCGGCTTCCTTCGCTCGAAGTCGCTTGACGTCCGCAGCGCAATCAGGTCCCTCTCGGACCCGGAGTTGAACCGGGCCGTCGAGGCCGACTTCCAAGAAGGGCTCAAGCGCGATGTCCGGAAGACCCCCACGGTGCTCGTCGGCAGCCGGGTTCTCGTCGAGGAATTTAGCGGCGAGGAGATCGCAACCGAGTTGGATCGCATTGTGTCCCTTGGCGGTCCGACCACTCACCAACAAAGATCGCCCCATCAGAAAAGGAGGTAATTGAGATGATCACTCGAAGAGCACTCATCACTGGCGTGGCATCCGCGGCTGCCGCCGAATCGGCTTGGGCCCGATGTGGCTCGCTGCGCACCCAACAGATCGTGCTGAGAGGCCGAATCTCGGCGATTGGCCCCGAGTCGATGGAACTGGAACTGGCGCGTGGGAACCGCACGATCCTGTTCGGCGAACGCGTCAATCCGGCGGGTTTTAGCACTGGCGATGTTGTTAGCGTGAATTGCCGCGTGACACCCGACGGGGATTTCGTCGCTGAACGAATCGTGCACTCCGGCGACGAACGGAACCCCAGCCCGCGCAGTCAGGAGCCTTCCGGCCACAAACACTAGACTGGGGCCGCTGTTGGCAGCTTGCATGCAGCAGGAATAGCGAGGATCGTAGCTGAACATGGCGGTGGAAGAAGGGTTCCATAGCCCGAAATCGTTGCCCGAGACGCTCCGCAAACTGCGGGCGGCTCTGAGGCCGCTTGGCCTCGCACTGGCGTTTGAGCTGGATTGTGAAGCAATGTTCCGGAGCCGTCTTCACGTTGGCCTTGGCCGTTCGTTGGTGCTTGGTGTTCATGATCCGTTGTGGATGCTCGAGGGATACGTGGCCTCCGCCTCGTTTGGCCTATTGGGACCTCTGCACGTCAGCATGACGGAACGCGAGGACGGCACTGAAATCCAGATCCTGAATGCGCAGTGGCTATGCGGGGCGGGCTTGCCCGCGGGCACAATCCAGCCGTTGCTTCGAACGCTTCAGAAACTTGAAAGAGCTGTGATCGAGGCCGGTGGGCGGCGCAGGCCCAACGTGCCTGCCGAGATCTCGTGGCTCACCGAGGTGAGGGCGTGAAACGGCGAGGCAGGAAGTTCGAGCTGACAAGCCGTGAAAAACTCAGCCTATTGTCGATTCCCATCCTGGTGCTGGCCGGCGGCGCCGTGCACATGTGGATTCATTTCGAAACCACAACCGACCGCACAGAGATAATTTCAGTGCCAGGCGGCCAGGATGCCCTCCTGCCCGGGGCGCGGTTGACTGATCAGCCGGCCCTTTATCTCGACTTCGAGGGTTTGCCGGAACCGCATCGCCTGGTCGTAATCAAGCAGCCGCAGGGTGGCTTCCAAGCGACTTTCACGGTCTGCCGGAGATGCTGGTCCTACGGTAAGCCGAGCCGTTACTCGGCGGGCCGCCTCATCTGTGGGCATTGTCGGGAGGGCATGCCCATGCTCGATCCGGGAGAAGATCTCCCCAGGGAGAAAGACTGCACGCCGGTACCGGTGGCAACGCAGGCCGCGGACGGAATCCTCCGGATTCGACGCAATGACGTTTTGCGCGGCGCGCTGGAGTACGGAAGCCAAGAATAAGCGGCGCCCTTACCCTTGTATCTCCAGAATCCCCATCATGCCAAGGTCCTCATGATCGAGTATGTGGCAGTGGTAGAAAGTACGCCCGGCGTAGTCGGAGAACTTCATTCGCACTCGAACTCTGCTGCCCGCGCGGACCAGGACTACGTCTTTCCAGGTCGGCTCGGACGCGCCGGCGGCGTCGACCACCTGGAACGGGTTCGTGTGGACGTGCATCGGGTGGTCCATCATCGACGGATTCACAAACTCCCACTCCTCGACATCGCCCAGACGAACTCGCGTATCCACCCGGTTAGGATTGAAAGTCCGGCCATTGATAGAGAAACTCATGCCGCCCATCATTCCCATGCCCATTCCTTGGCCGAGTACGAACGATCTTCGCCGGCTGGGTTGCGGCAGAGGATCGACCGGGAACAGACGTTCCGGGAGCGGAATTCTCCGTTCCGCGGCGCCAGCGTAAACGAGAGAGCCAAGGACTTCGACGCGCCTGACGCCGCCGATCATGCCCATGCCGCCTCGATTG
>CAZXRB010000263.1:0-2440 GCA_964642845.1 uncultured Nitrospira sp.
TCCTAGGACCAACTCGCATAGCGAACGTTCGGGGAGATTTTCAACAGCCTGCTAGAGCACGGCACTCTGGTCGTGGAGGCGCAAGGTGCCTAACCCGCGCTTCGAGGGGACCGGTTGCCAGCGGGGCTGGCAACTTCCCGCGCGGCTTCGCCACGCGGCGGCCCCTCAAGCTTTAAGTTAGGCCTCATAAGCATCCCTATGCGAGTTCCAGCATCCGTCAGCAGCCTCGAACAACTTGGCCGAGTGCAACTATCCAAGTCCTTCTTCATGCGCGAGTTCCTCTACTCAGAGATTTCGCAAATTGAACGGATCCCAAACATTCCTTCCAATCCAGACTTGGCCATCGAGGTTGGCAAGCGCCTCTGTCAAGAAGTCCTCGAGCCGATTCAAGATCGATTTGGCCGGATCTCAATCCGATCTGCGTATCGCTCTGCGGAGGTAAACGGTAAGGGTGCCGAAAACAAGAACCAATACGGCTGTGCCAAGAACGAAGCGAACTTCGCGCGTCACATCTGGGACGTGGCGGATGACGAAGGCAAAGGGGCGATGGCCTGTGTGGTCCTGACGTCCTTCGTTCCGTACTTCCAGGCCACTTCAGACTGGGAGGCACTAGCTTGGTGGATACACGACCACGTGCCTGCCTACTCGGAGCTGGAGTTCTTCGCCCGGTCGAAGCCGCTGGCGTTCAACGTCGGTTGGCACGAGAAGCCTCGGAAGACCATCTACGCCTGGGACCCCCATCGGGTTTGCCTTACCAAGCCTGAGATGGACAACCACAAGGGCAGTCATGCGAGCGCGTATCAGGCATGGCTCGCCGCAAGGTGAAGCCTAACCCGTCGTTGCAGCGGACGCGCCGCAAGCGGCGCGCCGCTGAACTCGGTCGTTAGGCAGCAGCAGGAGGCTCGTTTGGGGATCGAGTACATGCTTGAAATCCCGTCGGAGCACCGATTGAGTCTGCACGAAATGCTCTCATCGGAGTTGCCGGCACTTCTTTCCGAACTGGATCCCCGCTACGGGGACGCTTTCCCGAATGCGATCGTTCAGCTCTGTCCCGAGGGCATATACGTCTGCGACACCCTCACGGACACAGATGTTGCTGCCAAGATCATCCGCGCCCTTGCGGATCGTGTGCTCCTGCAGGCATCGCATGTCACGGTGCGCCATGCGTAATCTGCCTAACCCGGCGTTGCAGCCGACCGCCGGCAAGCGTCGCTTGCCGGTTCCCTCGTCGCTGCACTCCTCGGCGGCGGCTGAACTCGGTCGTTGGGCGTCCCCCGCGAAGACAGCCCCAAATGCGCGTCGTCCGTCGAACGGCCTCCGCATGGCTTGTGCTCGTGGTACCCGCCGTGTTGCGCTCTCTTAGCCTCGGACAGCTGTTGGCCAGCCACGGTTTCGGCGTTCGGCCTTCTTGGCGGGCGCGGCACTCGCCGGCGCATGCGTTCTGCGCGTTGCTTGCGCTCATGGTCCGCACCGCGTCACTCGTCTCGGTTTCGACGGCTCTGGGTACGTGCCGGTGTTTGCGCTAGGTCTTCTCGGCCGCACAAAGCTCGCCGCGCGTGCGTTCTCCTCCCTCGGCAAGCAACCGCGGCGCATGCCAAAAGACATCGCCATGGCCTGCCGTGAATCAAAACGCGAGCGCCGCCACTGCGTCGCCGATCGAGCGCTCACGCCCAACCCGCGGTTCGAGCGGACGGTTGGCCAGCGGGGCTGGCCAATGCCCTCGTCGCTTCGCTCCTCGGCCGCCCCTCAACCTTTACGTTAGGCATCGCAATCGTGGCCGACGAGCACCTTCTGCTGCGGGTTGAAGGACCAGATGGAAAGCCGAGCTTTGAACCTGTCCACGCGCAGGCACTCGGCGCGGGCCGCTTTCGTCTTCTGTACTCGCCCGGTCTGCTTTACGGCATTGCGGCCGACGACGAGTTTGAAACTGTCGACGACCAAGGTCGCTTTCGCGTGCTCCGGCGATCGGGCAACGTTGTAGTTCGATTGTTCAGCGATACGCCGATCGAAGAGTTCCAAGAAGCGCTAGTCGCCGAGGTCGAGCACCAGCTGGGCGGGCGTCTCGACGGTAAGCTTGAACGGGCCTTAGCATTCACTATTCCCGTCACTTGCGGCTTCCCTGCAATCGAGCGGGTGTTTGCGCAAGCGTGCGCCCCCGGCTCTGGCCGGGTCTGGGAGTATGGGAACGTGTACGACAACGACGGGGCGACCCTCGGCTGGTGGTCGCAAAGCGATGCCTAACAACCGGTTCGAGAGGACGGGTTGCCAGCGGCGCTGGCAACTACCCTCGTCGCTTCGCTCCTCGGCCGCCTCTCAACCGGAACGTTGGGCGTCACCCACGGTTGCAGCTCCCAATGCGCGTCGCTCGTCGACCGGCCTCCGCGTGGCTTGCGCTCGTGGTACCCGCAGTGGTGCTCCATCGCGGCGTCGGCAGCTCTTG
>CAZXRB010000264.1:0-2409 GCA_964642845.1 uncultured Nitrospira sp.
AATTTGCGTGCAAATTCCTACGGCTGGTGGGTCAGTTTTAAGTGCAAATCAACACTGGGACAACGCCAACTGGTGCCACCCATCCTCATCTTCACTACCGAGGCCATCGGCCGGGCCTTCAGATTCCGTGGGCTTGCTGTGCCAGGCAGCCCGGCCCTGGCGGCGACGGAGGATCTCATTGCCTTGTGGAAGACGACTGAGGGGCAGCGTTTCCAGAACTACAAGGCGGTATTCACAATCCTCGATGAGGCAGTGATTCCGCGGGTCTGGGTCCATGCCATTGGGCGCGGCGAGGCGTCGGGCGTGGCCCCTGATGCGTGGAAGGCATGGGTTGTGGCAGGCGGCATCCGACCACTCATGGCGCCGCGCTCCCTGTTGGTCCGCAGCAAGGCGGAGCAGTTGCCGGCAACCTCCGAAGATCAGGCACTGATCGAAGTGATCCGGCAACGCTACAAAGACAATCCCTACGGGTTCGAGGCCTGCGCTGGGGCGCTCAGCCGCCTGTTGCTGCCGGACGTGGCGCGCCTCGATCTGACCCGCCCATGGCGTGATGGCGGGCGTGATGGCATTGGCCGGCTGCGCATCGGGCGACACCCCGCTGCGATCGAAGTCGATTTCGCGCTGGAGGCGAAGTGTTACGGTGCGAACAACGCAGTCGGGGTGAGGGAAGTGTCACGCCTGATCAGTCGTATCAAGCATCGCGAATTTGGCGTGCTGGTGACGACCTCTTATGTGGATCGGCAGGCGTATCAGGAAGTGACCGATGATGGTCACCCGGTGATCCTGACCGCGGCGCAGGACATCGTGGGCCTGTTGCGCTCGGCCGGGGTGCGGACCCCAGAACAGGTTGATGCGTGGCTGGACGGAATCACGGCGAGCAGCTGATCAGGCGGCATCCTGTTGTTTGGCCTGAATCAATGAGATCCACTGGAAGATCGCAGTCATGACATCCGAACATACGCCATTGCCGCAGAGTTTCACCTTATCCCGCCGGTTACCGTGAGGAAGGATGTGCTCCGTCGAGCCCCCCATGGCAAGGAGCAGCTCGTCTGGCTGGAGCATGCGCAGGTAGGGGGTATTGCCTTTCCATGTCACAAGGCCGAAGCGGTCGACCGTGGTCACCGTGCGGAGAGGAACGTCCAACGTCTGCCAGCCGCCAGCGTAATCCGAGCCGTAGTAGACGATCAGGAAGGGCACCCCCTTCCCCAACTCGGTGATGGCGCGCTCGGCTCTTTCCAATGTCGCCTTGGCACGCCCTGGCTTCCTTAGCAGGGCAACAGGATAGTCCGCTTTCCAGTTGATGACGTCGCGAGCGGTTTTCCTCGGTGTGCTCGCCAGACCGAGCAGGTCTTCGCGGCTGACCGTGGTGCCTTGTCTGTCACACACAAGGAACATGCGTTTGCGGGCCTGGGCTGAACCGAAGTCGGCGGAGTTCAACAGCAGATCACTCACCGCATAGCCAAGCCCTTCAATAGACTGGACCAGCTCGTTGTGGCGGTCCCATTTCTTCATCCGGTTCACGTTCTCCACGATGACCCAACGAGGTTCCATTGCCTTGATCCAAGGGACAATACCGATCGCAGTCTCACGGCTTTTCTCCAAGCCCGGTTTTGCGCCACGCGCGATCGAGTGCGAAGTGCATTCTGGAGAGGTCAGTAGCACATCCGGTCTGTACTTGGAGCCAAGTTTCTTGGGAGAGACATTCTCGATCTTCTCAGTGAGGATATCGGCCTGCGGGAAATTGGTCTTGTAGGTCTGTGTAGCGAGACCCCATGCGTCAAGGCCGAGAAGTGGAACGCCTCCGCCGCGCACGGCACCGCGCGCTCCAAAACCCGCTCCGCAGAAGAGATCAACGAAGGTTGGCATCAAATTCCGATCTGGCCCAGCCCGAAATAAGGAAGAATCGTACCAGGTACGGGGCCTTGAGGGTGTAAGAATTTTTGTGTAAACGGTCCCCTGGCAGGAAACTGCAGCATTGCGAGGAGCGATGATGATGACCGTAGTGAAACACGACGTACCCTTTGCCCGTCCCTTCCCCAAACATGTAAATGACCACCCTCACCGCTAGCAGCGCACGCGCCAGTCTCTACCGCCTCATCGACCAGGTGGCCGAATCGCATCAGCCGGTTCACATCACCGGCAGGCGGACGAGCGCAGTGCTGGTGTCTTCCGAGGACTGGCAGGCGATTCAGGAAACCTTGTACCTGCTTTCGGCTCCGGGGATGCGCGAATCGATCAGGGAAGGCATGGCGCAGCCGCTGGACAAAAGCAACAAAACGCTCAAATGGTGAACCGGTCAGCGCATTACCCATGACCCGCCAACGCCTCGCCTTCGTCGACCTCGAAACGACCGGCGCCAATCCCGTCCACGACCGCATCACCGAAATCGGCATCGTGCTGGTCGAAGAC
>CAZXRB010000265.1:0-2390 GCA_964642845.1 uncultured Nitrospira sp.
AGCCAGGCCAGTTGAGTGTCATCGAAGTCAGCGCACTGTGCAAGGACTGCCCGGTCGAGGACATCGTCGCCCAGATCCGCAAGGAGCTCCCCCACGCGAACGTAGCGGCGGTTCAGCAGTCGGTGCGTGCGCGGACCGAAGCTGTGGAAAGGCTCACCCGGTTCTCGGTTGCTGTCTCGGCGGTCGTGCTGGCGATTGGCGCGCTTCTGGTGTTCACCACGATGATGAGCTCGGTTGTGGAGCGAACGAAGGAGATCGGTGTGCTCCGGGCAATCGGCTTCCGCCGAACTCACATCATCAAGAGCCTGATGATTGAGGTTGTAGTGATTAGCGCCGTCGGCGGAATGGGTGGATGGATCGCCGGACTGACGGCGAGCCGGCTGGCCCTGCCCTACTTTGTCGAGAACGGCGCACAAATCGAGTGGCGTGCCTCACTGGCTCTGCTTGCGATTGCTGCCGCCATGTTAATCGGAATTGTCAGCAGCGCATATCCCGCGATCCGAGCCTCCCGCCTCGATCCTTCCGAAGCGGTGCGATACGTCTGATGAGCTGAACCATGTCTTTTCTCATCGCAGAAAACGTTAGCAAGACTTACAGCGACCGCGACTCGCAGAATGAAGTACCTGTGCTTCACAACGTGAACATTCGAATCGCGGAAGGGGAGTTCGTGTGCCTGATGGGGCCCTCGGGCTCGGGCAAGAGCACGCTGCTCACGATACTCGGAGCGATGAATCGTCCGTCGCAAGGCCGCTTGCTGATTGACGGCATCGACGTCTACGCGCTGCCAGATGAGCGCCGCGCGGACTTTCGCGCCCAGTACCTGGGTTTTGTGTTCCAGCAACACCATCTCCTGCCGTTCTTGAGCGCGGTGGAAAACGTGATGCTGCCGTTGGCCACGCTGCCGCTGAAGGCGAGCGAGAAACGGCGCAAGGCTCTTGACGTTATGGAGAAAGTTGGACTGGGTGGAAAGGCATCGCGTCTCCCCAGTCAACTCTCCGGTGGCGAGCAGGGGCGACTGGCGATCGCACGCGCCATCGTGAACGATCCGCCGTTGCTGCTCGCCGATGAGCCCACGGGAACGCTGGACACCAGGACCGGCGACGAGATCATGAAGGTGTTCCTGGACATCAACGGGCGGGGGCAGACGATTTTCATGGTGACCCACAACCCAGCCAACGCCGCGCTGGCACACCGAGTCCTTCATATTCGGGACGGCAGACTTGACGGCGAGGCCGGCGATTGCGCGCGTACAGCCAGGATCGGAACCAATGGAACTCAGGCAGCACTGCCTCAAATCGCACAGCCTTTGCGCCAGCCCGCACATAATCACACTTGTGACGCCGCCCTTCGGGAGTTTCGGAACTCGGATGCTGAGTTGCAGTGAGGATGTGTATGAGCCGGTTGAAGCGAGAGCCAGAAAGCGAGATCAGGCCTTCTTCCCTCACAGCCCGCGCCACTCCACGGGCTGGGTCCTCTGATCAGCCGCCTTGCTCCCGCACGGCGCTTTCCCCACGCGAACCAGGGGCCATCCTCCGGGGCCTTCACGCGGGGGGCTGCGGGCGGCCGGTGTTCCTCCGAACCGGCCGCCCTTTTCTTTTCGGAATGCTTCCTATGACTGCAAAGACTATTTCGTTCGCACTCATGGCCGCGCTAGCCGCCGCGCCAGGCATTCTGGCGCAAATACCGCGGTCGGCTCCCGAGTTGACCGCCACAGACCAAGTCGGCCGAACCATCCGGCTCTCATCCTACCGCGGCAAAGTAGTTGCGCTGGAGCTCATGCTGACAACCTGCTCGCATTGCCAGAACACTTCGCGCATCCTGAGCCGCCTCCAGAAGGAGGTCGGCCCTCGGGGCTTCCAGGCGCTTGGTCTCGCTTTCAATGACGAGACTGGCGCGCATTCGGCCCAGTTTGCCAAAGAGTTCAACCCGACGTACCCAATCGCCCCCATCAGCCAGGACAAGGCCTAACAGTTCGCGCAACTCTCGCCAATGCTGCGTCACTCGGTGCCGATCCTCATCTTCATCGACCGGAACGGCGCAATCCGCGGGCAGTTCAAGGGAGACGCGCCCTTCTTCACCGATGGTGAAGCAAACCTTCGGCAGATGATCTCCTCACTCCTCAGTGAGAAGGCGCCAACAGCTCGCGTCAAGCCTAGGAGCTAAGGAACGGAAAACATGAGGCTTCGAATCATCGTTCTCACGCTGGTGCTCACGGCGTTTTCCATTCAGCTCGCAACAGGGCAGCAGCGGCAGCCTGGCGTAAAGAGCGAAGACTGCTGCACTCTGGAACTGCCCGGATTGACTGGGACGTCCCCGTCCTCAGGGCTCACCTTCCCCTCAGACCGGCTTGTCGAGGGCAACGCGCAGAGCCGGATCCGGGTGCTGGTATT
>CAZXRB010000266.1:0-2379 GCA_964642845.1 uncultured Nitrospira sp.
ACATACAGATAGCCGGCCCAACGAGCAAAGCGTTGACTCGTCATAGGGCACCTCCTTTTCCTCTGTCCGGTGCAAGCCATGGACCTATGGTCTGGCCGGAACGGTCCGAACAGGAGATTCCACACAGAGGAGAAAAGAGCACGTCAGACCCGCTCTTGCCGGTCTCGTGAAGACAACCTGTCCCCCGGTGGACAGGTTGGGAGGCTCAATCTGTCCATGATCCCGGAGGGGGCTCTCACATCCAGCGCATCGGAGCCCGTCCGGCACGATGAAGCTCTGAGGCACATCGCTTGCTGGAGAGTTCTTGGAAAGAGGGAGAACAGGCGCAGGAAGGAGGAGCCATGACGACCCAGGATGTCCGGCGGCGACAAACCCATACCCTCGGCCAAGTGGCGCAATCCAGTGGACCGTCGGGGGCGGAGCCGGAGCTGGAGCGCGTGGCGCCCCATTGATGCCCGCGGCAGATCCAGACAAGCGATCGGCGAAAGGAGCCAACATGAAATCCTTCACACTCATCGCGGCGACGGTGGCCCTCATGGCCGGCACGGCCGGTGCGGCAGGGGCCGATGCGGATGCGCCGGTGGCGGAAGGCACTACGGTGCTCATCGAATACACGATCACCGTGCCGGAGTCGCGCATCATCATCCCCAAGAACGTGAGCCAATTCGATCCCGGCCGGCATCAGATGCTGCCCAATCTCGAAAAGGCGCTCACCGGCATGAAGAAGGGCCAGCAGAAACGGGTGGACCTCACGTCCGACGAGGCCTTCGGGCCGTACGATGAGTCGAAGCGCGCCGTCGTGAGCAAAGAGCAGCTGCCGCCCGACGCCAAGCCGGGAACCGTGTTGACCACCAAGGAAGGCGTGCCGTTCGTCGTGGTGGACACCTCGGGGCCCGAGGCCCAGATCGACTTCAACCACCCGCTGGCCGGCAAGCACGTCATCATCGACGTGACCATTCTCGATGTGCAGCCGCAGGCTGCCGGATAACCGTTTGACAATCGACTTGGACTCAGCAGCCGGTGACACCATGGACAGACACCGATTGGCTTTGGAAACCTCGCAGGCTGTTCAGAAAGACCGTCCAGCAAGGCCGCAGCAAGCGAAGAGGCGAAGGCGTACTCAGTTTGGTACGTTGAGCCTCTGAGCGCCGCGAGAACGCCGCTGGCGGCCTTTGTCAACAGCCTGATAAGGAGTATCCAACCCTATGGAGCCGTTGTTGCGGGACCGCCCCTATCGCGTCCAATCGTTCGATCTTCACGGGCTGCAGGGCATTTCCGATCGCACGCTGGACATGCACCTGTCGTTGTATGAAGGCTATGTCAAGGCGGCGAATGCGCTCACCGGAGAGATTTCAGAATTCCTGAAGGACGGCCGCGTGGATCAGGAGGAGATGCCGGCCTATTCCGAGCTCACGCGCCGGCTGGGATTCGAATACAACGGCATGGTGCTGCACGAATACTATTTCAGCAATGTGCGCAAGGAAGCCTCGACCATGCCGTCGAACGATTCCGCGTTCATGCGGAGAGCGGTGGAGTCGTTCGGCTCGTATGAGCGGTGGAAGACCGACTTTGTCAGCGTCGGCAAGATGCGGGGCGTCGGATGGGCGATCTCGTGGCTGCATCCGTCCACCGGCCGCCTCACCAATCAGTGGACCAGCCTGCACGAGCATGGGAATGTCGCCGGATTCATTCCCATCCTCGTCATGGACGTGTGGGAGCACGCCTTCCTGCTCGATTATCCGCCGTCCCGGCGCGGCGACTACATCGACGCGTTTTTCGCCAACATCGACTGGAAAACGGTGGACCTGCGCATTCTCCGCGATGCGCCGCCGCACGCCGTCGCCGCCTGATTCCTCGCCCATCGAGAGTTTCTTTGACTTATCCTAGCGGGGCCGGACCCTCGGCCGGCGCCGGGGCGGGACGCTCTTGGGGAAGGCGGCGGAAGCGCCGGCTCGACAAGGCCGCGACGCAGGCCGTACTGAGGAGCACCACGCCGATGCCGAGGAGGCTCACGTGCGGGCCCATGGTGTCGGCGGCCCAGCCGAAGCCCGCCATCCCCGCCATGGCGGACGCCATGGAGCCCGTGCTGAAGGTGGAGAAGACCCGGCCGAGCAGATGTTGCGGCGTCACTTCCTGCAACAGGCCCCACACGATGGGCATGAACAGGGCCGTGCTGCCGCCGATGATCAGGATGAAGGCCCCGGCGATCACCGGCGCCGTCAGCAGGCTGAGCCCGCACATCGCAAACCCGCCGACCATCATGGACCGGAAAATCATGTTGAAGCGGCCCGCCATGTCACCTTGCGACCAGGAGGCGAGCCAGGTGGACGCGGCCAGCATGCCGGCCCCGAGGGCGGACCAGAGCACGCCGATTTCCAT
>CAZXRB010000267.1:0-2318 GCA_964642845.1 uncultured Nitrospira sp.
ACGTCGAAGTTGTATCGGTTCGCCGGGTTCAGCGGATTGTCCGGGTGGTAGCGATTGGCCGGATTGAACGGATTGCTCGGACTATAGCGATTGGCCGGGTTCAAGGGATTGCCCGGGTCATACTTATTGGCCGGGTTGAACGGGCTGTCGGGATGAAACGCGTTCGCCGGATTGAGCGGATTGTCCGGCGCGTATCGCTGAGCCGGGGTAAAGATGTTGTAGTCCCGCTCGTAGCGCGGATCGAAGCCCATCTCGGCTTGGCTCATGGTCGCCCATGTGAACAGCATCGTCCCCAGTAGCATGAGGTAGGTCATGGCTGCCTCCTTCCCCTCACCCTGCCCTCTCCCCTCAGGTGCGAGGGTTCTACGCGAGGATTGCCAGCCAGGGTAGCCGAAGACTGTGACATCCCGGGTCATTCTTCAGAGAAGGTTTGTCTGGTCTATCTGGTCTATCTGGTCTGTCTGGTCTATCTGGTCATCCGGTCACGGCCTCGCTGACGCCGCAACACGTTCGGCCTCCTGCTTAACCGCCGCACGCAACGAGTCGGGCCGCACGACCGTGACGCCGCTGCCGAAACTGAGAATCCAGCCCACCAGCTCGCGGGAGTCCGCCACGGCGAGAGTCATGCGCATGCGACCATCTTTCAGGATCTTCGTCACTTGGCTGGGATGCCAGGTCCGATCCTTGGCCCAGGCCGCGGTCATCTTGTCGAACTCCAATTCCACGTGAATCCGCGGCCCGCGCATGACCGTGAGCGCGTCCTGCACGAAGGCGTCGAGGTCGAAGCCGAGCGGCAATTGGTAGGGATGGTCGGTCAATGTCACCGAGCGGATGCGCTCGACGGCGAACATGCGGGGTTCTTTGCGCAGGTGGCAGTACCCCACCAAATAGAGCCCGCCCGACGCATACCACAGCCGATACGGATCGATCTCCCGGCGCGTCATCCGCGCGCGCGAGGCGGAGAAATACCGCACTTGGACGGTCCGGTGCTTGTCGATGGCTTGGGTGAGGCGATCGATCGTGCCCCGATGCCGGCGATAGACCTTGTGCGGCCCCAGTCCGACCGCGAAGACGCCTTGGATGTGTTGAATGTAGTCATGGGAAGCCGGAGGGAGCACGGCCGCCGCTTTCTTGAGCGCGGAGTCGAGCGCAGTCTGAATCTGCGTCCCTTCCAACGGCTTGAGGAGCGCTCGGCTCATGACCAGCGCCATGAGCTCGGTCGGCGACAACGACAGGGCCGGCACATGACGAAACCCGTCCATGAGGCGCCATCGCACGCTCCCATCGATGCGTTCGCTGATGAGGGGAAATCCGGCCGCTTCGAGCGCGTCCAGATCACGCCGGACCGTGCGCGCATGCCGGGCATAGTCGGCCGGCAGCCGCTGATTTAACTCGTCGAGGGTCATCCCACGCGGCGATTCCAAGAGACGCAAAAGGTGCCACTGTCGAGTGACTTGGTCGTTGCGCGGCATGGCGTGCTCCTCGGCGCCAAGACTTATGAAGGTTTCCTATGAAGGCCGACTGTATGAGACCTCCGGGAACGGAGGCTATCCCCTATTGGAGGGGGTTCCGGTGGATGGAGCTAGGAAGGAGACATGACGGGCATGCGCGGGCGTATGCTCAGTATGGCGCCGCCCTCGTCTTCGAGCAATGTTCGTGAAAGATCAGCCAGCGGCCGCCGTCTAGCCGGAGCAGGCTCGTGCACTTGCCCGCATCCTGGCCTTCGAGCTCGCCGTCGCGCATGGCCTGAAAGACATAGTCGTAGGTCGCCCAGGCGACTGTTCCTGAGACGCCGGTCTCGATGTTGGAGACCGCACTGATGAAGCGGAGCCCGCTGCCCCGTTTGAGCTCCGCTTCGTACTCATCCAGCCATTTCGCAATCGCCGCTTTGGTTTCCGCCTGGCCGTCCTGAATGCCCTCGTAGTCTTCCGTGTAGAGTTGCAAGACCGCCTGCCTGTTTCGCGTTTCCGAAAACGTGGCGGTGGCCTGGGCGGCCGCTCGAATGGTGTCTTCAACGGCGGGGTTCTCGGGGCCGGCCAACACGCTCGCGGTCCCGAGCAGACACAGGAGCAAGACCGTCAGGCTTGCACGGCACGTCGCGACGCTGTCATGCGGATTAGGCGGTGTAGTCAAAGGAGAGATCCCGCGACTGCACCAGTCGCACATTGGCCAGTCGTCCCGATGACATTCCGGATACGAGGCGGGTCCAAATCTCCTGCACCAGCCGCTGGCCCGGCACCGCGGGGACGTCGAGGATACGGCGGAGGTCCTGCCCGTGGAACGGCTTGACGACCTGCGCATGAACCAGCCGGTCCAAC
>CAZXRB010000268.1:0-212 GCA_964642845.1 uncultured Nitrospira sp.
ATTGATCGATTGGCTCGAGCTTGTTTATTTGTTTGGATTATTCCCTGAACGTTCCACGGCCACAAAGGGAGCCAGCACTCCATGGAGGGATGCCGCCAAACTTCTAAAAGGAACCTACTACAGACTTTTCGCGGGAGTTGCGCGATTATTGTTTGGTCGAATAAGACTTGAATTGCATCTTGACCCATGGAATCGGACAGAACGACGACTTC
>CAZXRB010000268.1:265-2316 GCA_964642845.1 uncultured Nitrospira sp.
TGGCGCTCCCGCACCTCCGCGCCCCATGGCCTCCGAGGCACCCCTGCAGCTTGTGGGGACGCTTCGTGGTGTCAGGAGGCCAACAAGATCGGCACTAATCAAAGCCCTTTCAACCAACAACATGATAGGGCTTTCGGCCCCATCTCTCCGTCAGCTCAGACCACGCATTGATCCTAACCCGAAGTATTCACGAAAACGCACCACGGAAGCCCGAAAGCACGGAAACGGAAGATCGATCGGCTTGAGAACCCGTGTGGCCTGCCATCGTGGCAGTTCTTTGCCGGAAAGCAGTGAGAAGGAGGGGGGTGACCCGGATTGTATCTTCTACAGGCGTACTGAGAGCGGACTACATTTCCGGATTTTGTGTCCGCAGATGAATTATCCCGACAGCGCGCCGCAGGCCAGCGCAATCTTTCGCCAGAGCGATGCCCACGGATAGGATCGCGGGGCGTCCAGGAAAATTCTGCGGACCGACTCGACGACTCTCACGCCGATCTTGATCAGCCGTTCCCGAAGCGTCCACACCTGGGCTCGCTCCAGTTCCGTCCCCGCGGCGGCGTGCCGCAGATTCTGATACAGCACCAGAGCCGCCACCGTCACGATCTCTCGGAACTGATTGGCCAGGTAGCTGGTGCAACTCGTGAGGTCGAAGCGAAGACCGTGCAGCAGTTCCTTAATCCGATTTTCCATCTCTCCCCGCTGAGCGTAGATTCCGTACTCGTGCTTGGGGGAGCAACGACGATTGGTCACGACGAAGCGCGGATTATCCTTGGGCGATCGTCCCGCGCACACGGTGACCTCGGCCTTGAGCACGACCCGGCGCGAGTGCCGCCATGTTTTCTGGGTGCGATAAAAGAACTCGGCAAAGACGTGCTCGGTTTGTCCGCTGGAGGATTGGAGCTTTCGCGCCTGCTTCATCCATCGCTCGGCACGGGCCCGTAAAACATCGTTGACGGGCAGATTGATGAGGTATTCGAGGCCTTCGTCTTCCGCCCAGTCCAGCAACTCGGGCGTGGCGAACGCCCCGTCGGCGCGCAACAGAAGGTCGGCTCGGGAAAATGCTTCTCGCAGTTTCCGAACCAATCGCTTGAGGATCGCGATGGCCCCCTGAGCTCCCGGCGCGTTGCCCGGTCGTAGCATAGCCGCGACGACATGATGCTCGGGATCGTCGTCGATCTGAATCGTGACCACCATCGGCAGGTAGCACCAGGTGTCGTAGAAGCCGTGAAAGAACGTCAGCTGTTGATCGCCGTAGGTGGGATCGTCGGTGGGATCCAGATCGATCGTGATGCGACGCACCTTCTTGGGCCGCCGCCGACGAGCCTGCTGGTCAATGACCGTTTCGGCCAGTCCGTAAGCCATGCGCAGAAGATCCGTTCGCGTCACTGAATTCTCCAGACGCGACAGAGTCGGCTGAGAGCCCAGACGATCCTCGCTGTCCTGAAGGGAACGATCACAGATGAGTTTGAACACAGGATCACAAGCGAGATGATCGGCATCGTTGCCGCACGGGTATCCGCAGGCGATCGCATAGACGCGCTGGCGAATCAACTCGCGCATCGAATGATCGACCTTGCCGGCCTGTCGCGGATCGCGGATCGCATCTGCGAGTCGCTGCGTCAGGCCCAAGCGGTGATCGATCGCTTCAAATAACACGGCACCGCCATCGGAAGATTCCGTCGGCGCCGAGAACTGGACAAGGACGGGCTTGTCGGTAAGATCGGGGAACAGGACACGCTGTTTAGACGTGTGTCTCATGCGGGCCTCGCCAAATTGGCAGGAAATCGTCGTTCACAAACGAATTCATGCAATTGGCGTGCCCGCACATGTTTTTCATGAATAGATCAGGCTAAATGAGCGCCCGGATGGCCTGGAGGAGATTGTCCCGAGGCCGGGCCCCCGTCATTTTTCCGGCCACCTGGCCGCCCTTGAAGAGAATGAACGTGGGGACGCCCTGCACGCCGTATTCCTCGGCCAGCCGGGGAGACTGGTCGATATCGACCTGAACGAATGTGGCCTTGCCCGCAACGTCGTGCGCGAGGCCCGCGCCT
>CAZXRB010000269.1:0-2309 GCA_964642845.1 uncultured Nitrospira sp.
CAGTCTCGACACAGCCGTCAGGCCTGTCCAGACGGGGCACGGCGAGCACTTACGGTACGTCTCGTTTGCCGACGAGAACCTCCTCTAGCACAAGAGCCAACCCAACGGGTTGGCTCTTTCCCTTTCGTTCAGTAGCCTCGATCAAGGGGGCTTCGGTGATGATCCCGTACAGCGGAAAGCAACCAGAGTTGGGCTGGAGCGCGCACATGTCCGGGGGCTGGCAATCGCAGTTTCAACGCCTCCAGCGTTGGCACCGCCGCCTTGCAACCGCCAGCGACTCTGACGATCGGCACGATTTTCTATACGCGTTCCTTGAAGCCGCGCTGCACCTTCGGGACTGGCTGATTGATACCAACACAGTGCCACCGGCTGAACTCGCTTCCCTCTTTTCTAGACAGGAGGTTTTTCGCGTCTGTCGTGACCTCGCCAACGCCCACAAGCACTACTCGCTGAACCGACCGAGCCAGCCTGCTCCGCCATGCGAAGCGTACGAATACTCCCCAGGAGCAGGCAACATGGGCCACGACGTTTCTCTCATGATACTGAGCGATGGGGTGAAGTACGATGCTATCGAGTTCGCGACTTGTGTTCTTGATTCTTGGACGGAGTTTCTTGCATCTCGGCTAGGACCCGATATCAACACGTAGCGCGCTTCCATACTCCCGCTACGTCGTGCCGAAGTTCTGACCGCATCAACCGCCGGACGCAGCCTCGTAGATCGCCGCACAACCCCTCGCGATCATCCCGAGCACGAAGACGACAATGACCGCATCTAGTGCCAGTCCCCAGACGTTCGCCACAAAGCTCCGATTCCGAATCCAAGGCATACCTTCACCGTCACGAGCCGTACCATTCGCTGAGAGCCTCCATCTCGGTCCGAGTGAAGGGCACATCTGGCTTGCTTCCCGGATGCCAGGAGGTCGCGTACAGTTTCCAGCTATCGGCGAGAACTACTCCAGAGAGCCCAGCGAAATCCGGCGCCCGAAAACACTCGTTCAGCGCTATTCCAGCAGCCTCGCGTCCGGCCCCGAGACGGGTCCTTGCGATGAAGAGCACCGTAGGCTTGCCATCCGCCAATGCCAATTGACGCCCGTCGGCAACCTTCTTTCTCACCTTCTCGATAACCTGATTGATCTCCTTTCGTGGGTCCGTCGAGAAGATTCCCACGAACTGCGGAATCACTTCCTGAATGGTATTTGTTGCCTCCACCAAGACGTCTCTGCCCTCGATATTGATCACACCGTCTACGGCTGTACGTCCGTCCTCGATATCCGCGAGCACACCCCTGGCGGCAAGGTCGCCGACGACGAGTGCCTCGAACATGTGATTCTTGAAGGCACCGTTCGATCTCGTACCCTTTAGCTGCGCGAGCTTGCTCTTCACAATGGGGTGCTTAGCCGCTTGAGCCTCGAATGCCGCCAGCCGGCGCTCTATTTCCGGAAGCACCGAAATTAGCGGATCCACGCCAGCGAGGTACAATGCGGCTTTGCCGTCCTCGTCGATCTCGTTCGCGCGGTCGGCGAGGAGAAGCGCTTGGTCGGCTTCAAACCACTCGGCTCCACGAAGCGGATGACAGAAGTCGTACAGAACGCCGCTGGCATCGCTCTCGGTTGGATATCCGGCTGAAGACTCGCGAATCTCCCTTTCTACATTCGCGAACCAGGCGTCGTCCAAGATCGACCGGAGAACTTTGGTCTTTGCCACCGCATTCGACAATGCCACTAGATTTTCGAGCAAGTCGTCTCTCATCGTTCCGTCCCCCGACAGCCCTCGCCAGCAACATAACGCGTGTCGCCTTCCGTCCACAAATGCGACGGACACCTTGGGCCGCGCCCTAAGCCACGTTTGCGTTGTCCACAGCGAAAGCGACGCTCTGTCGCTTTCCCGCTACAATTGCGACATGCCCAAGTATCAGTTCGTTCGCGAGCCCCTCACAGCCGATGAAGCAACTCGGCTCGCCAACGCCTGCGTGACCGCCGAAGAACGCCTCATCGTCTGGGCGCTCCTCGACACCGGCATGCGTGTTTCGGAACTCACCGGCCTCACTCGCCAGTCGATCGACTGGCAAGGGCGAAGAATCATGATCTACGGGAAGGGTGGCCCATACGGAACAAGTTCGAAGCGGCGGATGCTACCCATGAGCACGCGTATCCGCCCTCTCCTCGAGAACTGGTTCGCGCTCCACGACTCGATCGGGTACACGCCACGGACAATCCAGCGACTTCTCAAGCCGCTCGCCAATCGCGCCGGCATCAGCCGGCCAGTGACGCCCCATGTACTCCGTCACACATTCGCGTGCACGGCTCTCC
>CAZXRB010000270.1:0-2301 GCA_964642845.1 uncultured Nitrospira sp.
GCGCGAAGCAGCGACGGGATCTCTGGGTCCGCAGAGAAAAGCAGGCCGATGTTCGTCAGCGGGCCAATGGTGAGGAGGACGATTTCGCCGGGGTGTTTTCGGATTGTGCGGCGGAGGAACTCTACGGCTGCGCCGACAGGGAAATTCGTTTCGTGATCCCAGCGTGCGAGTGCGGTGGCCTGCGGAGCCGTCGTCTGCTTCTGTTCGATGAGGAGTGGTTGCGCGGCGCCGGGGAAGATGGGGATGTCTTTTGCGGCGACCCGGCACAAGGCGCTGGCGATCGCGGCGCGTCGGTGTGGCTCGCCCGTAACGGTCGTGATGCCGAGCAGCTCGCACTCCGGCTGCGCCAGCAGATACGCGAGGCAGACGGCGTCGTCCACGTCGCTTCCGATGTCGGTATCCAGAAGGGCCTTTGTCATCAGTGCTGGTGCTCGGAAGACGGCCAATGGTGGATCATCGCGCCAGAGCGGCAGCTGCCTCCGCAGCGGCGGCGTAGAGCTTCGCCGAACGCCCCTGCCAGTCCGACGCGCACGCATACCAGTCCGAACCGAGAGGGCCATAGGGGAGATAGGAGTGGAATCCGCCGTTGGTGTTCTGTTCGTTTCCCCAGGCGACGCAGCGGGTTCTTTCGTCGAGAATCGCTTGGCATCTGGCGGCGAGTTCATCGCCGAGTTTCGTCCGCAGGCCCTCGTTGGTGAGCGCCCGTTCGAGGAAGATGCGCACCTCGCATTCCTGGACGCCTTCGAGTCCCATTTCGTAGCGGATGGTGGAGAGGGGTCCCTCGGGACCTGGGGCGAGCCATGCGGGCCCTGGGGTGAGCGATCCCCAGTTGCAGCCGGTCTTTCGGGCGTCCCTTCGGACTTCCCACTCGTTGAAGTCGTCGAGCGTTTGTCGTCCGGCGCCGCGCAGGCCACTGAGCAGGCCGAACTCGAAGAACGTCCGCTCGTAGGTGACGCCAAAGGTTGCCATGGAATCCGCGTATCGCGGGAAGTAAGAGGTGTTGTCCGTTCGCTTCCAGCCGTATCGCCGCTCGATGACGGGGTCGGGGAAGGTTGCGAAGAAGACGGCTGTGGCGTAGCCGATGCGCTGGCCGTAGAGGTTCGGGGTGATGCCGTGGGCCATTGTGACCCACGGCACGCCGGGAAGAAGCTTCGCCCACAGGTCTACCGTCTCCTTCACGGGCACATAGTCGCCACAGATGCCAAGCATGGCGGCCTTTTCGAGCCCCCGCCGCCTCAGGACGTTCATCACGCCTTCAGCAGCGGGTTTCCAGAAGCGCTCGGCTTCGGCATCCGTGTATCGCGGCCCTTGGACCTTTTGCACCTGTCCCGTCTGCGGGTCGAGCTGGCTTACGGGCACCGGCATCTGTTCCTTGACCCAGGTTTGCATATACATTCCTGTGCCGATAAGGGACTTAGGGCTGGGGTTGGCGCCGACGTGATAATCCCAAACTTGGAGACAGACGACCTTGGGGAGATTCCCGGCTTTCAGGGCGGCATCCAGGTAGCGTTCCATCAGGGAAAAATCGCATCGGTAGCCGTCTCCCTCACGAATCCACCGCACCATCGATTCGGCGTTGCGGAAGTGGGTATCGGCAATAAGAGGCACAAAGAGCGTTCGGCTGCCGATGCGCGCGAGCAAACGCATCGACTGTTCGATCATGCCCCAGTGTTTGTCCGACCAGCGGGGAATATGATAATGCTCCGCGAGACTTTCTGGGAATTCCATAAAGCCGACGGAGGTTTGGAAGTCAGCCGGGGCAGGCAGGAGGTAGTTGTGGACTTGCAGTTCGATAGGGGCAGCAATTGGTTTGGCCCCCTCTGTGCGGACTGTTAGCGTTCCCCTGTAAACGCCCGGTGCCGCATCCGACGGGACTTGCACCGTCAGCCACACGGGTTGGACGGCGCCGAGCCACGAGGGCGTCGGGTAGTAGCGCGTCCATGCGCTGCCGATTTTTTGGACGGCGACTTCGTCCGGCGGCTCTTCGTGCAGCGCATCGAACCGGAGCGAGTGAAATCCGCCCCACCCGCCGAGCACTGGGTGGACATATTTCCCGCCGAGTTCCTTGATGGTCGCGCGGGGATAGGAGATGCGGATCGCGGAACCCGCGAGCCGGGCCTTGCCTTGTTCGTGCGTCAACTCGCTGATGTCGGCGCGGAGCCCACGAAGCGGTTTGTCGGAGCCGATGACCAGCTGGCCGGAGAACGATCCGTTCCGCGCTCCGACGATGCGGACCGGCCTCAGCGGTTCGTTTGGGTCGCCGTAGCTGCATTCGAACACGCTTTCGAGCGGAGTGGCGTT
>CAZXRB010000271.1:0-1921 GCA_964642845.1 uncultured Nitrospira sp.
AGCGCCTGCTCCGCGACGGCGCCTTCGAGGTCGTGGCCGCCACGCCCGAGCACGCCGGGCTCGCCATCGACGCCTTCCGCCGCTTCGGCCGCGGCCGCCACCCCGCCGCGCTCAACATCGGCGACTGCTTCTCCTACGCGCTCGCCACGGCGACGGGGCAGGCGCTGCTGTTCAAGGGGGAGGACTTCGCAAGGGCGGACCTTGGCTCTCGTGGCCCGGCGGACGGTTAGTCACTACTCGTTGTTGTGCCCGTTTGCAGCATTGCTGTTGCACCTTGCTCGGCCGCCGCTATCATTCTCCCGCGCCGGTTTCGTGGCCCGACCTCCACCTGACTTGTGGTCGTCCACGGTGGTTGCGCAGCCTCGACCGTCCACAATACGTGAAATACAATGGCACGCCTTAGGGTCTTTGTGAGTAGCACCTTTTACGATCTAAAGTATGTGCGAGCGGATATCGAACGCTTCGTCAAGGAATTGGGCTACGAGCCTGTCCTTAACGAGCGGGGACATATTCCTTATGGAGTGGAAGAGAATCTTGAAGAGTATTGTTACCGAGAGATATCTCAATGCGATATATTGGTTAGCATCATCGGATCTCGGTTCGGCACCAGCTCTCGACATGAAGGCTATTCAATTAGTCAGCAAGAGATTCGCACCGCTCATGAGTTGGGCAAGCAGGTCTACCTCTTCGTGGAGCGTGCCGTAGATGTAGAGTACCAAACGTATCTGAAAAATAAGGCCAAAACTGACATTTCCTATGCATCAGTCGACGATCCGAGGGTTTATCGCTTCCTTGAGGAAATAAAGGGTCTACCATCCAACAACGCGATGCATCCATTTGATTCTCTGCAGGACATGTTCAACTTTCTCCAAGAGCAATGGTTGGGCCTTTTCCAGCGTCTACTGCAAGAGAGCGCACGCAAAAGAGGAGAAGCATCGATCGTAGAGAGTCTTCGGTCGTCTGCTGAAACACTGCGCGATCTGGTCGAGTTGGTGGCAAAGCAGAGTCAGCAATCCAGCGAGCAAACCTTTTCCATCGTTATGATACATCATCCTGTTTTTGCGCGTCTTGCCAAGCTTACGAATACAGCATATCGAATATTTTTCGTAGACCACAAGGAGATGACATATTGGCTTAGAGCGCGCCAATGGGCGCCTGTAGATGAATCTCATTGGGATGACGAAGACCACGAGGAGTGGATACTAGCAACGGACAAGAAGCAAGAAGTTATACTGCACATTTGGAAGGGATTATTCGATACCGATGGAAGACTGAAGCAGTTTGATGGAGTCAACTGGCAGGAAGATTGGATTCGGAAAACCTCCAACAGCAGGCCGCCGCCATCACGAAAAGACGATCTAGACGATGACATTCCATTCTAGAGGTTACGTCAAAATCTGTCACACCAGCATGCGCCGTACCCACTGGACGCTTCCAAGCTACTGAGCGCACGCTGCGGCCATTTCTCACCCCGCCGCATGCGGCCGTGAGGTGATCATCCACCACACGCCGAACCGGTCGGCGGTCATGCCGAAGCGCTCGGCGAAGAAGGTGGGGCCAATGGGCATCATGACCTTGCCGCCGTCGGCGAGGTCCTTGAACAGGCGTTCGGCGTGGGCCGCGTCCTCCACCTCGAGCGAGAGGGCGATTCCCTCGAAGCGCGGCGCGCCGCTGGCGCGGCCGTCGGAGAGCATGACCTTGTTGCCGGCGATGGTGAGCTCGGCGTGCATGACCTTGCCCTGCATGTCGGCTGCCGGGCCGCGCTCGGCCTCGGAGACCGGCGCCTCGCCGTAGCGCATCAGCATCGTGACCTCGGCACCCAGCGCCTGCTGGTAGAACGCGATCGCCTCGTCGCAGCGCCCCTCGAAGAACGGACAGGCATGGATCGCCAAGGCCCGCCCTCCTGCACGACCGGCCGGCA
>CAZXRB010000271.1:1961-2290 GCA_964642845.1 uncultured Nitrospira sp.
GGGTTGCGGCCACGCCGCAGGACGAGCGAGGCGCAGCCAGATCCCGGATCGCCGCGCTGCGCGCTCCGCCCAGGATGAAAGTCCTTGGCCGCCGGGGCCAGCCTGCTCCCTGTGGGCTGTCATCCCGGGCAAGCGCAGCGCGACCCGGGATCTCGCGTCGCTTGGACTTGAAGCTTGACAGATAAGGGAGAAGATTCCTATACTCGGCCATTCCTCAACCACCCACGGCCGCCCGATGCGCCCTCGTCCCGCCCGCCAATACGTCTTCCGCGCCCGCCGCGACCGGCAACGGATCGCGCAGCGCATCGCGTCAGGCATGGGCAGGGAAA
>CAZXRB010000272.1:0-2281 GCA_964642845.1 uncultured Nitrospira sp.
CTCGCATGAATGATGTCCCGGGGGCTGCTGTTTTTCAATTTTGAGATAGGTTCTAAATTAGGCGCCTAGTCAAGGCGCGTTTGGGGAATTCGGCCGGCGCACTTCATCGGAGCGCGAGCACGATCGCGCCTGCGCCGACGAGGCCGGCGCCGCTCACGGCTCGGCCCACTCGCGTGCCGAGGAAGGTCGTCTTTTCGAGTAGGACGAAGACGGCCAGCGCGGCCACCCACGCGACGTTCATCACCCCGCCGGCGAACAAGAGGCCCATCAGCGCCCAGCAGCAGCCGACGCAGTAGGTGCCGTGGAACAGTCCGAGGCGGAAGGCGCCGCCCAGGCCTGCACGCCAGTGTCTCGTCACAAAATGGATTGGTGAGCGGCAGTGCCTGAGGCACGCGTGTTTCAAGGGGGTCCACTGGTAGATGCCGGCGGCAACCAGGAGCAGGCCGGCCAGGACGGAGGTCGTGGCGCGCATCGCGGAGGACACGAGCGCAGCATGCTCGAATGCCATGTGCGCGAGCGTGGCGACGAGACTGAAGACGCTCCACAGGAGCACGTATCCCGCGGCGAAACCGGCGGTCGGTGGCAGCGGCGAGGCTGACGCCCGCATTCGCGTGAGCGCGGCGAACAGCAAGATGGTTGGCGCTGCGCTCGGCAGCATCATCGCCACCATCATCACGGCCCACATAAGCCAGAGCGCGAGGAACCTGCCGAGCGCGCCCGCGTCCGCCATCTGCTCGCCTGCTCGCGCGTCGGGCATGTCCATGCCCGTCCCTGCGAGGAGCAATCCCCACGCGAGAACGATCACGGCACCGAGCGCCGCCACGACGACGATCCGATCGTGGCGGGCGACCCACTCGATGGGCCGGCTCACGTCAGCGGCATGGTGCGGACCCAGGCTCAACACGGCCGGCTTCTATCGCGAGCGGACCACGCCCTTGCCGGAATGCCGGAGAAAGGTAAAGTGGCCGTAGGTCTCCTTGAGGTCGAGCCGGATCGAGGCCGTCGTCGTCGTGGTTCCGCTGCCGATCTCCGCGGTGTCGAACTCGATCCCATTCGGAAGCTGGATGCGGACACGATGCTCAGCCCCCGTCGCGGGACTTCGGATTGGTCGGGCCGTGGACTCGAGCACGTTGGGTATCACGATACGTGCTGTTCTCCGCTCGATGTTCACGTCGAACTCAAAGGGGCTGAAGATCGGAGGATGCACCGTCGTCGACATCATCCGATAAACCCACCAGTGCGTCGCCCCCTCGTCGGTCTCGCCTCCGTACAAGATTGTCGCCAACGCGTCTCGCTGCGGACCGTCGGCCCGCTCGTCGATGACACCCTGGAACTCGCCGTTGCCCTCGTAAATCGGTCCCGGCCACGCGTAGAGCACCGCTCCACACAGGCCATCGAGCGGCACCTCCCCGAAGTAGCCCTTATCGATCCGGACAGCCGCGAAGCCGCGGCAGTCTCCATGCGTGGGCCGGGGTGACTCGAACTGGCAGGGGCAGGCGTAATCGCAGTTGCAGTTGCTGAACTCGGGCCCTTCGACATACCACTCAACCTGTGCCATGGTTCCTCCGGCTGAAAGAGTCCCCGCCAAGACGCTCGCGCTGCGTCCTTACCCCAGGACTGATGTACTCGCTTCTCTATAACTACGAATATACTGACCGGCATAGTATGCCAAGGGCCGCAGCTTTTGTCTGCCCATAAGTCATGACGCCAGTTAGAGACGGCACTTCGCCGATCACGATGCCACTGTGACCGGCCGCACCTCCATGGTTCCGAACTGCACCGACGGAAACTTCGAGGCCACCTGGATCGCCTCGTCCAGATCCCGGGCGCTGATCAAGAAAAAGCCGCCGAGTTGCTCCTTCGTTTCAGCAAAAGGACCGTCGGTCACGGCGAGCTTGCCGTTTCGGACTTTTACACTCCTGGCCGACTGTATGGGTTCGAGTTGCTCCGCCGCAAGGAGGTGACCGCTCTTCTTCAGTTCCTCGCAGTAGGCCCTGGTCTTCTCCATAACGGCATCGCACTCGCTCTTGGACATGGAGTCCCACTTCCTCTCTTCGTGGCAACATAGGAGCATAAATTTCATGGCTTCGACCTCCAATATATGAGGGTGAAACGCTGTCCTTGATAGATAGTCGTTCGGCATACCCCAAATCGACATCGAATAGCGGCGTCCGACAGGGATCGGAAAGCCAAGATCCAGCAGGTCCATCCAAGACAGACTTGCCAGCTAGAACCTATCTCAAAATTGCTTGAGTAACATGGTGATCGATGCAAGCTGCAC
>CAZXRB010000273.1:0-2279 GCA_964642845.1 uncultured Nitrospira sp.
TCCGTCCGGCAGCCATCGCATCCCAAGGACGCCGTCACTGTGTTGAAAGGGAGGAATGTCCTCACATGAAAAAGCCGGCGAGGAACAGGATGCGACTACCATCACCGCTCGAGGCGGTAATGGCGAGGTTCGTAGGAGGCCGTCCGAGGGCCGGAAGCAGCCTCATCTTGTTTTCATGATAGCACACCATTCCAAATAATTGGTGACTGTTTCTGTCTAAAATGTTGAATATATGGCAAAAAGTCCGTTGGAATTCGCGGTGACCGGCGCCGGGGGTGTTTTGCGGGCGAAGCCGTCTCGAAGCCGGGAAGAATTGGACCATGCTGGCGAGAAATCGAAGGCTCGCCCGACTCGTGCCACGCTCAGAAACTCGCCATCCCGACTCCGGTAGTGTTCAGAGACCAAACGGCGGAGTTCCGAAGGCCGTATCTCGTTGAACTCCTGATTGGGATCGAACAGAACCGGGTTCGGCGTGCCTGGAAAGAAATAGCTCGGCGTGACCTCAAGCAGCTTAGTACGCCATTTCAAAAGTTCGCTAACGTATTCCGGATGTGGGTTCAGGCTGCGATCCGATTGGCGGCTGGGCACTTGGAGAGCAACGCGGTCAGGTCACTGCGCGTGAACTTCCATTCGAAGGGCTTCGCCGTCGCTTCCCAGTAGTGCTGAAAATCGAGCAGACGTTCGGCCAGAGTCTCCAACCCGGAGAAATCGTTGGGCGAGAGGACCTTCCGCTGAAGGATCGAGAAGTAGATCTCGATCTGGTTGAGCCAACTGGCGTGGATCGGCCCATGGACGAGCGTGAGGTGCCGGAACTTGTTTTGCAGGCGGGCGACCGCAGCGGCCCCGCGATGCGAGGAGCCGTTGTCGACGATCCAGAACACCCGCCGGGCCTCGTTGTACGGCGGCCGAGTCATGACTTGTTCGACCAGCCGGTCAAAAGAAGCGATGCCCGTGGTCGATTCGCAGCGGCCAAACACGCGCGCGTGATGGACATCCAAGGCGGCGAGGTAAGCCCACGCACCGCAACGGGCGTACTCGTGCTCGACGAGCATGGGGCGGTGAGGCCGAGGGGACGCAGTGGAATGGATACGGCGTCGAGCTTGGATGCTGGTTTTTTCGTCGGCGGAAATCACGAACTCATCGGATTGCAGAGGCCGGCCGTTCCAGGTGCGGGCATAGAGATCGAGAATCCGGCCGGCCTTGGCGGCAAACTGTGGGTCGCGGGGAAAGATCCAACTGCGGTGATACCAGGGCCGAATGGCATCCTGATGCAGCCAGCGCCAGATCGTGCTGTCGGAGATGGAGGCGACCAGGCCGGATTGACGGACTTGCCGAGCGATGTCCGGCGTATTCCAATGCGACAGCGGAACGCCGTGGGTGGCGGGCAGTTCACAGGCGAGGGCCTTGACCTGCACCACCAGTTCTGGGGGGAAAAACCCGGGGGCGACCCGGGCGAGGGCGCTCCTCCAGGCCCGCCAGGCGGTCTTCGAAGAAACGCTTGCGCCACATGCTGACGACCTCCCGCCGGGCGTCCAGTCGAGCGGCGATCTGACCGTTGGGTAAGCCTTCGGCGGCGAGCAGGATCATTCTGGCGCGGACCACCTCGAAATACGGCAACGTATACTTAGCGGCCCGGCGGCGTAGTTCCTGCTCCTCAGCGGCGGAGAGTACTATCGAGTATGGGCTGGTGCGTGGCATCGAGAGGAACACCTCATCTTCCACGATGCCATACGTGAGTGGATTTTTCAACTCAAGAATACGTTAGCGTATTTAGGAAAGTAAGTACTTAGAATGAGACCATGAAATCCAGAGCAATTAGGATATCAACATTGACCGGTGGTGGTAGCCGGGTGGGGAAGGCTATGCGCGTTCTGGCATATTTGGCTCTGTTCTGGAGTATCGTCATCGTCGCAGCTCGTCACTTAGTCAGCCAGAACGAGTCGGAGCGGAACCGTGCTGGCCTTGCGGCCGGGAGGGGCCGCGGTGTGAGCCGGCCAGCTCGGCCAGTTCTCGCACAGGCGGCCACCGACACTGATACGCCGCCGTGGGTCCGGACTAATGGCCCCGAAGGAGGGGCCTTCATGGCGGTTGAAATCGACCCGTCGAGCCCCAATGTCCTCTATGCCGGGGGATCAGGCGGGGCCGTCTTCAAGTCAATCGACTCCGGTAAAACCTGGGTCGCCCTTTCTCAGTTCATACACCCCTCCGCGAGGATCGACCAGGTCTTTCTCGTTCCAGGCCAACCAGACGTGATCTACGTACTTGCCTCTGGGAGACTC
>CAZXRB010000274.1:0-2263 GCA_964642845.1 uncultured Nitrospira sp.
ACCGCATGACGCCACCTTCAGACGGTTTCAGTACGTGATGATGGGGATCCCAATTTCTGACGGAGGGTTTGCAGAGCGGAAAGCGGTGAGCCCGGAAGGAATCGTGCCCGCTGGCTCAACCCGCAGGGTTGAGCCGCGCGCCTGAGTCGTTCCGCGGCGAGCCAGACCGAGCGACAGCGAGGGATGGTGAGCCCGGAAGGAATCGAACCTTCAACCAACAGATTAAGAGAACGAGCTAGGCCCGTCCGCCAAAGTCCAGATCGCGGTTTTCCTCAGCAAAACGACAAATCCAGATCCACCGGATCCGCCGAAATCCACCGATTCTCATCCCGTAGGGTGTCAGTTAGGGTGTCAGGTTCCGAGTGTCGCCTGAGGCCGTCGTAAGGCCCACGGGTCGATAGACGCGTCTAATCATTGGACCCGGTGGAGCGTCGGCGTTAGTGTTGAATAGGCGACCTCAGGCACCCGAGTTGGAGAGGAAATCATGAGAAGCCGAATAATGCTGATACTAGCTGTCGCATGGGCCGCGTCCTTGCTCGGAGTTGGCGTGTTGGCATTGATCCGATCTGGTGGACGGTTTAGTTACGCTGCATGAGTCATCTTGCGTTCGAACGCGGCCGGACTCATGCGACCGGCCGATGAGTGTCGACGCTGCTGGTTATAGAACACCTCGATGTAGTCAAACAACTGCATCTTCGCTTCTCCGTGGCTCTCGAACCGTTCGCCGAGCTCGCTCTTGATCGTCGAGAAGAAGCTCTCCATCACGGCGTTGTCGTAGCAATTACCGCGGCGGCTCATGCTGCAGGTGATCCCGCGGGCCGCGAGCAGGCGCTGGTAGTCCTCGCTCGCGTACGTGCTGCCTTGGTCCGAGTGATGCAAGAGGCCGATCTCCGGGCAGCGACGCTTCAGGGCCATCTCGAGCGCCTTGATCGTCAGGTGCCGGTTGTTGCAGGCGCTGACCGCCCACCCGACGACGAAGCGGGAGAACAGGTCCAGAACGACCGCGAGATACAACTTGCCGCCCTCACCGATGACGCACTCGGTGGTATCCCCGACCCACCGCTGATTCGGCTGCTCCGCAGCGAACGTCTGCCGAAGCAGGTTGTCAGCAATGGGCTGATCGTGGTCGCTGTCGGTCGTGACCCGGTACCGCTTCCGGACGCGAGCTTTCAGCCCGTCTTCCTGCATCAATCGAATGGTCCGCTTGCGGCTGACGCGCTCGCCCCACTCGACGAGATCGTCCTGGACGCGGGGACTCCCGTAGTAGCCCCGCGCTGCCGTGAACGACGCCTGGATCAAGACCTTCAGCCGACGATCCTCACGCGCCCGCGCCGATTCGGGTCGCATGAGCCAGGCGTAGAACCCGCTCGGCGTCACGCCGAGCCAGCGGCAGAGCTTCCGTACGGGATAGTGGGCCCTCTCCGCGGCGATCCACCGGAACTTCACCGGTGGTCCTTCGCGAAGAAGGCCGCGGCTTTTTTTAGCACCTCGCGTTCCATCCGCAGCTCGCGATTCTCGCGGCGGAGGCGGACAAGCTCGTCACGCTCTTCCTTCATCAGCCCGCTCTTGCCTTTCGTGCGGTCGGCCCGCGCTTGGCGCACCCACAAGCCCAACGCCGACGGCGTCAGGTCCAGCTCGCGGGCCACCGCGCCGATGCTCTTGCCTTCGTCCAGCACCAAGCGGACAGCACCGGCCTTGAACTCCTCAGAGAACTGCCGGCGCGGGCGCCGGCTGGTCGTGTTTCGGGACATGCGGGACATCGTATCCACCTTTCGGAACGTGTCCACCGAAACGGATCAATGCCACATTCTTGAATGTCGGAGCCTCGAACTCGTCGGCAATCCACGGATAAAGATTCGTCACCTTGATACGAGTACCTGCCGGATCGCCTCCGCCCTGGGTGACGACATTGGTCAATGGGAAGTCCCAGTTCTCGTCGGGTTGCTTGCGCCACGAATCGACATCGATTGAAACGGTGAACGACCCCTGCCCAGTGGACGAACTGACTTCAATGCTCCGGCCCATCTTGAAGAGAGCCCTCTTCATCCCGATCCCGTAGAGGCCGATGGAGTGCGGCGTAGGCTTGGCAATCACATCATCGGGTTTGCCGAATCGGAAGGCGTACTCCTTGGCGATGTCGATCGGGATTCCACCACAATTGTCGGAGATGCTGAATTCGGTCGGCCCGAACTTCACGTGGGCGAAATGCGACGCGAAGTCAAGGGGACCCGCGCCGGCAGCCCTCTTGGCGCCGTCAACGGCG
>CAZXRB010000275.1:0-2261 GCA_964642845.1 uncultured Nitrospira sp.
GAAGGGAAGGGAAGGGAAGGGACCACGCGATCCCGAAACCGCATCCCCGTCAGGCAACCTTCCGCAACGCCGTACGTGAGTAGTGTACCACGCCTTTATCGGATGTCAGGAAAAATCCTCAACATTTCCGCACCTCGCCCGGCGGGAATCGGAGCGGGTGCGCCGGCCCTGGAGTGCACTTTGCGGAGGTTGTCGCGGCGGTTGCGGCGGTTGCGGCGGTCGATCAACCTGTGCAAGACGCGGTCCCCGAGGCAGCACTCGACCACTCTCCCCAATACGAATTTCTGTAACCCCGCCCACTGTAACCCCGCCCCGTCGTGCAGATGGGCGTCGCCGTCCAGGTTCCGGTCGGCCCGACACCTTCGCCGCCGACCTCGACGCCGCGCCGAAGCCGTCTCGCACGCAATGCTCGGTCCCCGCCTCCGGCAGTTTCAGTCTCCCCGGTTCCGGAATCGCTTCTCAAGGGTTGGCGACAGGCAGGTCATCCGCGTGGGTCTCTCCCGTTCTGATGCGACCGGCCGCATACTCCAGCATGGGCCGTGTGCCTTTCAGGTTCGGTTCGATCTCGGCCATCGCCTCAAGAAACTCGGCGGCCTCGATGTCCCCGGTAGCACATTTCTTCGTCAGTCCCATCGCCGCGATCATGCGGATGGATGCATCCGGATCCGTGCTGATCACCTCCATCAGCGCATTGCGCACCTGAATGTCGTCCGTGCAGCGATGCCACAGATCCTCAACGACCATGCGCCGGACCAGTGTATTCGCGGGATCATCGGCAAAATGCCCATGATACACGTCGAGGAGTCGACGCCAGTTCGCACGCTCCTGCTCCCCAATCGCCTGATACGCCCGCACCGGCGCCCAGGACTCCTGTTCAGGATCATCGCGGAATGCAAGAAACGCCTTGGCCGATACCGATTGCCCCTCGTCGTCCTTTCGCAGGCCCGAGACCACGTCCATGTAGTACTTCAGGTTGCACCGCACGCGGGCGTTCGACTCCACCGCCAGCCGCGCCGCCGCGAACTCCAGGAAATCCTCCTTCGGCGCTGCTTCGCTGAGCACCCGGACGGCGGCCGCACGAGACCATCCCTGATACTCCCGGTCACTCTCGACGTCTTCGATGAAGTTCATCAGGTCGATCACGTCCATTTCCTGAAGACTCGAGAAGCGCCGGGTCCACGGGTTGCCCTCGCCGGAAGTCGGAAGCGACGTGGAATCGGTCGACGCGGCCGTGCTATCGACAAGCCCGTCGATCGCCTCCGCGTTGAGCGAAACCCACGCAACCGTCTGAACAACGTGCAGCGACGGCTCGTCCGATCCTGGACGCCGACGGTCGATGCGCAGGACCGTGGGGAACTTCTCCACGCGAAACGCGGTCGCACTGCGGCTTCCTGAACCCACGGTGAACCGGATGTGATGCTGTTTGATGAAGCGCTCGACCTGCGACGCCGGAGCGGTCGTCAGCCCGATGACGACCCGCTTCGGGTTGTCGCACAGCCGGTTCAGCTTTTCCGCCGTGCGAAGACTTTCTTTCCCGGCCTCGTTCGCGCCGAGCGTGAAGAAGAACAGGAGCACCTCGCGATCGTCTTTGAGCTTGAAGACCGGGTTGTTGAACCAGCGATGTGCTGAAATCTCGGCCTCCCCCGACGACGCCGCGCCCCGGTCCGTTTGTCCGGCTGGCGCTTCGCTGACGCCAGACACAAGAAGGATAGAGAGAGCCCCGCAGAAGTGACAAGCGGTCATAAGCGATTGACTCCACAACATCACATGAAATGACTACAACCCCACCCACGGATGGTCTTGCGGACGCCGGCCGCCTCCATCCGACACAAACCGTAACACCGGGTGACTTTTCAACCCGGCGGTGCAGTGCAGTTCGATCCGTGAATATCGTGGCAAAAGGCGGCACACATCTGCCAGTCCTGCGCGGGAACCCTCTTGCAGCACACACAACAGGTGGCCGGTCCCGGACAACAATACGCGCAATCGTCCACGTCGCCGGGGTGCGTGCAACTGTCATTGCACACCCCTTGATCCAACTTATACCCCACCGCCGCCGATGCGGTCGCAGGAACAACAGCGCCGATACCGCTCAACCCCGACGCCTCGCAGGAATTCGGAGCGGAAACAACAGGGAAGGGCAGCATTGCAATTACATAAATCATAGCCAATTGCATGACGCGCACTCCTCGCGGGAAGGGAACGAAAGGGAAGGGAAGGGACCACGCGATCCCGGAACCGCATCCCGTCAGGCAACCTTC
>CAZXRB010000276.1:0-2252 GCA_964642845.1 uncultured Nitrospira sp.
GGCCGCGGAGGGAGCCCGGCGGGCGACCGGAGAGGCCCCCGGGACTGGCCGCCGCTTGGGTGCTGACACAGATGAGGCCTGGATGATCGGGGATCGGCCCCGCATGTCTCCTGCGTTTCTCTTCGGATGTTCTGAAAAACCTCGCGCGCGGTTTCTACCGTATTGCACACGACCAAGGAAAGGGTGCCGTCTTGATGCTTATCGCAGACCAACTCTGCAATGGCGTTGGGATCGTTTCGCTCCGCCCACTGGATCGGGCGAGTCGCATTTCGCCTGGCATGAAGTGCCGGATCATCAAAGCTCAGATCGGGGGCGGCTGCGGTGTGGCATCCATCTTTTTTACGATCCGAAGTGGCTAAGAAGGACGCCCCCATGGTCGCGCTCATCCACGTGGTCAGGCAGGGCTTGAGGGACGCGAAGCGCTTCCGTCGCATCCAGTCCAGTTGGGCCGTGGTCCATAGACCGGGCCCCATCAACTGCACCTCGTCGATAACCCAGCGGCAATCTTGGTTGAGCAGCCCGAAGTGCACAGGCCACTCATAACGGCTCATCGAGTAACCGCGATTCAGAGCACGAGAGAGGAGTTGGTCTTGAGTGCCAACCAAGATCCACGGGCGATCCGGCTTACCGGCCCAATCCTCATCGATCGCCCCACCCATCAATTGATAAACGCTGATCTCTGGATACCCGGCCGCTTTGAGTCTTTCAAAGCACTTCCGCAGCCGCTCGACCGTCTGACAGACGAGGCTGCGCATCGGCAAGCAGTAAACCAAATGAAACAGCTCGGCCTGTTGGGCAATCCTTCGCCATGCCCAGGCGAGCACTGCCCCCTCGGTCTTACCGAGGCCTGTTGGCACCGGCAAGATCTCGGGCAATCCGTTCAGAGCGACTTGCCGCTGCCACTCGTAGGGGTGGAAGCCAGCTGCTTTCTCGAAAAAAGCGTCAAAGTTCTCCGACTCAGTCATGCCGTCTATGCACGAATGCACTGTTTCGATTGATTATGGGAATTATACATGTGCGGTGACCTGCCCCCGTTCTTTCTACCAGGGATAACTAGAGAAACTCAAGACATCTTACCCTCCAGCGGCCCGGATCGGGCAGCGGGGATGGGGGTGTGGGGCAAGGGGATGGCGTTGGAATCCCCTTGGCCCCACGTCAACAAGGGAGAGACCCCGCGCGGCGTCCGCCGGGCGGCAAACTCGTTCGGGGCAGATACTCCAACGAACTGTGCGGACGCTCAGCGTTGTAATCCTGCCGCCACGCTTCGATTTTCGACTTCGCGTCGGCCAGCGTCGCGAACCAGTTCGCATTCAGACATTCGTCGCGCAATCGTCCGTTGAAGCTCTCGATGAAGCCGTTCTGCATCGGCCGGCCCGGTTCGATCAGGTCCAAGCGAATGCCGCGTTCCTCGCACCAAGCCAGGAAGTGCCGCGACGTGAACTCCGGTCCGTTGTCGCTGCGGATCGCCTCCGGCTGACCGCGTTGCGCGATCACCCAATCGAGCACGCGCGTCACGCGCTGCGCCGACAGGCAGCTATCCACTTCGATCGCCGGACACTCGCGCGTGAAGTTATCCACCAACGTGAACGCGCGGAACGCGCGCCCGGATGCGGGCGAATCCGTTACGGAGTCCATCGCCCATCCCTGATTCGCCGCCGTGAGCTTCGCCGGCGCCGACGGCGCGCGGCGCAGCCGTTTCCGCCTGGTCCGCCGCACCGCCAGATTTTCTTCGCGATAGATCCGGTACAGCCGCTTGTGGTTCACCTCCCAGCCTTGCCGTGCGAGCAACGCGGCCAGACGGCGATATCCGAAGCGTGGTTTCCGTCGTGCCAACTCGACTAACGCGGCGCGGAGGGCCGCGTCTTCATCCGGCCGCGGTTCGTAACGATACGAACTGCGATCCACCTCCAGGAGCTTGCAGGCCTGGCGCTCGCTCAAGCCGTGTTCGGCGATCACGAGCACCACATCGCGCCGTTGCGCTACACGCTCCACCCGTTTTTTCGGATCACCGTCTGCAGGGCGCCCTTATCGAGCGACAGATCCGCCACCAGCTTCTTCAGCCGGGCGTTCTCCTGATCGAGGTCCCGCAGCCGCTTGGCTTCGTTCACTTCCAGCCCGCCGTACTTCGACTTCCAAGCGTACAGCGTCGCTTCGCTTACCCCCAGCTCGCGCGACCGCTCTCTCGCTTTCCGTCCCGCCTCCCCCGCCCCACGATTTTCTTGGACACTGATTTGAGAGAAGGAGAGTCAGGA
>CAZXRB010000277.1:0-2249 GCA_964642845.1 uncultured Nitrospira sp.
CGCTACCACGGCCTCGAGCCCGACGGCCGCCCGGAGTGGCCGCCATCGCCGGCGCGGCTGTTTCAGGCACTCGTGGCGGCGGCGGCGCGGGGCGTCGCGCTCGCCGAAGAGGACCAGCAGGCGCTTGGCTGGCTCGAGCGACTTGATCCGCCGTTGATCGCCGCACCGGCCCGGCACAAGGGTCAGCCATTCAGTCACTTCATGCCGAACAACGACATGGACACTGTAGGTGGCGATCCGGCGCGTATTGGCGAAATTCGCTCGGCCACTAAGCGCTTTTATCCGCAAATCTTCGACCACGAGACGCCGTTTCTCTACGCGTGGTCGTTCGATGACGGGCGGGAACATGCGGAACGGCTTCGGGAGATCGCCCTGCGGCTTTACCAGCTCGGGCGCGGGGTGGACATGGCCTGGGCGACGGCCGAGATTCTCGACGATGAAGAAGCCAGGTCGCGGCTCGATGCTCACCCCGGCGCCATCCATCGGCCCGTCAAGAGCGGTGGTGGTCGGGATCTCGCCTGCCCGATTCCAGGATCGCTGCAGAGCCTCACCGTACGCTATGAAAAGAACCGGATGCGCTTCAAGCCGATGATCGAGGAGGCTCCGATAAAGAAAGATCCGTCTCGAAAGAAAGTGGTGGTCCAGACTTTCGCTCAGCCGCCCAAACCGAAGTTTCACAAGGTTTCCTATAACAACCAACCGGTGCGACTGCTCTACGAGCTGCGCGATTTGGCAAAAGGCGCGGGTTTTCTTTCCAGGCCGCTCAAGGAAGTCGTGCGGCTCGTTGAGACAGTGCGCAACGACGCCGCTGGAAGAATGAAGCAGGCCTTGCCCGATAAGACTGCTACGATAGACCGCGTTTTTGGTCTTTACCGGGATGCGACCGAAGCAGACAAGGTGCTCCGTATCCGCATTATTCCCCTGCCATCCATCGGTCATCCGCACGCCGATCACGGCATCCGGCGTCTGCTGGTGGAAATCCCACCCGACTGCCCCCTTCCGGCCAAGGACATCGAATGGGCCTTCTCTGCCGTTAACCAGGAAACGGGTGAAATCGAGGGGACGCTCGTGCATGCAGAAGAGCAAGGTATGCTCGGCCATTTCGGCATCGAGGAGGATGGCAAGGCCGGATATCGGATCTGGCAGACCGTGACCCCCATGGCTTTGCCCGTCTCGCAGCCGCACGGGCGGAGACGAGGGACCGAGCGTGCCGGGCTCGAACGCGATGCAGCCAAAGCGGTTGGCCAGGCACTGCGCCATACTGGAGTCGCAATGAAACCTGCATCTATTCGCGTCCAACGTGAGCCGTTCGATACCAAAAGTCTTCGTGCGGAAGGCTTTGCGCCGGGCACACGTTTTCCTGCGGCGCGACTGTGGCACGTCAGGATCACTTTCTCTCAGCCGGTTTTCGGCCCTTTGGTTGTTGGCGACGGCAGGTATTTGGGTCTCGGCTTGATGAGGCCGGTCAAGCAACCCGAGGGCGCTCACGCCTTCGTCGTCGTCAAGGGCTTGACGGGCCAATCTAATCCAAGACGTCTCACGCAGGCGCTGCGCCGAGCCGTGATGGCGCTCGTGCAGGATGAGCTGGGGCCGCAAACGGCACTGCCCACGTTTTTCACTGGTCATGAAGTGGATGGTTCGCCGGCGCGCCGAGGCGGCAAGGCGCATTTGGCGTTCGCTTTCGACGCAGCTACGCAGAGGCTGCTTGTCATTGCGCCGCATTTGTTGGAGAGTCGGCAGCCCAGTTATGAAGAGCGCGGGCATCTCGCGGTTCTCGATGCAGCGCTGCGTAACTTGCGCGAGCTGCATGCCGGGTCTGTGGGACTGCTCAGGCTGGAGCCTTCGACCATTGTCGAAGATGACGACCCGCTGTTTGCGCATGCAAAAACGTGGGTAACCCAGACCGAGTATCGCCCTACGCGATACAGCAAGAGAGCAACGCCTGAGCAGGTGATTGCTACCGACGTAAGGCTCGAGTTGCATCGCCGCGGATTCCCGATACCAGCGAGCATAGAGAAGATAAGCCTGTCGCGCGGACCAAAAGGCGGTCTCAGCGCCCAATTGAAGCTGGTGTTTTCGACAGTTGTGCAAGGGCCACTCTTGTTGGGGAAAGCATGTAACTTCGGCAGTGGTCTGTTCGTTGGTATAAGGTAGCTTGAGGCCTCTCGCCGTCTTCTTCGGTTTCGGATGTCACTTTGGACTTCCCCCGAATTCATGGACACCGGCTTAAGCAACTTTCCTCATCGCCT
>CAZXRB010000278.1:0-2248 GCA_964642845.1 uncultured Nitrospira sp.
GGTCTGCGCGGCGCGAGGCCGAACCCGCGCTTCGAGGGGACCGGTTGCCAGCGGGGCTGGCAACTGCCCGCGCAGCTTCGCCGCGCGGCGGCCCCTCAAGCTTTACGTTCGGCGTCGCATGAGTGACCGATGACACGCCACTGGCCTGAGATTCGAACGACCTATGAAGAGTGGGTTGCGGGTGGACTGAACCTCCAATCGATGGTTCGCTTGGTCGGGCAAATAGAGTCATCCCGTCTTCGGGACCTGTTTGCTTGGACGTCGATGCACGATCTCTGCATTGTTCAAACGGCGGTCGTGTATCCATACGACGGACCGTACTTGCGCATTTCCCCGCGCTTTGACGGAACTCTGGAATTCCGATATCAGGATACATACCGCAAAGATCACCAATGGCATCGCGTTGTACCTGAAGAGCAAGCCTTCGAGAGGCTCTTGCGGTTTACTGATGAGTTGTGCTGGTATCCCCGACGTATTGAACCACCTCATAGTGAAACACTGTAGGAAGAGAAGCGCCCCGAAGGCGGCGACGACGCCGAACCACGCGCTGCAGGCGACCGTCAACAGCGGCGCTTCGCTTGCTGTTGCCGGCGCCTGAGCGCGGCCGTTAGGCGTACCGATGGGCTACCTCGCGAAGGACGATCAAGTCTTCATAGACGGGTTCTTCGTCGAGGACGTCGACCTGCGGTGCTGGGGCGATCTAGCGGCCCCGTTGAAACACATCGTCCTTGCCGAGGCGTCTCGCGGAAACAAGGCCGTGAACATCATCTGCCGTCTGGCGGACGCGAGTCACGGCGTCTCCGTTCAAATGTCCGAGCCACCGAGGTCAGATGTTTCCCAGTTGCCGGCGGACATAACTGTTCATCGAAGGTATACCCCGCAGTGCCCAGTACTAGAGGGGGAACTCCTAGTTCTCCTCCACGCAACGTCAGGCGACAACGTCAGGTTTCCAGATCCCAACTATCGGCCCGAGGACAATGAACCCGCCTAACCCGGCGTTGCAGCCGACCGCCGGCAAGCGTCGCTTGCCGGTTCCCTCGTCGCCGCGCTCCTCGGCGGCGGCTGAACTTACGCGTTAGGCATCGCATGAACGCGTCGCGGCGAAGACTAGTGAAAGGAGCGCTGGCGATCTTGGTCGGCATCCCAGGAACGCTGGCGTTTTTTCCTTCGGCCGCCTTGGTCGTGGCCCTCGGGGGCCTAGGGTTGGCGCGTGACGTCCATCTAGATGTCCTTCTTTTTCTTCTGTGGGGGCTCGCGGGACTGGTAGGGCTCGCGGCATTCTGGGTCTGGGTCGCGAGTCCCCTCGGCATGTCCCGTCGTCGAAGAATCACTCTTGCCGTATGCGTGTTTGTCGGCGTCCTCGCCGTTGGGCCACTGAGCATCAGCGGCAATCCCATTTTTGGGCCGATCGGGCTGCTTGGGGTTGCTACCGGCGCGCTTATCATTTCGTGGCTGTTGGTCCCAGATCTGCCATCCAATCCCGATCGCCTCACTGGAATGTCTGTGGGTGAGCGATCGCCGACCGTAGGGCGACCGAACGTTGATGGCGCTGCCTAACAACCGGTTGGAGCGGACGGGTTGCCAGCGTCGCTGGCAACTTCCCTCGTCGCTGCGCTCCTCGGTCGCCGCTCAACCGGAACGTTGGGCGTCATAAGGAAACGCCGTGCCATCTGAACGGCTGAACGAGAGAACTCGTCGCGAATGGCGAGAACTCGGTTTCTTCTACGACCGCGACGACGACGTGAAAGCGTGGCGCATCGTCGGGTCATCGGTCGGCCTGCTTCGCTTCTCGCAAGCCCTAGCGCGGTACGCCGCCGATCCAAAGAATCAAGCCCTTTCCGAGCACCAGCACTTCGGGCCTTATCTGTATCTCGAGGTTGGCACCTGGGACGAACCCGAGATCACTTCGCACTGGGTCGCTGGCTCTCCCGCCGCGCTGCTGGCGCTCTCGCAGGCTGTCGCTGAGGCAGTGCCGCGGCTTTCCTTGAACGAGTCTGTATCTCTGAGACCTGTGTACTCGCCGCGATCTCCCTACGATCTCGTAATCGAGCGCCGCGTGGACGGTTTTGACCCTGCCCGCGAGGACCCACTGTGCTGGTGATGACGCCCAACCCAGCGTTCGACCGGACCGTTTGCAAGCGTCGCTTGCAAATGCCCTCGTCGCTTCGCTCCTCGGCGGCCGGTCAACGCAAACGTTAGGCTCCATCGATGCCGTCCTTCTCGGTCCGATGCATCTTTCGCTGGCTGG
>CAZXRB010000279.1:0-2245 GCA_964642845.1 uncultured Nitrospira sp.
CGGTGCTCGCCGACGGTGGGGGTGACGTTGAGGCTCGAGGCGAAGCCGAGGGCGATGGAGCGCTCTTCTCTGGCCGCCAATAGCCACCAAGCACCTGGCTAACGGCGGCGGGCGCTATCCAAACTGGACTGTTATTGCACCCCCAACGTCTGAACCTATCCGCTAGAAACGGCGACCGAATGTCCGTCGGACGATCTCAATCTGCTCGCTTTCGTGAGGTTCGACGCGGTTTGCCAGTGTCGCAAACCAGCTCAAGAGATCGACGATATCCCCTTCAGGATTCGGGTACATCGCGCCGAGCACGGCCCGGGCAGCGCATTCGTCTACGTCTTGAAGCTTTCCCCCGGGGAAGCGGTCGTGCAGTTCTGTCCACAGCGCGACCCGTTGCTCTTCAAGACTTGCCCCTGTTGCTTCCCCTCGCCAGTAGTTACGCGCAGCCTCAAGGGCAATGCTCGCGAAGCTAGGGATGTGGTGCTCGATAAGCGTAAGGCAGTCGAGCATACATTTCACGCTTCGAGCGTACCAATCTGCCGGGAGATCTTCCCCAGAGATGTCGTTCAGCAAGCAGTCAAGCGCGTTCATAGGCTTACTGACCAACGCCGAACTAGTCATGACGTGCTGAAAGGACGAGTGACCATTGCGGCCGCGGTCAGTTGTCGAAGACGGAATGGCTCTGCTCGATTGCCCGCAGGCGAAGCGATTCGATCAGTCCTCGTCGCTCCAGCTCTTTACCCGGAGACGATTCGAGGAGTATCAAGTCGTCGTTCTGACGAGAGATCTCGCGCTGCACAACGGGGTGTGCCAGGACGGCCGCTTCTCCGTCGCGTTCATAGTCAATTCCCGACTCTTGATTGACGAAGTAGTCAGCGGCTTCGTAGCCACATTGCGCTGCCCACCCTGCTTGATCCGGTGTGTGAAGGTAAGCGCAGAGAGCGTACGCCAATGCGGTCACGGCGTCCTCCGCGTACTTCGCAAGGTTCCCCTCAGCGGCCGATAGCAGCTTGGCAATGCGTTTGGATTGATCCAGCCGGAAATGTGCTTGCTCGAGATCCGGATTCTGATCCAAAGCCCATTGCCAGATGAGCGCAAGAGTCTCTTTCGTAAACTGAACGTCCCTCGTCGCCCCAGCGTAAGCAGTCTCAGTGAACGATGGGATGAAGCGCTGAGCAACACACGCAGCGAAGGCTGATGCTTTCCCAGCTTCCAACCTTCCGATTCGCTCGTTCAGTTTCTTTTGATCCAATTCCATAAGGTTCCTTACGTTAGTTGGGCCATATTGCAGTCCGGGGGCCGGTAACCACCCCTCCGCTCTGTTTGATCGCAGCCTTGCAGTCGGGGCAAAAATCCCGGCTTACACCCATCGCCTCCGGGCGTTCATTTGCCTTCGCGGCGTCGCGAAGCCCGTTCGTCTCTCCGTGGGTACCCCTCCCCTTCTCAGGGGATGAACGAGCTCCTAGTTGCTCGGCGGCTTTGCGTTGAGCGGGGTTCAGCGCGTCCTTGCCGCTTCCCGCCGCAATTTTTCCGCTGGACGTCTGTAGCACCGCCGTCGTTCGCATCTCCTGTGCGATGGGGTTCAACGAGCTGTGAATCTCGGTTGACTCCTTCGCAAGCGTCTGCGCGGTCCTCAGTTGGCCTGCGATACGGATCGCGCTTCCGGCACCTCCAGTCAAGGCACCAATGCTGCCTCCAATCATGGCCGCGTCAGCCAGCTCGCCGGAGTTGATGCTGCCCGTCGTGCTGTACTGAATCGTAGCGGAGGTGGCGACGCTCGACGCAGCTCCCACTACCATGCCAGCCGCTGCGGCCTTGATCGGGATGGCAAGAAGCAAGATGGGGAACTCGCCATCCGGGTCGGTGTACTTGTAAGGATTGTTGTTGCCGTACGCATACCGATTGAACGAGTAGACGTTGGTCGGATCCACCCCCTTCGGATCCACCCCGAAGAACCTTCCCACCACCGGGTGGTAATACCGCGCCCCGAAATACTGCAACCCGCCCGGCTCCTCCGGCTTCCCATGCCAGAACTGCCGGTTGCCCGCTGAGCGGCTGTCGCGGATCTCCCGCTCCCCGTACGGCTTGTAGCTCTCGCGCCAGCGGAGGTTTCCTGAGCTATCGGTCGCCGCAATCGGGCTCCCGGCGAGATCGGTGTGCAGGTAGTTCACCGTCTCGCCCGCAGCGACGGTGATCTGCTGCGGCGGGGCGTTTCCGATGACGCCGCTGCTATCGGTGGCCCGCGCACCGACGC
>CAZXRB010000280.1:0-2233 GCA_964642845.1 uncultured Nitrospira sp.
TCGACTGCGGGAGGCTGTTTCGGCTTTTCCTGGGCTGCGGCGTTCGGGTAGGCGAGCAGGCCGAAGAGGATCCATGCAGCCCGGATCCTCGTTTGGAAATGGCTTAGCCCAACTTCCGCATTCGGCACAGCGATTTTGCTTGTTTTTGCCCAATTGGAGGCCCTAAGTCCTTCCTTTCCAACAGAGGGTTTCTCGAATCCTGAAAGTAGTGACTAATTGTGTGAAGATTTCTCTTGACACCGAAGGGATGGCGTGCGATATGTAGTGTCATAATGTACATACGCAAAAGCACCCGCAAGTACAAAGAGAAAACCTACACCAACTATCTCCTCGTCGAATCCGTCCAAACCCCCAAGGGCCCGCGCCAGCGCACCATCTGCTCGCTCGGCAATCTCGAGCCTGCGCCGCCGGAGCAATGGCTGTCTGTGGCTCATCGCTTGCAATCCGCGCTCAGCGGCCAGCTGTCTCTGGCCGGTTCCGACGCCGAGTTGCAGGCCATGGTGGAAGCGGCGCGCAAAAGGATCCGCAAGCGCCGCCGCGCTGCTCGTAGGCCGGGCGCGGTCGTCAAGGTCGACAGCGAGCGCGTCGAGGTGGAAGAGGCGCGCGAGGCCGGACCCGTTCATGTCGGGCACCAGATGTGGCAGCGGCTGGATCTGGACGGGATTCTCAGGCGCGCCGGATTGAGCGCGCGGGCCTGTAGGCTAAGCGAAGTGATGACCTTGAACCGTCTGATCGATCCGCGGGCGGAGCTGGCCATGCCCGACTGGGTCCGGCGCACGGCACTGGGAGACATTCTGGGGACCGACTTTGCGGAGTTGAACGGGGACCATCTGTATCGGAATCTCGATGCGCTGCATCCGAACCGGGAAACGATCGAGCGGGAGTTAGCGGAGCGCGAGCGCACGCTATTCAATCTGGACGAGAGCTTCTACCTGTACGATCTGACGTCGAGCTATTTTGAGGGGGAGGCCGCAAAGAATCCGCAGGCGAAGCGGGGATACTCGCGCGACCAGCGGCCGGACTGCAAACAGGTGGTCGTCGGGTTGGTGCTGGACCGGGACGGATTTCCGAAAGCGCACGAGGTGTTCGACGGCAACGCGCAGGACCGGATGACGGTGGGGCGGATGCTGGAGGCGCTCGAGCGGCGCAGCGGCCAAAGGGCGGCGACCGTGATCGTCGACCGCGGCATGGCATACCGGGAAAACCTCGAGGAGATACGCCGGCGCGGCTACCACTACATCGTCGCCGGGCGGCAACCGGAAAGGAACGCGTGGTGGGATGCGTTGGCAAGCGAGGAGGGTTGGCAGGAGGTGATGCGCCCGCCCTCGCCGCGGAATTGCTTCCAGGAAAAGAGCCGGGTCGCGATCAAGCGGGAGCAGCGGGGGGAGGAGGTCGTTATTCTCTGCCGCAGCGAGGGGCGGCGGGAGAAGGACCGGGCGATTCGCGAGAAACAGGAAGGGAGACTGCTGAAAGATCTCGAGAAGCTGAAGCGCCGCATCCAGCAGGGTCGTCTGAAGCGGCCCGAGAAGATTCACCAGGCGGTGGGCCGACTGAAGGAGCGCTATCCGAGGGTGGCGCGCTACTATGCGATCGAGCCCGACATCGAAGGCAGAACGCTCGTCTGGCGCGAAGATGCCGACAAGAAGGAGCGCGCCCGGAAGCTCGATGGCAGCTACGTTTTGAAGACGGATCGCGAGGATCTTTCGGCCGACGACATCTGGCGCAGCTACATTCTTCTCACCCGGGTGGAGGATGCCTTCCGGGACATCAAGAGCCCCTTGGGCGAGCGCCCGATTTTCCATCAACTCCAGCATCGGGTGCAGACGCACATCTTCCTGTGCGTGCTCGCGTATCACCTGCTGGTGTTGATCGAGCACTATTTCTTGCAGCAGGACGTTCACACCTCCTGGGCCACGGTGCGCGACGCCTTGCGCACGCACCAGGTGGTCACGGTGGTGCTGCCGACGGAATCGGGCACGGTGTTGAGAATTCGGCAGGCTACCACGCCGGAGTCGGTGCATCGGGAGATTTACGAGACGCTCGCGGTACCGTTGCAGGTTATGAAGCCGATCAAGACCTGGACACGGCCAGACGAATCATAGTGACTGAAAAGAAGCGCAAGTCCGCATGAATAAAGAATTCCGGTCCTCCGAATTCGGAAGTTGGGCTAAGCGTGGGGACGGCAAGCGGCAACCCGGGAACATCGGTGGACCTGACCGTCGCTTTCACTCCG
>CAZXRB010000281.1:0-2228 GCA_964642845.1 uncultured Nitrospira sp.
CCTCATTGATAAGAAAGCGTTTGGTAAAAACGCCTCCGCAGGGTACACGGGAGTGGTCGGGCTAATCAACGATCACAGCGTCGTGGCTGACGTGGGCCTTGTCGGCGGCGGGTTGACAGCATCGTTCAGTGATCTCGGGGAAAAGGTCTCTTCATACAGTGCGCACTCGGCGGTGTTCGAGCCAGCCCCAGGCAACAAGCACGTGAGCGTCTTGGTCTCGCAGGGTGATGTTCCTGGGGGGACCGAAGTCTGGTGCTGTGGTGGGAAGGGCGTCTACCAGGGTTGGCAGCCCGATTTCGTAACCATGTATCACGAACTTGTTGGGGAAACCCTCAAGTACCGAGCGGGCTACGGGCACCTGCGGAACGATCCTACCCTCGACAACCGGACGGTAATCAAGATCGAAAATGAGATCCGTCAGTTCCATGGCATGAGCCCGAGGACGGGGGGGGGATCACGGCATGCCCGTCATCACTGTGCAGGGGAAGGTGCAGTGATGTGGAAAGTGGCAATAGTCGCGCTGGCGGGTGTACTCGTGTGGGGCGGCCAAGTCCTCGTGTCCGGACCCGAGGGCGACTGTGGCTTCTCGGGTTTCCATCCCAGGCGTATGACGCATTTTGTGGACAAGGGTGCCGTGGACAAGGTCTCGCCGCAGTACCCGCCAGCAGCCAAGGCTAAAGGGCTTGGTGGTGCCGTTCGGATCAAGGTTCTGATAAACAAGCAAGGGCTGGTCGAAAGAACGTGCCCCGTCTACGTACAGCAGGAGATCAAGCCGGATCGGTCGCTTGTCGTGGCATCTGAGGCGGCGGCCCTTCACTGGACATTCAAGCCGAACTTTGGGATCGAGCCCATCGGGGGCGTCCGCTTCTGACCTGCCCCCGTTTTTTCTACCAGTGATAACTAGAGAAGTCTCCGGCATCTTACCTCGTCATGCTGCCCTCGCGGGCAGCGGGGATGGGGGTGTGGGGCAAGGGGATGGCGTTTGAATCCCCTTGGCCCCACATCAGCCCTGTAGAATCACCGCGCGGCAACTGCCGTGCGGCAAACTCTTCCGGCGATAGATATCCCAGCGAGCTGTGCGGCCTCTCGCTGTTATACTCCTTCCTCCAGGTCTCGATCTTGGCCCTCGCGTCGGCCAGTGTCAGGAACCAGTTCGCGTTCAGGCATTCGTCCCGAAACCGCCCGTTGAAGCTCTCCACGTGGCCGTTCTGCATCGGCCGGCCCGGCTCGATGAATACCAGCCGGATCTGCCGCTCCTCACACCAGCTCAAGAAGTGGCGCGACGTAAACTCCGGCCCGTTGTCGCACCGGATCGCCAGCGGCTTGCAGCGCTCGGCGATCACCCGGTCCAGCGCTCTCGTCACGCGCTGTGATCCAAGACAACTATCTACCTCAATGGCCGGGCACTCGCGCGTGTAACTGTCCACGATCGTCAGCGCCCGGAAGCTCCGGCCCGTCGCCAGCGAGTCCATGACGAAGTCGATCGCCCATTCCTGGTTCGCCGCCGTGAACGTCTCTGCCGGCGGCGCTATTCGTTGCAACCTCTTGCGTTTCAGCCGCCGCACAGCCAGGTGCTCCTGGCGGTACAGCCGGTAGACCCGCTTCGGATTCGCCGGCCAACCACGGCGCGCCAGCAGCACGCCCAGCCGCCGGTAGCCGTAGCGCGGCTTCTGCCGCGCCAGTTCCATCAGAGCTGCTCGCAGCCCGGCGTTACGGTCTGGCCGAGGCTCGTAGCGGTATGTGGTGCGATCCAGTTCCAGGAGCTTGCAGGCCTGGCGCTCGCTCAAGCCGTGCTCGGCCATCACGAGCGCCACATCGCGCCGTTGCTCTACAAGCTCCACCCGTTTTTTCGGATCACCGTCTGCAGGGCATCCTTGTCCAACGACAATTCGGCGACCAGTTTCTTGAGCCGCGCGTTCTCCTGCTCCAGATCGCGCAGCCGCCGGGCCTCGTTCACTTCCAGCCCGCCGTACTTCGACTTCCAGGCGTACAGCGTCGCCTCGCTCACCCCAAGCTCACGCGCCAACTCCTTCGCCTTCCGCCCCGCCTCCATCTGCTTGACGGCGCCTATGACCTGCTCTTCCGTGTATCGGCTCTTCTTCATCTCCACCTGCTCCTTCCATTCTCGGAGCTTCTCTAGTTTTACCTGGTAGAGATTTCGGGGAGCAGGTCACAAAGATGCTGTTCATCCATCGGACACGAGTAAAACCGGTTCTGCCACAAGTGCC
>CAZXRB010000282.1:0-2209 GCA_964642845.1 uncultured Nitrospira sp.
GCATCCGTCTTTTTTTTTTGTGTTTCGGTGCGGGGGATCAACAACGCCGCACACCGCATCCTTGGCCCCGGCAACTACGCCGCTCGCACAGTCGATGGCGGCGTCCGGGTCTGGAAGCGCTAGCCATGACCCAGGTCATCGACACCCTGACACCCGAGCTACGCAAGGCGTACAACGATGTACACGCGCGCCACATGGCCGCTGACCGTCACGCCCGCCGTCAAATCCAGCAGGCATCCGGCGTTAGCTGGTCCGGCATGGCGCCCGAGCCCTACGCCATCCCCTCCACCGAACAGATGCTGGACGAGGCGCGGGGCATGGTGGAGCGAGCCAAGGCCCGCGAAGCCGGACACGCCCATCAAGCGCGCATCCAGATCGCCGAGCTAACGAAGGGCATCAACGCCCTGGCTGTTCAGGTTGAGGAAATCCGCGCCGCTCTCTCCCGAGAAGACGGCTCCAGCTACCGCAAGGCCAACATCGCCCGGCAGACCCTGGACGCCATGGAACTCGCCATGGTCAGCCTTCAATTCCACTGCACCGCCGAGTGCGTGGATCAGATGGAGGCTCGGGGGTGATGGACCGCCCCATCATGACCACTCCCCAAGATCAAACCCCGGCAGACAGAGAAGACCTCTCCTCCATGTCATGCCGCGAGCTGGACCAACACATTAAGTCACTGAGCCCGGAAGACATTGAGGCTCTGTTGGCTGAGCAGAAGATCGGGAACGACTGACATGCTCTCCCTCCGCTCTATCACTAGCGGCGCTCTCACCCTCTCCGTTCTCTGCGCTGTGTGCGCGGTGCTGTGGGGGGCGTGATGGGCTGGCAGCCTATTGAAACTGCGCCGAAAGACCGCGCAATTCTTGGCGGTTACTTCAACCAGCCGTGGCACGACAGCCATCGCGAGGGCGATGTGGTGAAGTGTTGGTGGCAAGAGGAATTCGACGCGTTCATTTCAGGGGCGCGGCAAATGGTTCTAGCGCCTGGATACACGTTTGTGGACGGATCAACCTCGCAGCTCCATTCGCCGACGATTGAACCCGTCACCCACTGGATGCCGCTTCCCGAGCCTCCGCAATGATCGCCGCCCTCATCATCGTAGCTCTGTTCATCGCCGCAGCACTGGCCCTGGCGGTCTTTGTTGCAGGACACCAGAGCAAGTCATCCGAAGAGATTGGGAACTACGACGAATGACCATCCCCCTCATCATCTTCGCCCTGGCTGTCATAGCCGGCCTGTTCCTGCTGGCTGCTGACGAGAAGCGCCGGGGCCTCAACAACCCTTATGAAGGAGACGAGCTGTGAACGCCGTCGCTAAGATCAAAGAGGCCGCGGAGGTCTCCGTTGATCCGCTCGCCAAGCTGCGCGAGCCATTTCCGGCCCATCACGTCTCCAAGCTGCCGAAGGAGAGTAAGGCTCAGCGCGAGGAGCGCGAGCGCGACCGCTCCAAGGGCGTCTCCTGTCAGCTCTGCGGCGGGTGGCACCACAAGAACGCCGTCCACGTCGACTATGTCGGGCACGCGGCCTTGACCGACCGCCTGCTTGACACCGATCCGCTGTGGTCGTGGGAGCCGGTCTCCTTCGCTCAGGACGGCCTCCCGGCCTTCGACCGGAATGGGGGGCTCTGGATCAAGCTGACCGTCTGCGGCGTCACGCGTCTCGGCTACGGAAACGCCGATGGCAAGTCCGGAGGCGACGCGGTCAAGGAGATCATCGGAGACGCATTGCGCAACGCGGCCATGCGTTTCGGCGCCGCCCTGGATCTTTGGCACAAGGGCGATCTTCACGGCGCTGGAGAGCAGCAGTCGGATGGCGACCCGCTTCCCACCGCCGAGGAAATGGCGCTGCGAATGTTGCGCGGCGTCGGAACCGACAAGGCGCTGTTTCGGGAGACCTGGGAGAAGAACAAGGACGGATGGAAGCGCGTCCTGAGCCCAGACGAGTACGCGCGGGTCGTGGTCGAGATGAAGCGCCTGGCCGCCGCCTTCCCAAAAGATGAACCCAAGCCGCCGCCGGCCGACGACTTCGGCATCGGTGACGACGAAATCCCGAACTTCGACTGAGGGCGTCATGACCGTCACCACTTATCAATCCTCCAAGGGGCCGAAGGTCATCGCCGACATGCCCCTGCCCTACGCGAGCAACGCCCTGGCGAAGCTCCAGCGCGAGCGCGTGGACGCCAGCCGGGACGCCGAAATCGAGGCTATCGC
>CAZXRB010000283.1:0-2190 GCA_964642845.1 uncultured Nitrospira sp.
CTCGTAAGACTTCGCCGTGTTCTGGATGACCCAGACGAATGAGGGAGGCGTAACGTGACACACCTCGCCTTCGGCCGGTCGATACCCATACTCCAGCGGACCGGGCGGGCGGTCGACGACGTCGGTGGCGAAGGAGGCGGAGACCAAGACAACGTTTGCCGCGATAAGCCCCAGCGATGGTCCTATTGCTCGATTCATGCGCGGAGAGCCTCTTTGGAGACGTCGGTGGTCCGGTGGAACCCTTCGGCACCTTTCTCCAAGCCGTCACCGCGGATGAGTCTACCGTGATGCCGCCCAGCCGCCTAGCCCGGATTATTCACACTGGCCTCTTTTTTACGACCTCCTTGTGGGTTAAGCTGTGGTTGTAGAAGCAGTTAACCCAGGACAAGGAGGTCGCGTATGCTGCAACAGCCTGTCGCTCAGATCTGTTTCGATTTCCTTGATTCGCTGCCGATCGTCGTCAAGTCAAAACATGTGCAGGTCAGCAGCGATGCGGGCATTCTACTCTTTCGCCAGTTCGACGACCAGATCCGGCTCACGGAACGGTTCGCCGCCCATCTGGAAGACCGACGGGATGCGTGCCTGACGGACCACGAGTTCGTGGGGATGGTGCGTCAGCGGGTGTTGGGCATCCTGGCCGACTACGAGGATTGCAACGACCATGACGCCTTGAGGTCGGACCCGATCTTCAAACTGGTGGCGGGCCGGCGGTTGGACGAGAACGATCTGGCGAGCCAGCCCACGTTGTCGCGGTTTGAGAATTCGATCGAGCCGAAGGATCTCTGGCGGCTCCATGATTTCTTCATCGATGACTTCATCGGGTCCTTCCCGGAGCCTCCGAGACGGATCACGTTGGACCTGGATGCGACGCCGGACTCGTGCCATGGGCAGCAGCAGTTGGCCTTGTTCAACGGCTTCTACGATGAGTACGTGTACCATCCGCTGATCATCACGTGCGCGGAGACGAAACAGGTGGTGTGGGCGGCGCTTCGGTTCGGCACGGCGTCTGCGGCGTGTGGCGCGGACGTGGACGTGGAGTACATTATGAGCCGGTTGCGGCAGGCCTGGCCGGAGGTCCAGATCGAGGTGCGGGCAGACGCGGGGTTTGGCGTTCCCAAGATGTACGGGCCGTGTGAGCGGCTGGGGCTGATGTACACGTTCGGCTTGACGCCGAACGCGGTGCTGAAGCGGGAGGCGGAGGGGGTGCTTGAACGAGCGGTGGCGGAATTTGCCCGGACGCGTGAACCGGTGCGGTTGTTTCATACCTTCATGTATCAGGCGAAGGGGTGGCCGCACGAGCGCCAGGTGGTGGCGAAGGCAGAGTGCAATTCGGTGGGGACGAATCTCCGGTTTGTGGTGACGAATCGGCCTGGGGCGTCGGTGGTGCCTGAAGCCTGTTACGATGAATACGTGGCGCGAGGGGAGAGTGAGAATCGTCACAAGGAGCTGAAGAACGGGTTGTCGGGCGATCGGTTGAGTTGTCATCGCTTCATGGCGAACTACTTCCGCCTCCAGCTTCATACGCTGGCCTTGAACTTGTTGATTCGGTTTCGGAGGTCGGTGGCGGATCGGGGGCCGTTGCCGCTGACGAACCTGAACGACCGGGGCGGCGAAGCGGTTCCGGTCAGCGATCCGAGCGTGCCGGCCGAGGCGCTGACTGGTGAGGATCGCCGGCGGTATCAGCGATATGCTTGCGTGAGGGACCCCCTGGGACACGGACAGATCGAGACGTGGCGGACGATGGTCATCAAGGTCGCTGCCGAGGTGGTCCAGTCGGCGCGTCGTGTGGTCGTCACGCTTCCCGCCTCGTGGCCGTACCTACCCTGGTTCGAATGGCTCTGCCGGCGGCTGGGGGAACTGCGTGGTAGTACACAAGCCGTAACTTGACCCCGTGACAACCCGGTTTTCGTGATGGGGGTAAGGGGGCATTTTGCGCCGATCCACCTGTCTTGGGTGCTACGTAGCCGCCCAACACTTGCGGGACAACCTTTCCATCAAGATGCCAAAGCGGTATGAATAATCCGGGCCAGACTGGCCCAACACCCAGTCCATGAACAGAAACTCGGGTGCTTTCCGGTATCCCACTGTGGCCAGATAGCTGCTGCACGACCACGGCCTGGGTATCTCCACCAGCCCGCCGCGAACCGGATTCAGCACGATGTAGCGGCAAAGCTGCAACAGATGCCGCTC
>CAZXRB010000284.1:0-1902 GCA_964642845.1 uncultured Nitrospira sp.
TGAACCAGTTGGCGAAAAACTGGGCGATCTCCGAAGCGTCCGAGAATCCGCTCTGAGGACCGACCGCGACGGTCGTGTTGTTGATGAAGAAGTTGTGCCAGAACCACGGATCGTCCTGCCACCAGATGGCCTGGTCGGTCGAAGGGGCATGCGGGCTGCCGATGTCATGAGTGAGCTCGGTTTCAAGTTCGCAGAAGGTGATCGCCTCAGCCGAGGAACACGACCAGCGCGTGCCCATGAAGTAGACGTAGGCCTTGTCGGTGAGGGCCGGCGTGGGCTTGCCGACCAGCAGCTCGTCGAGCGTGGCGGCATCGCGATCGTGGAGCGAGAATCCGAAGCTGCCGGGAGTGTAGCCGCCGGAGACGACCGCGGCGTGGTGCATCAGCGGGACTTCGTAGATGTCACCCGCACCGGTCGTGATCGTGAGCTTGTCCCAGCCGACCGAGGCGTAGCGGACGCAATCGGGACGGACATTGCCTTCCTCGCCGTTGACCGGCAGGATCTCCATGTCGTACTGGAGGGTCAGTCCGGAGAGATCCGTGACTGGCAGCGGCTTCAGGCGCAGGTGATTGAAGTAGTCGTAGGCCGAGAAGAGCTGGACGTTGGCGAAGTCCTCGGCCGCCTGGAAGATGCCGGAGATCTGGAAGCCGGTCTCGGTGGCGTCGTGGAGCGTGGTCGTCGCCGCGCGGCCGGAGAAGCCCTGGAGTTGGACCGTGCGGCGGGGATCGAAGATGGAGATGGATTCGCTAGGCACGTGAGGTCTGCAGTTGCTACGATCTTAGGTTCTGGCTGAACGGTCGAATCGTTATGTATGCCCTTTACGAGAAGCTTTCCGAAAGACTCGGCCATCGGTACCGATTCAGGGAGCAAGTGTCCCTGTTTGGCTGCAATTCCGGATGGATTCCTCGCATTCTGAAGACAAGGCTTTCGCCGAATGCATCGGAGCCGTTGGCCTGGCACATAGATTTTGGACAGGCGCTTCGGGAGCACGGCTATCCCGGCCACGCGCTGATCATCAACTTGAAGCCGAATAGCGCGGAACCAAATCTCTCTCTGTATGAAATCGCTGAGGTTTGGGGCTATTCGTCCTCGGGTTGGACGCCGCTGATGTTCTACCTGAAAGGGATATTCGTTGATGAAGTACCAGATCAGGTTATCAATGATCGAGACTTCTTTCGGCGCGATTCCGAAGTTGATGATCCGATTTTCTCCATGATGTACGTGCGCGGCTCTGTTCGCGCGGGCGGCCTATATGATCGTTGGACCGCGCCGCGGCCCAGCCCGACGAATTCGGTTTTGCTCTGGCCTGACACCCTGCATTACTTCGGGAATGAGGCGCGAAAGATCATCGAGCGCACAGAGCCAGCAAGGGAAGAAGACGCGCAAATGGAGACATGAAGACTCCGTCCGCGATGAAGCTCTCGGAGCCTCAAGCGTCATGTTTGGACCACCACCGTCAGGTCTGACCCCGGATCCGGCGAAGCGACGGCCAGGATGTCGAATGCCAAATCGTCGCCCTCGTTCAGCACCGGCGTCGGCCAGATGGTGGGCCGGATGCGCTCGCCGGCGGCGTGGTCTTTGGTCACGATGGCGTCGAAGGTCTGATTCTCAGGATCGACGTTGATCACGCGGACGTACTCTTCGTTCGCGGCTCCAGGATCGAGGAAGACGAAGCCGCCAGTCACAAGGCCGAGCCGGTTTGCGCCGTAGGAGGCCGTCTGCAAGGTCTGCGGATCGGGCCCGGCTGTAACTGCCGCGATCAGCACCAAGCCATAGTCGGCATACGGCAGACGGCGTGTGGCGGGGAGCCCCAAGCCCTCATTGTTCACCAGGAAGTCGTAGGTGGTCTTGTAGGCGTCCCGCAGTGCCTGCGCGATGCCCATGTACTCGAGCGGCTCCCAC
>CAZXRB010000284.1:1967-2189 GCA_964642845.1 uncultured Nitrospira sp.
CCCCGCTGAAGGTAGGCGTAGACGCAGCGAATCGAGGCGGCGTCCTGCACCTTCATCGGGATGACGACGTTCTCTTGCACGGTGAGCGGACCGGGGACCTGGAAGGTATAGGCGCCGCCGTTGCAGGTGCGGAGACCCGGCATGTAGGGCTCGTTTTGCCGGGAGAGTGGAAAGACGGTGAACGGACCGTAGCCGAAGTGGTTGGCCACGCCGGCGAGCGCC
>CAZXRB010000285.1:0-2181 GCA_964642845.1 uncultured Nitrospira sp.
GTCAGTGCCGTAGAAGACGCTACCAAGGGCAGGGAGGGCGGCGCCCTCCCTAAGCCCTGGATTGCGCTTGGCGCCCATGCGCTTAACGCATCCTTTGCGGAGCGGAGAAAAGGAAAACAACCGGAGCAATCGTCCGGCTGTTCAAGAGAGGGAGGGAAAGTGAGTTGTTACGTCACGCTGCATCGGGGCCATAAGCCGACGGCAACGGGCGCTTGAGCCGCTTGGCGAGCGCCTCCGCCAATATCGGCGAGAGGATCAACTCGCCGCCGGTGAGCACCACGCTGGTGATCAGCGCATCGCCGCTCTCGGAATTGAGACTGTATTTGAGGGAGAGCCGCACGAGTTCGGCGACCGAACTCCTGCCAGTCATCCGTCGCAATCTTCTGCTTGTTCCTGGGCGATGGCGGAACAACTGTTCTGGCATAGGTTAACACATTCCGGGTGCTGCGTGAGCCAGAAACCGACAAACGAAGAGGGCGTGACCAGGGAGCCGGACTCGGCTAATGTCAACCGACCGGGGGCATCGTTGGCGCGATCGGACCGTGCTGCGAAGCGTGAAGACACCGGACGGGGTGCCACCCAAACAGAGGAATACGTAGCCGCTGAAGTCGTGCCTGTAGTTGGCATCGGAGCGTCGGCAGGCGGCATCGAGGCGCTCATCCGCTTTTTCGAGGCGATGCCGTCCGAGAGCGGTATGGCGTTCTTGGTCGTCATGCATCTCAACCCCTCCCGCGACAGCGGCCTTGCCCACATACTCGGCCAGCACACTGCAATGCCCGTCGCGGAGGCGACTGACGGTGTGGCCATCAAGCCCGATCATGTCTATGTCATCGCCCCCGATTCCTTGCTGACGGTGGATGGCGGACGGCTGCGACTGACCGAGCCTCCGGAACGGCGCGGCCAGCGCTACCCTATCGACCGCCTGTTCGAGTCCCTCGCAAAGCACAGGCTTCAACGTGCGATCTGCATCGTCCTGTCAGGCACCGGAAGCGACGGCACGGAGGGGCTGAAGGAAGTCAAGGAGCAGGGCGGGTGTGTCTTGGTGCAGGACCCCGCGACTGCGCGCTTTGAAGGCATGCCACGCAGCGCGATCGCGGCGAAGCTGCCTGATCAGGTGCTCGCTCCGGAGCAGATGCCGGCTGTTTTGCTGCGTTACATGCGGCACGCTTATGTCGCAGGACCGGAGGTTGCCGACGAGACGATTTCCGATGCTCCCTCTATCGATCCGGTGCTCGGGCTCCTGCGGGCACGCACCAGCCAGGACTTCCGCAACTACAAGCGCAGCACAGTCATGCGCCGCATCCATCGCCGCATGGGGCTAAACGATATCGAGGGCCTGGCCCCCTATGTCGAGTTCCTAAGCGGCAGCCCCGCCGAGATCGATATCCTGGTCAAGGACCTGATGATCAGCGTCACGGGCCTCTTCCGTGATCCTCAGGCCTTGGCAGGTTCTAGACGAGACCGTCCTCGCACCGTTGGTCGCCGAGCGCGACAGCCGCTCCCCAGTGCGCCTTTGGGTTCCAGCCTGCGCCACCGGTGAGGAAGCCTATTCCCTCGCCATGCTGCTGATCGCCCGCGCGGAAGCGGCGAACAAACAGTTCGATATCAAGGTGTTCGCGTGCTTTGGGCCGTGTCCACGATCTTTTGCTGGCCGAGGATTGGAGCAAGGCCGAACTGAGCCAGCTGGTCCAGAACACGCTTGAGCCATACAACGTCGATAACAGGATCGAGGTAGATGGTCCCAATCTAGGTCTCAAACCCGAAACCGGAGTGACAATGGCGATGGTGTTGCACGAGTTGGCGACAAACGCAGTCAAGTATGGAGCTCTCTCGAATGCAAGCGGGCACTTGCTTGTGAGCTGGGGATTGGAAGGCCTTGGCGATACTCAGCAGGTCCAGTTAAACTGGGTCGAGACCGGAGGCCCGCCCGTAACCCAACCACGCACGATGGGTTTCGGGACCAGCCTGATCGAGCGCAGCATTACTCAGCTCGGTGGCACGACAGTACGGGAGTTCGCAGCAGGTGGGCTGAGCTACAAATTCATCTTTCCTTGTCAGGGAAATATTCCCCCCCCCCGATCACGCGCGGAGAGCTGACTATGATAGCATCACTTGAAACGCTCCGTGGATCACGCATCCTCGACCTCGTCTGAACCGCCCCGGGATTGTCGGAGGCTATTT
>CAZXRB010000286.1:0-2174 GCA_964642845.1 uncultured Nitrospira sp.
CCATCGAGCGCAGGCCCACGGCGCTGTTGGCGCCGGTCATCACCAGCACGCCGCCCGGAAACTGCTTCGATAAGACGGTGTTGCCCGAGTCGCGCGAGCGTGGGCTCTTCACCAGCGCCCGCAGCACCTCGCTCTCTTCAATCAACGGATCGATGCGCTGCTTCGAGTTCCGCTTGGCGAGCTCGACAGTGGGCTGCACGACCATCATCGGCCCCGGCGCCTTGTGCACCACGTAGCCCACCCAGTTGTTACCGCCTTCCGTGTTATGGGTCGGTATCATGGATCGGCCCGCCAAGAACAGATGACTCGGCGAGTCGACAGCAATGCAGCGCACCGGCACTGATGGTATTGACCGGATATCTACAATCCGGCGCCGCTCGGTTTCGGTCGCGCGCCTTCCCGCCCGCGGGACCTGCCGGGCAAGTTTGCGCCGCAAACGGAACACCGGCAGGTCGTCATACACCATGAAGGAGATCCGCCAGCCTTCACAGCTGTGTACGGGCCTCTCGTTGATGCTGTGGTCACGCTCTGCCCGCCAATAGACGGTCGCCTTGATTCCCAAAGTCATCAGGAGTTCGTACGCGTCTTCCAGGATGGCGGGATCACTGGTGGCCAATTCGCAACGCCCCTTCGCAGTGACATGCCCGTCCGAGTCCATCAAGCCTTGGAGCAAGGCCAGTCGCTGGTCCAGGCTGGCACGGAGGTATATCGCCGGAATGTGTTTGTTGCCGATAAGGCTCAGCTCTCGGAGGGCACCCATGAAGTAGGTCTCTCCCTCCGCCACAGCAACCTTGCTGAACGATCCGTCGACGTTGCGCAAGCGGGTACGGCCACCGTCGATGAGTATGTTCGCAGCCCTCCCTCTACGCCACCAAGGCAAGCGATACTCCGCCTTCACACCACACGCCGCCAGCAGGTCCGCGACTTCGGTGTCATCCTCATGGATGGTGATGTGATTCATCGCGGCGGCACCGTTGCCAAGCCAATAACCCAGAAGATATGGATCAATGGGCAGACTGGCGCTAGGGAGCATCAGCGGCCCGGCAACATCGATGGCGTACCGGTTGGCACGACCACAACGCGCCTTGTGGCGCGGGAACATCGCTCCCGTTGTGGTGCGGAGGAGCTTCCGCTTGCGACGCCCCAGGTCATCCCAAACCACCCACTGGTGATCCGCGTCGCACACGATCCGGGAGCCATCCGAGAACGTGATCTTGAAGCAATCCCGATCCCACAGGACTGGGGAGACTCCCAAAACACGACACGGCTGTCCGTTCTCGTCAAACACCCGATCATCACGTTGGATCGTCGCCATCGTCCGCCAACCATCCACCGTCGGAACCGGAGTATCCAGCGCAAGCGGCGCCCCCAGTTGCGCGCCCTTGACAAACACCACACGCTCCACCGGACAGGACGGTGATAGCGAGTCCATGATCTCGCGCATATAGGGGGTGCGCTCGCTGCGGTACGGTCCCGGCTCGCTGGCCGCCTTGCCGGAGAGGCGGCGGTAGCGGTCCGCCCACTCCGACACGGTCAGCAATGGGTCCGGCCGGAGGCCGGCGTTGAACGCGTCGCCGTAAACCTGCTCAACGGACTGCTGGTTATCCGCCATGATCGGGAAGCCCCGCAATCTCGACCAGGACGGTGCGGATCTCGTTCGAGAGCAAGCCGTGAATGTGATCGAGATCGATCTTCGCCAACACGCCCTCGCCAATCTCGGGCGAAAGGCCGAGGTCCCGGCAGGCCGCCGTCAAAGCGCCCGCCAAGTCGGCACGGATCTGCGCCGCGATGCGGTCCGGAATGATCATCATGTGGTCGCGGACCGTGCGGCCCTTTGTAAACCCGGCGATGGTGACCTGGTCCGCCGGGACGAGCTTGCCGATCCGCTCCTCGTATTCGAGCTTCGCCAGCCGCGCCGTGTACACCTCGCGCACCGCCCGCGATTGAGCGTAGCTGGGCCCTGACAGGCTCGCGTCGCCCGTAGCAACCGGGCCTCCATAGTTGGTGTTGCGCTCCCAATCGCGGTCCGCCTGCTCGACGTCGATCTTGCCGTCCGCAGCCGTGCGAATGCGGCCCAGCTTAATCGCCTTCTGCACGGCGGCCAGGCTGACGCCGCGGTGCCGCGCGTAGGCGCGCTGGCTTACGAGCGCCATGGCTTCTTTCCCGCAGAAAGT
>CAZXRB010000287.1:0-2129 GCA_964642845.1 uncultured Nitrospira sp.
CGTTGGGCGGCATCCGATGACTGAGGTTAAGCTCGCCGTACTTGGCCTCTCGCTTATCGGCACCCTGTTCGTTTGGTGGCGCCTCCGATCCTGGCGTGAGCATTGGTCCCTACGGGTCGCTCTTGCGTTGCTAGCACTGGTGCCCATCCTCGGCCCTATCCTGTGCATCTGGATCGTGACGACTCCAGACCGCGCGCACCCCAAACTCCGAGCGACGATGAATCACTTTGGTCAGGGCGGACGCTTCATCGGCTTCGGGTCGAAATCATTCAGCTACGATGACAGTTCTGGGGAGGGAGAAGACTGGAATCCAACCGTCGCCGAGCGCAAGCGGCTTCAGGATAAGAAGCGTGGTCGCTAAGCCGCCCAACCCGGCGTTGCAGCCGACCGCCGGCAAGCGTCGCTTGCCGGTTCCCTTGTCGCGCTGCTCCGCGGCGGCGGCTGAACTTACGCGTTGGAGCGCATAGGCCAGCTATGGCAGAGCTCACGGGGCATCAGGCGTATCTCGCTATGTTCGCGTTCCTCGAAACTGAGTGGCGCCGGACACAATCTCCTGACATCGGAGGGTTGTTGGGTTCACTGTCGTTGCTCCATGACGGAAGCCCGGCAGATCCGGCCGTGATCGAAGACTGGAAGGCGGCTGTAGCACGCGCGCTTTCCGGTTCCGTCGATGCCACGCTTCGTGTTGGTCCTCCAAAGTGAGCGGGAGCTTTATGCGCTCCAACCATTCGTTGCAGCGGACGCGCCGCAAGCGGCGCGCCGCTGAACTCGGTCGTTAGCCGTTTAGAGATATGCCGTCCGACTTTGAACTGGTATCACAGCTCTACGCTTTCATGGAATCTATTCCTGTCCTATGGACATGGGGAGCACTGGCAAAACTCCATGCCGAGAACAACACCCACAGTGAGGAACGTGGCCCGCCAGACAGTTTCTTGCAATTCGAAATGGCCGTCCTAGAGCAGGACGTGAAGTACGGCAGGCCATATCTTCATGTGCTTGTTTCGATCACCGATCCGTTGAGGTCGGCTGGAGACCGGGGCAGCAGCAAGACACCTTTGGGCACATCCTTCCTATGGTTTGAGGACGGAGAAACAGACATGCCGCTAGCGCGTGAAATCTATGAGCGGCCCTACTAGAGTGGCTAACCACCGCGTCAACCGGACCGCTGGCAAGCGGTGCTTGCCAGTGCGCTTCGGCCTGCGGCCTACGCCGGCCGGTTACGCGGAACGTTGGGCGTCATGAGCGCGCAGGTGACATTCGAGACAGAGTTCTTCAAGCCCGAGCCGGGGGAGGATGACAACACGAATCCCGGGCGGTACGGACGATCGCTCGCCCACTGGCTGAAGGATCAGCTCGTCGAGCGCGGCGTCCCGGTTGAAGAGATCATTCCGGAGGACTTTGGCTGGGTCGTCATGGTTTCGCGCAAACCCTTCCTCCTCTGGCTCGGCTGCGGCAACACCGATGGCTCGATCACCGAGTGGAGCATCTTTCCTCAGGCGGAGTTAACGCTAGCGCAGAGGGTGTTCAGTCGGCCTGATACCTCTGCTGCCGTCCGAGAGTTATGGGCGCACGTTGAGGCGCTCGTGCCCGCCATTCCTGGTTCGCGGAACGTCACGTGGGAGTCATGACGCCCAACCATGCGTTGCAGCGGACGCGCGGAAAAGCACCGCGCGCCACTGAACTCGGGCGTTAGGCCCCACCATGCTCCTCGGCGCATTCGAACGAGAAGTCTTAGGTTGGGTCTGCGACGACTACGAAGCGGTGGATACCATTCGCGACGACATTGCTCGGGAACTCGGGCGGTCCGTTTCCTACGCGGAAGTTACTTCTGCGCTCCTCGTCCTCGCCCGTGCCGGCTTCGTTGACGCATATGTCTACGACTCTTCTTCGTCTACGTATCGCCGAGCGGACGTGAACCAGTCCCCGGTTGAGGACCTTTGGTTTCTCACAAACAGCGAAGGCTTAGCGGAGTATGAGCGCTCAAGGGCCTAACCCGGCGTTGCAGCCGACCGCCGGCAAGCGTCGCTTGCCGGTTCCCTCGTCGCTGCGCTCCTCGGCGGCGGCTGAACTTACGCGTTAGGCGCATGTCCACTGCAGCGAGCTTCGGTTTGTACGTCCTGTCAGCCCTC
>CAZXRB010000288.1:0-2115 GCA_964642845.1 uncultured Nitrospira sp.
TCGAAGAACTGGTCAAGTGGGAGAACACCAACAACGACCGCGTGATCAACGCCGCTCGGGCTGAGATCGCCCGCTGCATCGCCAGTGCCAAGATCGAGCAGGGCGAACTTCAGAAGGCGACGATCGTCTGGGTACAGGAGACAGGAGACAGGAGACAGGAGAGAGAAGCCGGAAAGAAGGCGAGATGCGAGAAGCTTGATTCTGATTCCAGCCTCCTGACTTCTGACTCCTTGGCCAAAGGCCAACTGCATCCCAAGGGGCCGCTGCCGTCCGACGGCCGCACCGCCACGGCGTGGGAAATCGTCATCATGCGGGCCAAGCCCGAGGCGGTGAACACGTTCCTGGCCGAGCATGCCCCGCCGTTCCATGACCCCTTCGCGGGCGGCGGGGCGCTGCCGCTGGAGGCCCAGCGCCTTGGCTTGGTCGCCCACGCCAGCGATCTCAATCCCGTCGCCGTGATGATCAACAAGGCGATGATCGAGATTCCGCCGCGTTTCGCGGGCAAGCCGCCGGTCAACCCAGAATACAGGAGACAGGAGGCAGAAGATAGGGCGAAGAAGCTCAAGCGTTCTGACTCCAGTCTCCTGACTCCTGACTCCTGGCGCGGCGCGGCCGGCCTGGCCGAGGATGTGCGTTACTACGGCAAGTGGATGCGCGATGAGGCCGAGAAACGCATCGGCCATCTCTACCCCAAGGTCAAGGTCACGGCCGCGATGGCCAAGGGTCGGCCCGACCTCGCGCCATACGTGGGCCAGGAACTGACGGTCATCGCCTGGCTCTGGGCGCGGACGGTGGAAAGCTCCAACCCTGCCTATCGCGGCTGCCACGTGCCGCTGGTGTCATCGTTCTGGCTCTCCACCAAGTCGGGCAAGGAGGCCTATGTCGAGCCGATCATCGAAGGCAAGTCCTATCGCTTTGAGGTCAGGGTTGGCAAACCACGAAACAAGGAACTCGTGGACGCCGGAACCAAACTGGGGCGCGGGGCGAACTTCCGCTGCCTGCTGTCCCAGTCTCCGCTGTCTGACGACCACATCCGGGGCGAGTTCCAGGCCAAGCGGGCCAGCGCCCGTCTCATGGCCATTGTCGCCGAAGGCGTTCGTGGCCGCGTGTACCTTTCACCGCAGCAGGAACACGAGGCCGTGGCCGAATCGGCCAAGCCTATGTGGGTTCCCGAAGCGGACATGAACCAGGATTGCCGTGACTTGGTGAGCGGTCGCGGCTACGGGTTCAAGAAGTGGCACGAGATATTCACCTCGCGGCAACTCGTAGCGTTGACTACATTCTCTGACCTCATATCTGAAGCAAAGGAGAGGGCCGCGAAGGACATCCAAGCCTGCTCCAGTGCCCTCCCAGATGACGCTCGTTCGCTGAGTGACGGTGGAAACGGCCCGCAGGCATACGCCGAAGCGGTTGGCGTCTATCTCAGCATGGCAATCAGCAAGATGGCCGATGCGCAATCGTCTTTGTGTCGTTGGAAACCGTCAATGGATCAATCCATCGCGACCTTTGGACGCCAAGCGCTTCCAATGGTGTGGGATTATTCAGAGGCAAACGTTTTTGGTGGCATGGCGGGGGACCCGCTTGTCTCGTTGCAGAACATGATGCGGGTAGTCGATGCGCTGCCACAATGCCCTCAGGGCTCCGCAATCCAGGCCGATGCACAATCGCAGAGCCTAAGTGTCGGTGCTGTCGTATCTACCGATCCGCCGTACTATGACAACATTGGTTATGCCGATCTATCAGACTTCTTCTACCTGTGGCTTCGCCCAACGCTTAGGTCCTCGTTTCCGAAGCTTTTCTCGACAGTTGCAGTTCCCAAAGCCGAGGAACTCGTTGCGGCAGGCTATCGCCACGGTAGTAAATCGAAGGCGGAATCCTTCTTTCTGGAGGGCATGACGCAAGCCATGCACAGGCTCGCTGGTCAGGCGCACACGGGCTTTCCCGTCTCGATCTATTACGCATTCAAACAAGCAGAGCGCGAGGTCGATGGCGCAGCCTCGACCGGGTGGGAGACTTTCCTTGAAGCGGTGATCCATGCTGGGTTCGCCATTACGGGCACTTGGCCCATGCGTACAGAGTTGGCCAACAAGATCATCGGTGTTAATGCGAACATGC
>CAZXRB010000289.1:0-2064 GCA_964642845.1 uncultured Nitrospira sp.
GAGGCGGTGAAGAACCTGGTGCTCCTCGACATGCCCGATTTCGACAGCATCGAAGAGGAGAATCGGGACGCCGTGCTCTCGATTCTTCCCGAGCTCGATGCCATCGTTTGGGTTGTGAGCCCGGAGAAGTATGCGGACGCTGCCTTCTATGACCTGGTTCGGAGCACTCATCGGCATCACGATCTTGGTCGTCGGGTTCAAGCGGCATCGGCTGGGCCGTCTGGCCAAGCACGAAGCCCTGTGGGCCTACCTGTTCGTGGCTCCGTGGCTCTTCGGGTTCTTCGTGTTCACCCTCGGCCCCATGATCGCGTCGCTATTCTTCAGCTTCACGCAATACAACATCCTCACGGACGCTCGCTGGGTGGGCTTCAAGAACTACAACACGCTGATCACGCAAGACCACGAGATCTTGCTCAAGGCGTTCTATAACGTGACCTACCTGGGTGGGATCGGCGTTCCGCTGGGCCTCGTTTCGGGACTCGCGGTCGCGCTCTTGCTGAACACGGGAGTCCGGGGCATGCGCTATTACCGAACGCTGTTCTACATGCCGGCCATCGTGCCGGGTGTCGCCAGCGTCATCCTTTGGATCTGGATCCTTTCGCCAGACCCCACACGCGGACTCGTGAACGCGGGCTGGTCGGAGACGATCTCGCAGTGGTTCGGCGTACAGCCTCCGGGCTGGATGAGCGTGGAAGCCTGGGCAAAGCCATCGCTGATCTTCATGGGCCTTTGGGGTGCGGGAGCGGGGATGATCCTCTGGCTTGCTGGGCTTAAGGGCATCCCGAGCACGCTCTATGAGGCGGCGGCCATCGACGGCGCGAGCCCCAAGCAGCAGTTCTGGACCGTCACCGTGCCGATGCTCAGCCCGATCATCTTTTTTAACACCGTCATGGGCTTCATCGGCTCGATCCAGGAATTTGATCGCGCCTACATCGCTGCGGGAGGCCAAGGCGGCGCGGGACCCGCCGACGCGCTGCTGATGCCAGTGCTCCACCTTTTCGTCAACGGCTTCAACTACTTTAGGATGGGTTACGCCAGCGCGCTGGCGTGGATCATCTTCGGCATCCTCATGGTGCTCACGTTCATTCAGTTCAAGCTCGCGCCCAAGTGGGTCCACTACGAGGCAGACACGCGATGATGACCCCGGAAGCGCTCTACGCCGTCGGAACGACACTCGCCTGGTTCGGGTGGATCTTTGTCATCCGTTCTCTTTGGCTTCTACTTCGGCTCGCCGCGCGCCCGCCCGGTCTTAACCGAGAAGGAACGCTGCAAGGGCTCGTGCTCGCCTCTGGGGGTGCGGCGGTCCTGCTGATCGCCTCGCTCGGCATGCCGATGGACCTTGGCCGCGAGGCCCCAGGTCCCGGCTGGCAGTTGCCGCTCGTGTGGTTCTACATGAACTTCTGGGGCTGGTTCACGGTCGCTGCGGGCGGAATGGTCGGGGCCCGTTTGCTTCAGAGCACGTCCGCCATCGCCGCCTTTGAACGGCGCGAGCGTTTGTTGCAGGCGGCGGCGTGGTTTGCTGCGGCCATAGTCGGCGGCTTCATTTTCTGGCGAACGGGCGCGGACGTGACGATCTTCCGCGGCGCGCTTCCAGTGCGTCCGGCCACTGCGGTTGCGGTAGCGGCCCTCGCGATCGCCACGATGGGTGCGATGGCGTATGCCGCCCGCGCGACCAGTTCCCGAGGATACAGCAAGGCCATCGTCACGCATGCCGCGCTCGTGGCGGGCTCCATCGTCTTCGGCATTCCCTTCCTGTGGCTAGTCATCACCAGCTTCAAGGAGGACCGTGACATTTCGAGCGCCGATGGCCTGGTGTGGATTCCCAAAGTCACGGAGCAAGTGCCGTTCAAGAACCCTGAAAACCCCTGGTACCAAGGCGAGTTCGAGGGCCTCACCGTGAGAGGGACCATTCTGCGCGAACTTGAGGATGGCCAGGTCCAAGTCGACATCGACGAGCCCGTCTCGGTGCGCGGGCGCACGTTCATCACGCCGAAGACCAACTTAAATGAGGTTCCGCGGCTCGTCGACGTACTCGAGGCGGAGTTCCAGGGCCAGACCGTTCAG
>CAZXRB010000290.1:0-2039 GCA_964642845.1 uncultured Nitrospira sp.
ACCTGCAACGGCGGCGCCTACACCTTCCAGGTGCCCGGCCCGCTCACCGTGCAAGAGAACGTCGTCATCCCGCTCAAGGTCCAGGACGCCGCCTCGATCCGCTGCGTTTACGCCTACCTTCAGCGCGGCACCACGGATGGCCAGTCGGCGTTCCTCGTCAAGATCAGCCGGGATGGCGGCACAACGTGGGAGCCGCTCGAGTACATGGGCATCGCGCAGGCGCTGCCGGACGCCTACAAGACGAGCTATGATTTTCTGGTGAACAACGAAGGCTACGGTCTGCCTGCCACGCGCCGTCTGCCGTACGCGGACTATGGTCTTGTGCTGATCTCGCCGGTAACCGCCGGCCCAGATCCGCAGACCCTCCAGACGGCCTCCTACGGCGCGAACCGGCTCGGCCTCGAGGTTGGCAGCTTCGTCTTCCTCGATCCCGGCGACACGAACGAAGAGTACGTCCGCGCGGTCAGCGCCGATCCCGAGAATCAGTCATTCCAGGCGGTTGTGACGAAGGACCACGCCGTCGGCGAGCGAATCCGCCCGACCATCTGGCCCACGCCGGTGCTCTATGAGGGCGACGACTTGGCCTTCGACATCCTGGCCGTCGCTTCGCCGGATGCAGGGTCAGATCTGACGGTAGTGATCCAGACGTAATTGCTGTTTGAGTTCGGCCTGATCCCGAGCGAGAATAGAGAGTAGTCATGGAACTGATCTTCGAAGTTCGCGACGCGGAAGAAGGCGGCTATCACGCTCGCGCGTTGGGCCATGGCATTTTCACACAGGCCGACACGTGGGATGAACTGCGCGCGAATGTCCGCGAGGCGACAGCGCTGCACTTCGACGACAGTGAAGAACGCCCGCAGATCATCCAGCTTCACTACGTCAAAGACGAACTGATTCCAGTGGAAGCAGCATGAAGTTGCCCCGAGGCGTGCCAGCGGAACGTCTTGTCGCAGCCCTCGAAAAGACAGGCTATGAAGTCATCCGTCAGAAGGGTAGTCACGTCCGATTGCGGCATCCCGGCCCGCCCGCGCACTCGATCACGGTTCCTTGGCATAGCCCGCTGAAGACCGGCACGCTCCACGGAATTATGTCGGAGGTTGCCCGAATGCGGTCGACTACCGTGGATGCCCTTGCAGCGCTTCTATAACCAAAGCTCACGAGAAACTTTTCAGACCTCGCGATGAGAATGCCTTCCTGCTCCAGCCGGGCATGTGGGTCCAGCTTGGTCTGGGAACCCCTTCAGCCTGCACAGCCGTCCGGCGAGGCAGCTTAGGCACTGACTTCAATGCCCGTCGTCAGAATCTCCTGGCTCAAGAGCACGTCGCACTCGTCAGGCGGCAGCGTCTCCCGGTAGAGTTCAATGGCCTCGCGAATGTCGGCCATGGCTTACTCAAGGCTGCCGCCTTGATGCAGGGTTAGATCTGACGGTAGTGATTCAGACCTGAGCGAATTACGAGACCTTCTTCAGCCCAGCTTGGATGGCCCGCTTCAAAACCGTTTGGTATCCGATGCCTTCTTGGGCGGCGATCCGCTGAGCGCGTTCCAGGTCAGCTACCGGCAACCGGATCGAGATGGCCTTGGTCGCCTTGGCCTTGGCTCTCTCCACCAGCTCGGCGAGAACCTTCGCATCAGTCTGCGGGATCGGCGAACCCGGCGAACGCAATAGGGTCCCCTGCTTCAGCGCGCGTTCGAACTCCCGCTGCGTCTGCCGCCGGCCTTCCGGCGTCGTATACCACGCGGCTTCGGCACTCATGGTCTCCAACTCAGCCTTCGATTTGCGGGGCATAGATCCTCCCTTCCGCCTGATTCATCGTGTACGCCGTGACGGTACGAAATCGTTTCCGGCGGATCGTGAACACCACAACGAGGTAGCGTCCCGACTCTGTCTTGCCAAGCAGCTTCCAACGTTTCTCGCCCGCTTTGGGTGCAGCCGGGATGATGAAATGCCGTCCTCTGACCGCCTCCTCGACCTCCTGAGGCATGACTGTCAAGGGCGGAGTAAAACCAGACCACTGGGGCGGAGAGAAAGTAGGCCAGTC
>CAZXRB010000291.1:0-340 GCA_964642845.1 uncultured Nitrospira sp.
AGCTTGAGAGTGTGTGACTCGCCGGGAAGGTTCGGCTCCAACGGCACTCGAAACGTGAACACATCGGTCAGGCTATCGTACTCAATGTTCCAGTCAACCGGGACAAAGTCGCTCTGCTTGAGCTCGCCCGTACAGGATCCCAGCCGATTCCAGTCGAAGGTTCCGTTGTTGTTGTATTTGAAAACGTCTGGCGCCACATTCAAGAGAACATCTTGTCCTTGCTTGTCCTTAACGAAGGTCACGAGATCTTCATCCAGGAAACCCGCAAACGTATCCGGATAGCAGGACACAGCGCCCTGCTTCGACCGGTCCGCCGGAATAGGGACCGGGCTGGCATATT
>CAZXRB010000291.1:350-1989 GCA_964642845.1 uncultured Nitrospira sp.
AAGACCGGCACTTCCCCTCGCCGGCCTCCGGCTAACAGCGAAGAGCTTAATATGACAGCGCTACCGTTTTTGCATTTTTCGGGTCTTCCGGCGGCGGCATTCGTATGAGACGGCGTTGCGCTCCTGGTGGTACTTTGCGTGGCGGACGCGTTCAGACGGCGCACGCCAGTTGCGGCTCCAGATGGCCGTGGCCAAGTCGTTGGCCACCTCCGCCACCTGCTCCAGTGTGATCTGCGGATTTTTCCCCCCGGAGCCGCTCGGTCTGTTCGGCCAGGAAGAGCATCGCCATCCGCGAGCATAGCCAGTGCCGGATCAGGCTCACATACGTCCGTACCTCGAATGCCCCGAAGCCGGTCTCCTGTTTGGCCCGCTCGAACCACATCTCCACGTGCCAGCGGGCGAACGCCGCCCTCAGCATCTCCTTCAGCGTCGCCTGGGCCGAGGCATTGCTGACGAAGTACTTGTACTCTTTGCTGCCGGGGTTGTAAGCCACGATCAGCCAGTACTGCCGATCCGTCGGCTTCGACGGCTCCTGCGACGCATCCACCAGCCACACCCGGGCCGCCTTGACCTCCCAAACCACCGGACCGCGCGTGGTATCCTTGATATGCACCCGCGTCCAGTCCTGGTCCCGAAACGCCGGGCTGTATCGGCACACGTTGTCCACCCGCTTGGAAGCGTGGGCCGCTTGTCCCGATCGGTAATGGGGCCAGGTCGGCCAGCAGTGGAAGTTCACCGGAACCTCGCCGATCGACCGCTGGCCCAGCCGGTCCATCTCGAACCAGAAGGCCGGGACCTTCCCGTAATCCTCGTCGAAGGTGATCCACGAAAAACGAACCCCGTGACCGATCGCCGATTCCACCTGGTCTACCCCGATCTGCCATTTGGGACGGTATTCCAGATCATCGGGAATGCCCGCCCGCCGACAACGTTCCCGGTCATCCGCCCAGATCTTGGGCAGGTACAAGTCGCTGGCCAACATGCAGGTGAACGGGTTCTTCGGATCGTTGTTGGTATAGAGCAGGTGCTGACCCACCACGCAGTTCTCCTTCTTGCCAACCTCCCCGCACCACTGCCGCTGAACCCCCGGCGTCTTGTCGCCCTGCTTCACATGACCCGAGGCATCAAGAATCCCAATGCCATCCTCGCTGCCGTGCTTATCCATCACCCGCTGCTGCAGCAGCTTGTTCACCCGCTCATGGTCCCACTCAAAAGCCGAGAGAAACTCCTGCAGCGTCCGAACCTTCGCCCCCGCCGCCAGGGCGATCGGCTCAATGCTCTTCCGCTTCAGGTCCGCCAGCAGGCCAACCAGGTAACACTCCCAATGATCAAATGTCGAGCTACGCCCGAAACAGGTCCGGAATGACTCCAGCAGCGCGGCCAACGCCGGCTGCAACGATCGTATCTGATCCGCAGTCATGATGAGTCTCCTGATTCTCAGTTCAGGAGAGCGCGCTCCCAAAACCAACCTCAGGAAACTCATCGGTCAAACGCCTCACGGTTCTTGAGCGTGGCCAGCGCTGTCATACTAGGCGGTGCTGGCTGCGCGGGGTGTGTGTCCTCACTCCGGTAGCGGCGAACGGTGGAGGTCTGCGCACGTGAAGCGGCTCATCTTGCTGGCGGCGACGGTCAATGCAAC
>CAZXRB010000292.1:0-1984 GCA_964642845.1 uncultured Nitrospira sp.
CCTGCATCCCGTTTCGCAAGTGGCGTTCGTACCAGGCTTCGCGCTGTTCTGGCGGGGTGTCTGCGGTCAGGACTTCAGCACGAATTCCTGCCTCCCGCAGAATGTTCTGCAGGCGTCGAGTGACGTCCCTCTTCTGCGTGTAAACGGCATAGACCTGTACCCGGCGCCCGTGCGCCAACTCTCGTTGCACCTCTTCGAGCAGGCGCCGCTCCTTGGCGTAGTGGGCGGTCTCATCCAGATCGGGCGGATCCGCGATCACGAACCGCTCTCGCTCCCCGGACTCAGGATTGAGCGCATAGCCGTACAAGGTGCCAAGGCCGAACGGACGGTCTGGATAGAGCAGCAGGGCGTTCATCGCGGTGCTGATCACCGAGGCGTTCCCGTGGTGCTCCCGAAGGGCATCTCTGATGTCGGACTCGAGATCTGAATACGCCTTCTTGAGCTCCGCGTCCATCTCGACGGAGATCACCTCTTCCGCGTAGCTGGGCAGCGCGTCCGAAATGTCTTCGAGGGACACGAACGCCGCCATGTTCATGAGGTACTTCCCGAACAGCAGTGGCGACGCCCCCGGTCTACGCTTCACGGTCGTGCTCACGCGCGCCTTCGAGCAGGAGTTCTCGGACGCCTCAATCGTTGTGACCTTCTCCAGAACCCCGTAGGCTTCTGCAAATTGCCGTAACCCACCCTCGCCGTGGTCGAATCCGTCTTCCCGCATGGCGCGGGGATCGAGCCGATACAGTATGTTGAACAACTCATCTGCGTACCCACCAAGCAGCGTGCCGGTGAGGATCACCGTTTTTCCGCACGCCGCGGCCAGCGCGCCCAAGGCGTTGCCCTGCGCCGTCTCGCCCTTCAGTTCGTGAACCTCGTCAGCGATGCCGTAGTCGAAGAAGCCCTTCAGGTATCGCCCGATGAATTCAATCGGCGCCATGCGCTGGATCTTCTTGTTGTCCGCCTGCCACAGCGGACTGAAGAACGGCCGCCGGTCCCGGTTTGTTTCTGGGATGACCACTTCGGAATGCTTCACCTTGCGGAAATCGGCGCGGCGCAGTTGGTCGTCGCTGGTCATCACAGGACGGCCGGTGTCAGGGTTGATGACATTGCCGAGGAACGGTCCGCTGCCCGCCGAACGGATGACGTGCCGCCAGAAGTAGCCCAGCTTCGCTCGCTCTCGCGACACAACGAAGACGCACGGACCCGGGACGATGGCCTGCCACTTCATCCGGGCGGAGCGGTGACTGCCAGCCATGCGGATTTCGCTCAGTGTCGTTCGAAGCCCCTCGCGTACGACCCGTCCATTCCGCAGGCGGACCTCATTGACGCCGGTGAATCCGTTGGACCCGACGCCGTTCCGGACGCCGTCGATGACGAAGACGCGCACGCCGGGGATCGTGAGGAAGCACTCCCTTGCCCACTTCTCGACCAACTGCGGCGGCACCATCGCCAATGCCGTGAACGGCCGGCCTTCCGCGTGGGCGTAGACGCTGCCGAGAGAGATCAGGGTCTTGCCAGTGCCGCACTCGGCCACGGCCGCGGCGCAGCGAGCCTCGCGCCAGCGCTTGACGATGCCCATGATCGCCAGCGCTTGGGCGGGAAACGGCCGCCGTTTCAGCTGCCGGAGTTCATCTGCGAGTGGGTCTTCCGGGGCATGGAGAGGCGGGAACTGTGCGAGGACTCGATGTCCGAGTGCACTTCCGTATCGCCGCAAGTAGTCGTTGATGGAAGTCATTGGCATGAGGACCTCGTGGGTGGTGCAACTCGTTTGGCGGTGAGGACGGCGCGCTGCAAGCTGGGGCAGCACCATGTCAAAGGAAACCTCACCCTCCATCGCCTACAAAGCTCTTCTTGCCGACCTGAAGCGAAGGATCCAGGAGGCTCAGGTCCGGGCGGGCCTGGCCGTCAACCGCGAACTCGTGCTGCTGTACTGGTCGATCGGCCGGGAGATTCTCGTTCGTCAGGACCGGGAAGGTTGGGGAGCCAAGGT
>CAZXRB010000293.1:0-1984 GCA_964642845.1 uncultured Nitrospira sp.
ACTTCCTAAAGCGCCTCTCGGATCCGACCTACTACGGCGCCCTGAGCCTGAAGCCGATGATCGGCAGCGTGGCGCTCGAAATCAGCCCCGCGGTGGCCTTTTCCATGATCGACATCCTGCTCGGCGGGCCCGGGCAGCCGCCGGCGGACAACCGCGCCCTCACCGAGATCGAAACCAACATCATGGAGGGGATCGTCCGGCTGCTTCTGCGCGATCTCAAAGAAGCCTGGCGCCCCATCCTCGAGGTCGAACCGCACCTGGACGGCATCGAGACCAAGCCGCAGATGCTGCAGGTCGTGGCTCCCGGCGAAGCGGTGGTGGACGTCGGCTTCGAAGTCAAGCTGGGGGAGAACGGCGGCGCCCTGCACCTCGGCCTGCCCTCGATGATGCTCAAGGTCAACCGGGGGAAACTCGACCAGTATCGCCGATGACCGCGAGGCGCAGCGCATGCGCGAACTTCTGCGCAACGTACCTCTGCCACTCACGACGGAAATCCGCAACCGGAACCTGCTCATCGAGGACCTTCTCTCCATCGGCGCGGGGGACATCATGCAACTGGACCAGCGCGTGGGCGATCCCGTGCTGTTGTGCGTCGGCGGCGTGCCCAAGTTCCAGGGGCGTGTCGTCGTCCGGCGCGGCAAGAAAGCTTTCGAAATCATCGGGCCCTATGAAACCTAGTGTAGTGTCCCTAACGCTTCTTTACATTTGGCGATTTTGGTCATGATCCTGTCTGCAGAAGCCGTCCAAACGAAGACGCGGGGATTCTGGTTGTGACAGTCCAGGTAATCTTTGATCGCGGCAATCAACTCCCTGACATTGCGAAAGCTGCCGCGCCGGATACGTTTGTCGGTGATCTCTCGGAACCACCGCTCGACCAGGTTCAACCAGGAGCTCGACGTCGGGATAAAGTGCAGATGGAATCGTGGGTGGCGCCCGATCCAGGACTTTACGCGGGGATGCTTGTGAGTCCCATAGTTGTCCACGATCAGGTGCAGATCAATGCCGACGGGCGTTTCGGCATCGATCTTCTTGAGGAAACGAATGAACTCCTGATGCCGATGGCGCGGCATGCAGTCGCCGATCACCTTGCCGTCCAGCATGTTGAGAGCTGCAAACAACGTGGTCGTGCCGTGGCGCTTGTAGTCGTGCGTCATAGTCCCACACCGGCCCTTCTTCAAGGGCAGCCCCGGCTGGGTGCGGTCGAGAGCCTGGATTTGGCTCTTCTCGTCGACACACAACACCAGGCTCTTGTCCGGGGGATTGAGATAAAGGCCGACGACATCGTAGAGCTTTTCGACAAACTGCTTGTCGCGGCTGATTTTGAAGGCTCGGGTCAGGTGAGGCTTCAGGCCGTATCGGTTCCAGATGCGCTGCACGGCCATGCGGCTGACACCCTGCGCCTTTGCCATGGTACGCACGCTCCAATGCGTGGCACCGGGAGGCGTCTTGTGCAGCGTCGCTTCCACGACTGCCCGGACTTTCCTTTCGGAGATGCTCGGCAGACGGCCCGGCCGTGGGGCGTCCTGGCGCAGTCCTTCCAAACGCAGGGCGACAAATCGCTCCCGCCAGAGTTGCACGGTCGGGCGAGAGATTCCCAACGCTGCGGCGATCTCCTGACTCGGGACGCCATCGGCCGCCATGATGATGATCTGCGCGCGCTCTACCAAGCGCAACGGAAGACTTCGTCCGCGCGCCCACGCAGCCAGGACGGAGCGCTCTTCGGGAGACAAGACAATGGGAGGAGCGGATCTCATGCTGCATAGAATAGTTCCCGTCGAGCCTTTATATCAAGCTATTTATGGGACACCACACTAGCGATGCAACGCAAATCGTCGACGTCGGGCTCGCGAACATGCCCGCGGAATATCGGACGTTCGTACCATTCCTCCAGGGAGGTCCATTTCCCCCCGGCCGAGAGGAACGGTAATTGGCTTTCGCAGATGGCCGCAATTCGGCGCGCCGAGAATGAACCTCCCTCTGGGCT
>CAZXRB010000294.1:0-1943 GCA_964642845.1 uncultured Nitrospira sp.
CCGCCGGAGCGGTGGGTTTCGTCACACGCTTACTCTCTTACTGCAAGAGGCAAGCGATTGGGCCGCGTGATGTTCGGTCAGTGCCCGAACAGGAGGAACTGCTTTGTCGCTGGGGCGTTCAGATCTGCCGATAGCGGCGGGAAGAGGTACTCGCCCTTCGGGTCGTGCGCAGCGTGCCGTTTCAATGCGAGATCGCGGTTCATCACCGAGTAGCAGTAGACACAACCATGTGGACACGTGTCGTAGTCTCCGATGTCCTTCGAAGCGAAACAGCCGCACCCCTGCCGCATGCCGCCAATGCGCGCACGGAACCGGTGGCCACCGACGTCCATAAGCCGATCCGCATCCACACAACGCGCTTCCTTGACTCCATCGACGATCAGATCTGGTTGGGTACAGATCGCGAGGCGCATCCCGTTCTCAGCCGCGATACTCGCCAGGTCCACCAGCAGCTGGCGCTTCATCTCGGCGGGTGGGTCGTGCCACTCGACGCCGTCCTCGCGCGCAGCCTGGTCCAGGTTGCGCCTCGTCTTCTTGTAGATCTGGAGAAACGAAACCACCACCTCGTCCGTGGCGCCTGACAGAGCTTTCGCAAGGCGCTCGAAGTTTCGCCGGTGGAAGTTCGCATCGGTGAGCGTGGAGAAGATGATCGTGTCGTATCGCCACACAACCACTCGCGGACCGTACTTGCGCGCCAGAGTCCGGACGTTCTCGACCGACCGATCGGCGTCGACCACCCGGGACTCGAGTGCCCGCGGGTAGGCGTTGATCGTGTGCTGAACGACAAAAGGGAAGCCTCGCTCGTGGACCTCCGCCAAGACCTCGGCGAACGGTCCTATGTTCTTGGTCCAGAACACGAAACCGTCGACATCGCCGGGTTCCAGAGAAACCCTGTAACGCTGGTTCCGGTTGTACGGATTCATCATCCGACAAAAGCCAGCCTGGAGGCGATTGCGGAACCACTCCCCGTAAAAGGTGGGTATGTCGGTCTTGTAGCTTGCGGAGATGATCATGGCTTCTTGAGAACCCGGTACGCTACGGCACCCTTCAGGCGCGGCAGATTGGCGAATTTTGTCAAGTACGGACCCAGCGCGGTCTTTTCCTCATCGCTGGGCATCGTCATGATCCCATTGAATTTCTTGAGCTGCTGAAGACCGTTCTTGTTAGTCAGGTCATCGAACCAATCGGTGAAAAGACTGTGGTCGTTGTCGACGAAGACAAAGTAAGCACCCGACCGGGCCTTCTTCAGCACATTGTCGAAGTATGGCTCCGCCTCCGACCGCCGCGAATACAGTTCCGACACGAAGTAGACCAGGGTGAACAGATCGGACGAAAGATATTTGGACTGCTGCTGCCATTTCTTATCGCACACCTCCTGGGGCAGGTACGTCACCTGCAGCCTGGGGTAGCCAAGACGCTTCCCGACGTCACCCCAGGACTCGCTCCACAGGTCCTCTCGATCGCAGATGCAACAATGGATGGCCGGGTCCTTTTTCGCCCGGTCGAGATACTTCAGGATCCCGACCAGATCACTGCCGGGGCCGCCGCCCAGGCACGTTATCGACACTTGATCACGCGCAAACAAAACTCCAAGTTCTTCCGGGAATTTCAAAAGGACTTCGTAGACCAAGTTGGCGTATGACGGGACGTACGTGCGCACGTAGGCGAAGCGCCGCACCGGATCGCCGTAGTCTGGACCACCGGCCTGCCAGACCTGCGCGTAGTTCGCTGTCAGGTCCCGCATAGCCTGCTGAATGCTTGCGTCCTTTTCCGCTTCGGTTCCGCCTATCGCCTGATAAGCCTCATCCAACACCGCTCTCACGAGCTCAAAGCACTTCACCGTATTACCCTCCCAACTGAGCGCCGCCCCATCTGGTGACCGGAATTGGTAAGCGTGTGACCAACCTTTCAATTACCCACAAATTCTCAACGTAGTCAGCCGG
>CAZXRB010000295.1:0-1930 GCA_964642845.1 uncultured Nitrospira sp.
CCATCCAGGCCCTCGCGCCCACGGCCGCGCCCGAGGCGGCCAAGGCCGCGCCGAAGCAGGCCAAAGCCACCAAACAGGCCCGCCCCAGCGACGAGGCGAAGCCCGCCCGCGAAGGCAGCAAGAAGGCCATGGTCCTCGAATTCCTGCGTCGCCCCGAAGGCGCCACATTGCAGGAGATCATGTCCGTAACAGGCTGGATGGCGCATTCGGTCCGCGGCTTCCTCTCCGGCGCGCTCGGTAAGAAGATGGGGCTCACGGTCGAGTCCTTCAAGACACCCGAGGGCGCACGGGCGTACCGGATCGCGGCCAAGTAGCAACATCCGCTTCACCTTCCACCGCCAGCCTCAGTCGCTGGCGGTTTCTCTCTTCTGCCGTACGATCCCTTCAATTCGTTCCTCCAGCAAAGCCTCCCGCAGGTCAGCTTCGGCCCTCCGAAGGTACAGACCGTTCAGGCGCAAAATGATGCGGCTCTCGAGTTCGGCCAGTTCTTTGCGGACCTCGGCCAGCAACGCCCGGTTCTGGAGGCTGACGTAGGTAGCGATGAGCCCCGACACCAGCCCGATGCCAGGCACGATGGCCGTCAGGATCCGTTCATCCATTGCTCATGCCCCGGTGCAGGATGCGCAACTCCTGCGCCCAGTCGTGCAACGCCAGGCACAGCCCCGCGACGTCCGGATGGCCGGCGCGCAGCAGGGCCTCTGCTTCGGCCATCTCGCGTTCACAGCGCGCCACCTCACGTTCGAGCTCCGCACCCGCGGCTCTTGCCCGTATTCCCTTGGGTTCTGACATTCAGGCTCCCGCGTTTACTCGAATTACGCGAGTTCAAACAGTCGCCCCTGGTCTCTTGGCAACACCCTGGGACCTTCGGCTCTAAGGGCCAGCGTTGGGCGCTTGCCGGTGAGAGCTGCAATCGCTGCTTCGATCGGGAATTGATCAATGGTGCGCGTCCGTTCCGTGCGCGCCGAGCCCATGTGGCCCGGGGGGCGCAGGTAGATGGACTGCAGGATTCGCCCCTGGAACGGCAAGTAGGCCACAATCCGCAGGTCCATCGCGACCAAGGCCACGATCTCAAATTCATCGTCGCCGTACTTTCTCCTGCCGCCCTTGCCCGCCCTCCGCACGTGGTACAAATAGGCGGGCGTGTACGCCGCACGTTGAGGCATCCTCTTTGCGCAACGGCTTGCCTTAACCTGAATCCGGTACAAGCTGCCTTCGAGATCGAGCACGACGTCGTAGGGTAACCCTTGCTCCGTCAGGTAGGCCCGGTAGCCGGAGAGAATAAGATCGGCGACCACCAAATGCTCGGCCGCTTTGCCGAGTTCGAGGTCGGAGATGGATTCACAGGTCACGCTGCGGCCACTCCCCGCGTCTCGGCAACCCGATCAAAGGTCCGGCCATCCGTTTCGAGCCTGGCGGGCTTGCTCGTGAAGTCCTGATACCTTCGGCACATCACATCGCAATACTTCGGGTCCAGTTCGACGATGCGCGCCTGCCGTCCGGTCTTTTCACATGCGATCAGGGTCGAGCCGGACCCACCAAACGGATCGAGGACCACGTCGCGTGCCTTCGAAGAATTCCGGATTGCCCGCTCGATCAGTTCCACGGGTTTCTGCGTCGGGTGGAGTTCATTCTTGGCCGGCTTCTTTACGAACCATACATCGCCCTGGTCACGTGCGCCGCACCAGTGGTGGTCCAAGCCCTCTTTCCACCCGTATAGGATCGGCTCGTACTGACGCTGGTAATCCGCGCGGCCCATGGTGAACGTGTTCTTCGCCCAGATGAGGAACGTGGACCAGTGCCCTCCCGCTTCGGTGAACGCTTTGTGGAGCGTGTGCAGCTCCGACGAGGACATGCAGATATAGACAGCGCCCCTCGTGACGGCGAGGATGTTCGCGCAGGCGTCGCGCAGGAACGGCCCGAAAGCGGAACC
>CAZXRB010000296.1:0-1638 GCA_964642845.1 uncultured Nitrospira sp.
TCATCACGTTCTTGTCCGTGCCGCCAGTAGCTACGTGACGACCATCGGGGCTAACCCGCATTTCTCACCATGTGGAAAGAACAAGGCTGCCTTTTCCTGCGTAAACTGGCGTAGTAACAAACCTTTTCGCCAATGGCAGGGAGGCAGCCTTATGACAACAGAGTGTAACCAACAGACGCTTGCTTTTCACCCCCTCGGATCCCGGGACGTCGTGGCAAAGTTTGACGGGGGACAGATCACCACCGACGCTGGCGGCCTTCTACTCCGGGAGACCGAACAAGCGACCGGAATTATCCGGCAGTTCTCCGAGTGCTTCGTCGACTACCGCGACCCTGAGAAGATCGAACACTCGGTCCTGGAGTTGCTGAGCCAACGTATCTACGGCCTCGCGTTGGGCTACGAAGACCTCAACGACCACGATCAACTGCGTCACGATCCACTGCTGGCGGTCCTGGTAGGCAAACAGGACCCCATGGGTGAGGAACGCGTATCGGGAAGGGACCGGGGCAAAGCGTTGGCAGGCAAGAGCACGCTGAACCGATTGGAACTGACGCCCGTGCGCGCCAACGAGAAGAGCCGCTACAAGAAGATCGTGGCGCGACGCGATCGGATTCAACAGTTCTTTCTCGACGTGTTCTTTCAGGCCCATGAGGAACCGCCGACTCGGATTGTGTTGGACCTGGATGCGACGGACGACCCGCTGCATGGCCATCAGTCGGGTCGCTTCTTCCACGGCTACTACATGAACTACTGCTATCTGCCGCTGTACATTTTTTGCGGCGAGCATTTGCTCTGTGCAAGACTGCGTCCTTCCAACATTGATGGTTCGGCCGGATCATTGAAGGAAATCAAGCGCCTGGTTGAACAGATTCGCGCTCGGTGGCCCCAGGTGCAGATCGTGGTGCGTGGGGACTCCGGATTCTGCCGCGAACCGATCATGGCCTGGTGCGAGCAGAACCGCGTCGATTACGTTTTGGGATTAGCCAAGAATGACCGATTAATTGCGGAGATTTCGCAGGAATTGGCGGAGGCCAAGCAGGAGTTTGAGAAGACCGGCCAAGCGTCACGGGTATACAAAGATTTCTCGTACCAGACGCTGGACAGTTGGAGTCGTTCGCGTCGAGTGATCGGCAAAGCGGAACATCTCTCCAAAGGGAGCAACCCTCGTTTCGTGGTCACGTCGTTGTCCGCGGCCGAGATCGACGCGCGGAGTGTGTATGAACGAGAGTATTGCGCGCGAGGCGACATGGAGAACCGGATCAAGGAACAACAGCTGCAACTGTTCGCCGATCGCACGAGCTGTGCCACGATGCGAGCGAACGAGCTGCGGCTGTGGCTCTCGTCGGTGGCGTATACGTTGCTGGTGGCGTTCCGCCGGCTCGGGCTGCAGCAGACGGACTTTGCCCACGCACAACCGGAAACGATTCGGCTCAAATTGCTGAAGCTGGGAGCGCGTGTGTTGGTCACGGTGCGGAAGGTTTGGGTCTCGTTGGCGGAGAGCTATCCGTACCGTCGCCAGTTCGAGCAGGCGTACGCCAGTCTCCGTCGTGTCGTGGATGGTCTGGCACCTCCGCCAGCCTCTTCTTCGGTCTTGGTCGTTGCGTCGCAGTGAGCCGGAGGCTCGCGCAAAAGTTCCCA
>CAZXRB010000296.1:1673-1913 GCA_964642845.1 uncultured Nitrospira sp.
GATTCGGCGCTGGGGCTACGCGAAAACCCCGAGAAAATCGCGGTCTGATTCCCCGCCTGGAAGGTTTTGTGCCGGAAAACCGCCGGACGGGGCGTGCCACCCGGCCCCTGCCGCCCCCCCAAACCGCGATCATCGTCCCCTATCGCCGCCCGGCCCGCCGGTCCCACCGCGTCGCTGACTCTCCTCGCCGCGTTGTGAGAAATGCGGGCTAATTTCGTACCGCAGTTGTCTCAAACCCCT
>CAZXRB010000297.1:0-1896 GCA_964642845.1 uncultured Nitrospira sp.
TTCTGAACGAGAGGGAGGGCCTCTTCGATCGGATAATCGCGTTTTTCGACGCGCGCGGCCGCGGCGGTATACTTTTTGCCGGATTTAGGCATAATTGACTGGTCCTAACGGCTTCGGTTCGGCGAAGCCTCCCAAGGATGGTTCGCGTCCCAAGGGACGCAATCAATCAGCCTAGCAAGTTTGCGGCCGCTGCGCAAGGGGGAGAATTGTCCAATGCGGGATGAGCCTGAACGGACGATTCGTTTCCAATGCGGGGCGAGCCCGAAATGGAAGTTTGATTCCAATGCGGGATGAGCCTGAAAGAAGTCGTCGAGATGAGATGCTGCGGATGAATGACAATCCGCATGGAGAATCTGGAACGGCTCTCGCTAGCCGAGTTGAAGGAATGGTGGAAGCAGCACCGCCGGGTGCGCTGTGAGGCGGTGGAGAAAGGAGCCCTCTACGGTTTCGTAGAGCGCGTGCTGAAGACACACCAATACGGACGTTTGAAGAAAGCCGAGAAGGGCGTGGTGCGACGGTTTCTGAATCAGGTGACGGGGCTCAGTCGAGCTCAACTCACACGGCTGATCCAGCGCTGGATGGAGGAACGCAGAGTGGTGAAACGGCCACCGCAACGACCGAGTTTCGTGCGCCGCTACACGGGCCAGGACGTGGCCCTGCTGGCCGAGGTCGATGCCGCCCACGAGGACTTGTCCGGTCCGGCGGTGGCACACCTGCTGAAACGCCAGTGGGAGGTATTCGGAGATGCGCGGTACGAGCGGTTGGCCGAGATTTCGGTATCGCACCTCTATAATATGCGGAACTGCGCGGCGTACCGGAACATCCGCGTGCGGGTGCGACCCACCCAGGCGCGGCAGATCGCCATCGGGGAGCGGCGCCATCCGGACCCGAAGGGAAAGCCGGGGTACATCCGTGTGGACACGGTGCATCAGGGGCAGCACGACGGCCGGCCGGGCGTGTACCACCTTAATGCGGTGGACACGGTGACGCAATGGGAGATCCTGGGCTGCGTAGAGACGATCTCCGAGCAGCACCTGCTACCGGTGCTGGAAGCGATGTTGCACCAGTTTCCGTTCCGAATTCTGGGCTTCCATTGCGACAACGGTTCGGAGTTTCTCAACCATCAGGTGGCCCGCTTATTGAACAAGCTGCTGGTGGAGGAATTTACCAAATCGCGAGCCTATCGAACGACCGACAACGCGCTGGTGGAAGGCAAGAACGGATCGGTGGTCCGGAAGCAGATCGGCTATGGGCCGATCGGCGGCGAACACGCGGAGAGCCTCCAGAAGTTCTACACGGCGCACCTGAACCCTTACTTGAACTTTCACCGGCCGTGTGGTTTCGCTACGATCCAGACCGACGCGCGTGGGCGGCGCAAACGAATCTACCGGCACAGCGATTATCAAACGCCCTATGAGAAGCTGACCTCGCTGAAGAACTGGCAGCAATACTTGAAGGCAGGAATCGACGAGGGAAAGCTGGCGCGGCAGGCGAATGCACTGAGCGACACCGAAGCGGCGAAGCGCATGCAGAAAGCCAAAGAGGCAGTGTTGCAGCGGTGCCGGAGGTCGAAATAGAAATGACGGTGGAGAGGAAAGGAGGAGCCAACTGGTTACGGAAAAATGAAAGGGCTGATCGAGCCTCGGATGACCGGGGCGGCGGGCCTCCGGCAGGAAGGTGTCACGGCCAGTCGAAAATTCCCCATTTCGCCGGATGTCGTCCCCACTTCGCCGGAGGTCATGGCCGCACCATGCGTCGACAGCGGAATGGCAGGAAGCGACTGGTTAGGAAAAATAGAGCCCCTCCCGCACCGGCCTGGCAGCACTCGCCGATGAAGGTTCGACGTGGGGAATCAAAGCGGCGAAATGGGGAAATTTGGATCGGCGTTGACAAAGG
>CAZXRB010000298.1:0-1888 GCA_964642845.1 uncultured Nitrospira sp.
CACGGCACAACGAGCCCTACATGCCCGGCCTGCGCACTTGCAACGGCGGCGCCTACACGTTTCAGGTTCCCGGCCCGCTCACCGTGCAGGACAACGTCGTCATCCCGATGAAGGTCCAGGACGCCGCCTCGATCCGCTGCGTCTACGCCTATCTCCAGCGGGGCACGACGGACGGCCAGTCGGCGTTTCTGGTGAAGATCAGCCGCGACGGAGGCGCGACGTGGGCGCCGATCGAGTACATGGGCATCGCGCAGGCGCTGCCTGATGCCTACAAGACCACCTACGATTTCCTGGTGAACAACGAGGGCTTGGGGCTCCCTGCCACGCGCCGGCTTCCCTATGCCGACTACGGCCTGGTGCTGACCTCGGCGGTCACCGCCGCGCCTGACCCGCAAACATTGCAGACTTCCTCCTACGGCGCGAACCGGCTCGGCCTTGTAGCAGGCGGCTTCGTCTTCCTCGATCCCGGCGGTACGAACGAGGAATACGTCCGGATAATCGGCGTTGATCCAGACAACCAGACCTTCGACGCCATCGTCACGAAGGACCATGCCGCCGGCGAACGCATCCGGCCAACCATCTGGCCAACTCCGGTGCTCAACGAAGGCGACGACCTGGCCTTCGATATTCTGGCCGTCGCCTCACCAGATCCGGGGTCGGACCTCACGCTGGTGATTCAGACCTGAGGGATTTTACGAGACTTTCTTGAGCCCGGCCTGGATGGCCCGCTTCAAAACGGTTTGGTATCCGATGCCTTCTTTAGCCGCGATCCGCTGCGCGCGTTCTAGGTCTGCGACCGGCAGTCGGATCGAAATAGCCTTGGTCGCGTTGGCCTTGGCTTTCTCCACCAGCTCAGCTAGGACCTTCGCGTCCGTGGCGGGGATCGGTAAACCGGGCGAGCGCAAGAGGGTCCCCTGCTTCAGCGCCCGCTCGAATTCACGCTGGGTCTGCCTCCGGCCTTCCGGCGTCGTGTACCACGCCGCTTCGGCACTCATGGACTCCAATTCAGCCTTCGATTTGCGGGGCATAGATCCTCCTTTCCGCCTGATTCATCGTGTACGCCGTGACAGTGCGGAATCGCTTCCGGCGGATGGTGAACACCACGACCAGGTAGCGTCCTGCCGCCGTTCGACCGAGCAACTTCCAGCGCTTCTCGCCACCCTTGGGCGCGGCCGGGATAATGACATGGCGAGTTCGGACCGCCTCCTCGATCTCTTGGGGCATGACGTCGTGCGCGGCGACATGGCCGACGTTGTGCAGGTCCCAGTCAAACCCGATGAGATCGTCGAGCACGACACCAGTATATACGATGAGCGTATATACACTCAAGCCCATCTGAGGCTGTGATGCCTTCCGAAGCGCTCTTCCTCTTCGATCCCCGCCGCACGATTCAGCTTCAGGGCTTCTCCGGCCGCGCGGCGACCACCACGCTCCACGACGCCACCGAGACCGGCTTCCAGATCTCCGGCATCTTCCAGGCCGCCGAAGACTTCGCCAACGTCCAGCTCTTTTCGGCGTACGACTACTTCAATCACCTGCGCCTGAAGCCGCTCCCCGTGACCGACCTCTCCGGGCTGACCCTTCAGTACGACATGGAGATCCTGCCGGTCAACGGCGAGGAAGGCAACGTCCGGCCCGACTGCGTGCGCTACGCCTCGGTCGGGTGGGACAAGCTTACGATCACGACCGGTAACGGCGACATCTACGAAGTCCCGCTGATGCAGAATGCGGCGGTAATCTCAGGAGACTACGCTCCCGGCAGCTTCGGCTTCTCGCTCCACGATTGCGACGCATCCACTCTTGACGAACTGCTCGTCGGCAAGCCCACGCCGGCGCTCACCGACAAGGCCTACGTCTACTTCATGGGCACGCGCTGGTCCTGCTCCTC
>CAZXRB010000299.1:0-1867 GCA_964642845.1 uncultured Nitrospira sp.
CGGCCGACGCCGTCGCCATCCAGCTGTGGCGTCACACGTTGATGCATACGTCTAGGCCGCGTCGACTGCGCGACCGGGTAACCGGCCGAGAATACACATACCTTCTCCATTGGGGCTCTCCTGAACTACCGGCCGATGAACATTACCGAATCGTCGATGGCAACAAACTTGACTTCGGGCTCGAACACTTCCTCAAGGACCTCCAGAGACTGTTGGCTGCATACCTGTCTGCCCTCGATAAGTCCCCAGATCTCCAGGCGAAAGCCACAGCAACATGGCAAACGATCGTCACTCAAGAATTCGAGACGTGAAGGCATGACCATTGATTGGCCGGGCGCCGGATCTCTGACTCGGTGTCGGAAGGTTGGCACTCCGTTGCTCTAGAGCAACTCCTGGTCAGTATTGTCAAAACCGAAACGCATCCACCCTCTTCTTGAACTTCCCCAACTCCCTTTGCTATCCTCCGACACCTTCCGAGACCGACTCACTTATCGACACTTGACGCGAGGCAAAGGAGTGACCATGGCCGGCATCAAGCGGGCGCTGATCAGTGTTTCAGATAAGACGGGCGTGGTGGAGCTGGCCAAGGGACTGGTGGCCCTGGGCGCGGAGATTCTGTCCACCGGCGGCACGGCGAAAGCGTTGCGCGAGGCCGGCGTGCCAGTCACGGACGTCGCGGCCTATACGGGGTCGCCCGAGATCCTGGACGGTCGCGTGAAGACGCTGCATCCCAAGATTCATGGCGGGCTGCTCGGCCGGCGGTCGGTGCCGGCCCACGTCGAGCAGATGAGGCAGCACCACATCGGCCCGATCGATGTCGTGGTCGTAAACCTCTATCCGTTTGAGGCGACGATCGCCAAGCCCAACTGCCAGTTTGATGAGGCGATCGAGAACATCGACATCGGCGGGCCTTCGATGCTGCGCTCGGCCGCCAAGAATCATGAGGATGTATTGGTGCTCGTCGATCCGGCCGATTACGGGCGCGTGCTCGACGCGCTCAAGGCCAACACGATCACGCCGGCGCTTCGCCGGGAACTGGCCTTGAAAGTCTTCCAGCACACCGCCCGTTACGACAGCGTGATCGCCAACTATCTCGAGCGCCACGTGCAGGGCGGCGCAGTGAAGTTTCCCAAGATTTTGTCGCTGCAATTTGAGTTGGCGGAGACGCTGCGCTATGGCGAAAACCCTCACCAGCAGGGTGCGTTCTATCGCGAGTTCAACAGCCAGGAGCCGTCAGTGTCGCGCGGCAAGATCCTGCACGGCAAGGCCATGTCCTACAACAATTTCCTGGACGCGAACGCGGCGCTCGAGCTGGCGAAAGAGTACGACGAATGCGCCGTGGCCATCATCAAGCACAACAATCCCTGCGGCGTGGCCCTGGGCGCTACGCCGGTCGAGGCCTACGTGAAGGCGCGCGAGACCGATCCGGTCTCCGCGTTCGGCGGCGTGATCGCCTTCAATCGGCCCGTGGATCTGGCCGCGGCGAAAGAAATCACCTCGACGTTCGTCGAAGTCGTGATCGCGCCGGCCTTCGCCGAGGATGCACTGGCCGAATTGAAGCGCAAGAAGGATCTCCGCCTGCTCGACGTGGGCCCGCTCACGAACGTGAAGCAAGAAGGGTACGACCTCAAGAAATTGGTCGGCGGCTTGATCGTCCAGGACCGCGATCTCGGCGTGCTGACCGATCTGCGTTCGCTCCCGGTCCCGACCGTCCGCAAGCCGACCGACGAGGAATACGCCGCCTGCGCCTTCGCCTGGAAGGTCTGCAAACACGTCAAGTCCAACGCCATCATCTACGCCAAGCCGGGCCAGACCGTCGGCATCGCCGCCTGCCAGATGAGCCGCGTCGACTCCGCCAAACTCGCCG
>CAZXRB010000300.1:0-1575 GCA_964642845.1 uncultured Nitrospira sp.
CTTCAGGGCAACCATCGCGTATGTGCGCCCTTGATCATCACTGAACTCGACTTCATACACTCCGGGTGCCCAACTCTCCACAACGGTCCCGACCTGGCCGCGGACCAGGCCGTGAGGCGGCAGTTCTTCCAGGAGGGCGACAACCGAATGCAGCGTGATTTCGTGAACTGATGTTCCTTGCGGTTCGTTTCCCGTGTTCATGCAGACCGCCGGACCGGAACGAAACGAATCTCGACCCGCTTGTCTAGGGCGGCCGCAATCCGGCGCAGCATCGCGAGCGAGTGGCCTTCATAGTCGGCGTCTTCGAGGCGGGAAATCACCGACGCCGTGGTACCGACCATCTTCGCCAATTGGGCCTGCGTCAGACCGGCCTGCTTCCGCAATTCGAAGATCTTGCGGGCGACCTCGTCGTCGGCCCGGGCCTCCTCCAACGCCATCAGGCGCTCTGGTTGGCCCTGGAAGAACCGCCGCTGAAGGATTTCGACCGCGTCCGTTGTGGACCTGTTTCTCGACATCGTCTTAGACCTACTCGCCGCCATGTTCGTCAAGTATGAAGCGAAGCCTAACTTACCGATGCCGGCGAGAGGCTTCCTTTCTTCCGAGCCCTTCCGCAATCAGGGTGGTGACGAGCGTGTTGAGGCTCACGCCCTCCTGTTGCGCACGCGACACCAGGCGGGCATGCAGGGATCGCGGTACCCGTTGCCGCCACTGCCCGCTGGCCGAGGTGCCCTGGCTCGGCTTGGGGATCGGGTCGCCGAACTCCTGCATCGTCATGAGTGCGGCCGCGAGCGCATCCTGTCCGTTGCGGATCGCTTCCTCCGGCGTCTCGCCATCGGAGATGACGCCAGGAAAGTCTGGAAACTCCACCAAATATCCGCCTCCTTCTTGCTTGGAAAGCGGACGTACGAGAAATGGATACCGACTGAGAGGGAGTTTCTTTCTCATTGCTTGCCCTCCACCAGGTCAATCAACGCCACGAATCGCCGGATATAAACCGGCTTGATCGGACGAGCGCTGGGAACCGTGAGCAACCCCGCTGCGGGGTGGCGGAATACAACGTGGCTCGTGCCGTGCTGCCGATAGTCGATGGAAAATCTGTCCGCCACCACTTTCAGATCCTCGATCCGCCAGTCCCGTGGGTTGATCCGCATGCGCTGAAGGATCTTGGCGGCATTGCCCACAACAGAATGGTACCACGCGCGGTACCACCAAACAAGACCAATCGTCCCGATCATGGCCGATAACAGGCTCGAACTTGTCGTTGAAGTCGACACCAACCGGGCCAATGCGTCCATCAAGAGCGTCAACGCGAGTCTGTCGAGCATGGAAGCGTCGGCGGTGAAGACCGCCCGGGGCGCGGCGCAGGGTATCGACGGCATGACGACAGCCATGGTGAAGGGCGCCACCGCTGGAAACCTGCTGGCCAACGCCATCCAGAGCGCGCTCACCTGGGCCAAGGAGTTCACTGTCGGTTCGGTCCTGATGGCGGCCCAGAATGCCAAAGCCGAGGCCTCGCTCAAGGCGCTAGCCAACGCCCACGGCGTGGGAGCGGCTGCGGCCGCCAGGCAGGCCGCC
>CAZXRB010000300.1:1625-1840 GCA_964642845.1 uncultured Nitrospira sp.
GCTGATCGTGGCCGATCTGGAACTGTCGAAGGCACAAGGTTTGGCGAAGCTCGCCAAGGACGCCGCCGCGGTCCAGCACATCGCCGCTGGCGAGGCCCTCGAATCCATCGTGATGGCCATCGAATCAGGCGCCTCGCGGGGCTTGCGCACCTTGGGCTTGTTTGTCGACTTCCAGAAAGAAGCTCAGATCGCCCAGCTTCAACTGGGCCGCGCGC
>CAZXRB010000301.1:0-1827 GCA_964642845.1 uncultured Nitrospira sp.
CCGCCTCAGTTGGAAATGGAGAGAGCGTTCTCCCGTTAAGATAACGGAGAGAACGCGTGAAGAAAGCACGAAAGCACTACACCGCAGAAGAGAAGGTCGCCCTCCTGAGGCGCCATTTGCTGGAGCAGGAGCCGGTCTCCAAGCTTTGTGACGAGCTGGGGCTGCAGCCGACCGTCTTCTACCGCTGGCAGAAGGAGTTCTTCGACAACGGGGCCGCGGCCTTCCAGACCAAGGCGCGCGCCAACCATCAGGCCGAACAGGAACGGATCGAGTACCTGGAGAAGAAAATCCAGCGCAAGGATGAGGTTCTGGCCGAGCTGATGGGGGAGCACATCGCGCTAAAAAAAAGTCTTGGGGAACTCTGACCGGGGTCTGGGTGGCGCACGATGTGCGCGACCAGATCGTGGACTTCGTCCGGCGCTGGTCCGAGGCCAGCGAGATCGGCGCCGGGCGGTTCATCGAGTGGCTGGGGGTGGCGGCCAGCAAATTCTATTCCTGGCGGGAGCGCTACGGCCGCGCCAACGAGCACAACGGTTGGGTTCCCCGGGACTTTTGGTTGGAGGACTGGGAAAAGCAGGCCATCATCGGGTTCCACCTGAAGAATCCCTTGGAAGGCTATCGGAGGCTGACGTTCATGATGCTGGACGCGGATATCGTGGCGGTGAGTCCGGCCAGCGTGTGGCGGGTGTTGGGCCAGGCAGGGCTGCTGCGCAAGTGGAACGGCAAGCCCTCCAAGAAGGGGACCGGCTTCGAACAACCGCCGGCGCCGCACCAGCATTGGCACATTGATGTTTCCTATATCAACATCGCGGGGACGTTCTATTACCTCTGCTCGGTGCTGGACGGCTTCAGCCGGTCCATCGTGCACTGGGATCTGAGAGCGGCGATGACGGAGGGCGACATCGAGATCATCCTGCAAGCAGCGCGGGAGCGGCACCCGGAAGCCAAGCCGCGGATCATCTCCGACAATGGGCCGCAATTCATCGCGCGGGACTTCAAAGAGTTCATTCGCATCGCCGGCATGACGCACGTGCGCACGGCGCCCTGCCATCCGCAATCGAACGGCAAAATCGAGCGCTGGCACAAATCGCTGAAAAGCGAATGCATCCGGCCCGGCACTCCACTGACGCCGGAGGATGCGCGGAGGCTGATCCAGCACTATGTGGACCACTACAACACGGTGCGGCTGCACAGCGCGATTGGATTCGTGACGCCGGCCGACATGCTGGCCGGACGCCAGAAAGAGATTCACGCTGCCCGCGACCGCAAACTGGAGGAGGCGCGGCAACAGCGGCAACTGCGCCGGCAACAGGCGGCATGAGGATTCAAGTTACAATGGCTCTGCCAGGTGAAACGGAAGCGGGCTCTGCGGGGACGCAACCATGCCGAGGGATAGCCTGGCGGGCTCATCGAGACGATGAGAATGGGGCGTGCGGGCACGGCCCTGCGCCTCGTCCAAAACTCATCGGATCGAAAGACCCCCATGCCTTGAAAATCCCCGCCCGAAGGGCGGAATACTCACTAACGGAAAACGCTCGCACTCCATTTCAGGCTGAGCCGGGACAGAACCATGTGAGCCATTTCTTATCCGACATCACGGTGAATTTTCGGGTCGCAGCGTTGGCTGCTCTCGCCGGATCGAGATCGGCGCGGAGAGGAACCTATGAATGCGGCGATCTGGGAGGCTCGTCCTGCTGATTTTGAGCAGGCCCTTTTTCTGTGAACTACTTACGGCCCATCTCTGCTCCGGCATCCCCTTTGTTTGACCTGGCGAGCCAAATCTTTTCCCCGTATGGCCCGAATATTCGGCTCTACGCCAAAAACGGG
>CAZXRB010000302.1:0-1823 GCA_964642845.1 uncultured Nitrospira sp.
ACCTCGAGGTGGCGGGCAAAGACCGGTTCCTGGTCGAGTACGAGCCCGACACCGACTTGCGCGATACCGAGCAGGTGCCGCTGAAGGAGCCCGGCGGCATCGATGCCTTCTTCCGGCGTGAGGTGCTGCCCCACGCGCCGGACGCCTGGGTTGCGCGCGAGGCCACCAAGATCGGCTACGAGATCTCCTTTGCCCGCTACTTCTACAAGCCCGCGCCGCTGCGCTCGCTGGAGGAGATTCGCGCAGACATCCTCGCGCTGGAACAGCAGACCGAAGGACTGTTGCAAAAGATCATTGGAGGGGTGCCGGCATGAGTGAGCGCCAAACCCTGCTGACGGCCATCGCGCAGACGATTCAGGACTACCGCGACGGATCACTACCAAAGCCGATCACCGACCATGTCGACCGCTGGGTGCAGCAGTTCGATGTCGGCGTGCAGCTTCCGATCCTGCGCGAGGTGGATCATGTCCTGAAGAACACCTATTTCTCGAAAGAGAAGGTGTCGAAGTTCCTCCGTGGGGCAATCCTCACGGCCAAGCTCACGGGCCCAAACCCCAAGGAGTTCTGGCGGTCCGCAAACTTCCTGGACATCCAGGGCGGCGGTGCCAGTCAGACCGACATGCTCGCCTTGTTCTCGGAGGTGCTCCGAGAGGAATTCGGCATCGGCATCGAAGATTGCGGCCAGGGCAACGATGTCTTTATCTACCTTGATGACGGCATCTTCACCGGCAATCGGGTGAGGCGCGATCTGGAAGGCTGGGTGCGCGACCTGGCTCCTGCGCAGGCAACGGTGCACGTGATCTGCATCGCACTGCACAGCGGTGGGCAGTACTACGCGAACGGAAGGGTTAAGGAGGCCATTCGGGCGGCCGGCAAGCAGATCGACATCACCTGGTGGTGTGCCATCGAGCTCGAGGATCGCCGGGCCTACAGCGCGTCTGCGGACGTGCTGCGGCCCACGGCGATCCCCGACGACCAAGCAGTGAGGGATTACGTGGCGGGTATGAAGTACCAGCCGACGCTGCGCGCACCCGGCAGCCCTGGCGCTGCCGGCTTGTTCTCCAGCGACGCGGCCAAGATTCTGCTGGAGCAGGAGTTCCTGAAAGCCGGCGTCCGCATTCGGCAGATGTGCCCGAACCTCGGCGACACGCAGCGCCCGCTAGGGCACATGACGCTGGAAACGCTGGGCTTCGGCTCGCTCATCGTGACCTACCGCAACTGTCCCAACAATGCGCCGCTGGCGTTCTGGGTGGACGCGCCGTGGTACCCGCTGTTCCCCCGAACCACGAACACGCAGACGGCTGTGCGAAGGATGTTCGCGGACTTGACTGGGGACGGGCTTTGATGAGCAGCCGAGATCAAGTCCGCACCTACAGCCGCGCCGAAAGCGTCGTCTTCCTGAAGACCGACGAGCCGTTTGGCGGCCTCTCGAACATGGCCGGGGGCTACCCCATCCGTGTGAACGGCATCCGCATCCTTACGTCCGAGGCGCTGTACCAAGCCTGCCGGTTTCCGCACCTGCCCGACGCGCAGCGCCTGATCATCGGCGAGAACAGCCCGATGACGGCCAAGATGCGGAGCAAGCCCTACCGCAAGGACTCGCGTCGGGATTGGGATCACGTCCGCGTCCGCATCATGCGCTGGTGGCTGCGGATGAAGCTTGCCAACAACTGGAGCGCGTTCAGCGAGCTACTGCTCCGGACCGGTGACCGACCGATTGTGGAGGAGTCTCGAAAGGACGACTTCTGGGGCGCCAAGGCCGTTGGCGATGGCAGCACGCTGGTTGGCATGAACGTGCTCGGTCGGCTGCGCATGGTACTGCG
>CAZXRB010000303.1:0-1417 GCA_964642845.1 uncultured Nitrospira sp.
TGTCTCAGGCTGGCTGCGGTTTGCCAAGGCCCTGCGAAATGACCAACAGTGGCTGCCGTCAAAAGCCTCGCAAAGAGGGGTGCGGGCCTGGGTGGCCTCGACCGACGACGAAATCCTCCTGTGCAGCGGACTCTGAGCCCGATCCGTGAGCCATGTTTGATCGCCGGAAGATACTGAACGCACTCCGCGCACGGGCGGTCGGCTCGATCGAGGAACTCGCATTACGGTCCCTCGCATTGCGGGCAGAGGGGCAGGGCTGTAGCCAACTCCTCGAAAGCCAGCTTCCCTGCGGCGGGTGGCCCAATGCGCTTGGAACCAGCGAGCCCAACGCATATTCGACTTCGATGGCGCTGATTGCTCTGGCGCACTTGCGAGACCGTCGTGATATGCGTGCCGCCGTCAGTTCCGCATTCGACTGGCTGCATGCGATCGCAGGGCGGGAAGGCCACTGGCTCTGGCGCTGGAAGTTCCGTTGGTTCGATCGGCAAGTGAAGTTCGATTCCTCCAAGTACGGCTGGCCATGGATCGATGGAACCGTAAGCTGGGTCGCCCCGACCGCACTCACGGTGATCGCACACCGAGTCTGGAACCGCCCTTCCCCAAGAGTCGAACGCGGGATGTCGATGCTCCTCGACCGTGCATGCTCCTCTGGCGGGTGGAACGCGGGGAATTCCGAGGCGTTCGGCGTCAGCCTGACAGCTCATCCCGACTTCACGGCCATGGGCCTCATCGCCCTCCGCGCGTGCGGCGTGCAGGTCCACCCGATCGTCCGAAGCGCCGAGGACTATCTTTCAAGCCGGCTGGCAGTCAGCGAAGCCACCTACTCACTGGCGTGGGCTCTGCTGGCTCTGCGTAACAACCTCAAAGTAGTCAGCACGCTTCGCGCACAGTTGCTCAAGTCGCTCGAATTGCTTGTGGACGCGAAGCCCACTCTCTCGCTCGCCTTGGCAGCCTTGGCTCTCGAAGATCCGCCACTCGACCTTACGGAGACTCCACGATGAATCGCAGATCACTCCTCGGCGGCGCCTCGCTCGCAGCAACCGGCACTTTCGCCGTTCTTGAGACCTCCCGGCGCCGAGTCCCTGACCGGAGGCGTCCAGTGTCGAGAGTCGCGATTCTCCGTTGTGAGTCGTACGAGCGCGCCTCGCAAGTTGTATGGGATGGAATCAAGCTTCTCGCACCGCAAGTCGCCGGCAAGCGCGTTCTTCTCAAGCCCAACCTGGTTGAGTACTCCCCATCGGCCTGCATCAACACCCATCCCACGCTCATCGCCGCGACGGCCGATGCCCTCTACCGCCTCGGCGCCTTGAATGTTCTGGTCGGCGATGGTCCCGGTCATGTCCGAGACTCAGAACTGGTCTTGGAGGAGAGCGGGCTTCGCGACGCACTGCGTTCTGGCGGGCGGCTTCGTTTCATT
>CAZXRB010000303.1:1427-1804 GCA_964642845.1 uncultured Nitrospira sp.
AACTTCGACAGCGTGCGCGCGGTCCGAACGCAGACTTCACTAACCAACCTGAAAGAACTCTGGCTTCCTCAATCGCTATTGGCGGCCGACGTGGTCGTCTCGATGCCCAAGGTCAAGACTCATCACTGGGCCGGTGTGACACTGAGTCTCAAGAACCTGTTCGGCGTGGTGCCAGGCGCAGTCTACGGCTGGCCCAAGAACATCCTGCATTGGCAGGGGATCGACAACTCCATCGTCGAACTCGCCGCGACTGTCCCCGTTCACTACGTTATCGCGGACGGAGTGGAGGCGATGGAGGGCAACGGGCCGCTGCACGGCCCTGCACGCCATCTCGGGTGCCTCGTCTTCGCCGACGATCCTGTTGCTGCCGATTCAGC
>CAZXRB010000304.1:0-1804 GCA_964642845.1 uncultured Nitrospira sp.
ACGACGAGCTCCGCGCCAGGACAGGGGACGAGTATTGCGACTTCGCGCCGTTTGCCCGGAGATACCTGCGGGAGATGATCGGTGGGTGAGGTCAATCTGGATCGCGTGCGCGATCTCGCCGGCCATCTCCGGGATGCCTGCCGGTCGGCAGCTATCTGGGAGCAACGCTGTGAATGAACACATAAGGGGAAGGAGCCGATGACCGCAATGACTCTCTCACGGGTGCCGGTGTCGTGAAAAAAGCGCTGATCACAGGGATTACGGGCCAGGATGGGTCCTACCTGGCCGAGCTGTTGTTGAGTAAAGGCTATGAAGTCTACGGCATCATTCGCCGGTCCAGCTCCTTCAATACGGCCCGCATCGATCCACTCTACCAAGACCCCCACACGCCGAACGTCCGGCTGCGCCTGGTCTACGGGGATCTCAACGACGCCAGCTCGCTGAATCACATTCTCCGCACGATTCAACCGGACGAGATCTACAACCTGGGCGCACAGAGCCATGTCCGCGTGAGCTTCGACATACCGGAGTACACGGCCGAGATCACGGGACTCGGCACAGTGCGCCTGTTGGAGGCGATACGGGAGTCGGGATTGAGGCCCAAGTTCTACCAGGCCTCGTCGAGCGAGATGTTCGGCAAGGTGCAGGAGATTCCGCAGCGGGAGACCACGCCGTTCTATCCCCGCAGTCCCTACGGGGCAGCGAAGCTGTATGCGCATTGGATTACGGTCAACTATCGCGAGGCGTACAACCTGTTCGCATGCAGCGGGATTCTGTTCAATCATGAATCGCCGCGGCGCGGGGAAACCTTCGTCACGAGAAAGATCACGAAAGCGGCTGCCCGCATCAAACTCGGATTGCAGCACGATCTCTATCTCGGCAATTTGGATGCGAAGCGCGACTGGGGCTACGCGGGTGATTACGTCGAAGCAATGTGGCTCATGTTGCAGCAGGACCAGCCCGACGATTACGTGATCGCCATCGGAGAGACGCACACGGTCAGGGAGTTTCTGGACGTCGCCTTCGGCCACCTCAATTTGGATTGGAAGCCATACGTCAAAATCGACCCGAAGTACTATCGGCCGACCGAAGTGGATCTCTTGATCGGCGACGCCGGCAAGGCGAGGAGGCAGCTCAAGTGGGAGCCGCGAGTGCGGTTCAAGGAGCTCGCCACCATGATGGTGGATGCCGATCTCGAAGCGGAACGCGAGCGGCTGGACGGGACGAAGAATTACGTGAAGCCGAAACAGGTCTGGGGGTGGAACAAGACGCGCGGATTTACGTCGCCGGTCACCGCGGCATGGTGGGCTCGGCGTTGCTTCGGCTGCTGGAAGCGCGCGGGTACACCAACCTCATTTACCGGACCAGCAAAGAACTGGATCTGCGGGATGGCCGTCTCGTGGAGCAGTTCTTCGCTGAAACGAAACCGCAATATGTCTTCCTGGCCGCGGCGAAAGTCGGCGGCATTCTGGCCAACAGCACCCTCCCCGCCGAGTTCATCTACGACAACCTGGCCATTCAGACCAACGTCATCCATCAGGCTTATCTCCATCGGGTGAAGAAACTGTTGCTGCTCGGGTCGTCCTGCATCTATCCCCGCGACTGCCCGCAACCGATCCGCGAGGAATATCTGCTCACGGGTCCGTTGGAGCCGACGAATGAATGGTACGCCTTGGCGAAGATTGCCGGCATCAAAATGTGCCAGGCCTATCGACGGCAGTACGGCTGCGACTTCATCGCCGCCATGCCGACGAACTTGTACGGTCCCAACGACAACTTCGATCTCGCCACGGCCCACGTCCTG
>CAZXRB010000305.1:0-1794 GCA_964642845.1 uncultured Nitrospira sp.
CACGGACCACTGAGCGAGGAGAGTCGAGCACGCGCGGCCCGTGGCCGGGGTCCGCCGCAGCGCGAGGTAGGCGGCGCTCCTTCGGATTGGGTGCCACTGGCGGCTCGCCCGTCAGTGTCTGCAACGGGCCCGGAGCACGGGTGGACAAGCCACCAGTGCCTCCCGCCGCCCCCTCGACCAGTGCCCTGCTTCAGCATCTGAGTCCTGGTCGAGCACGACGACCGATGGCAACCAGGGAGGCCAAAATTGCCTCTCGCTGTCTCTCGCGAACCCTTTGTAGATTATGATTTCGGTGTTGAGGCGAGCTATTCAATCGCTGAAGATTGCCTTGAAAACCCCAGACGGATCCTCTTGTGCCTGAAGGAACTCCAGCCCTCTACCTGGCGTGAAGCGATACGTCTCAATCAGGGGGTCATTGGTGCTCAATACGGTATGATCCTCATGGGCGATCTGGGGATAGATCGTGATCCTCACCGTAAGGGAACCGGCGCCATCAGGACGCACCTCATTGATGATGCCGCGCCATCCGAGGAGCTTGACGCCGGGGACCGCCTGTTCGATCCATCGGTATTTGAGGGAGCGCACCGGCGGCATCGGATCCTCACGAGCGAACGCTCGAGCGATCTGGCCGTAGAATGCGATGTCTTCAGCGTCGGCATCAGGGGAGGGCGCCAATTCAGTCCCTCGGTACGTATTCAAGTACGCCATCCGGCTCTTCGCCGCGACGAGGACGTGCATTCGTGGATCGAAACGGAATCGCTTGACGATCGGGTTTCGGCTCGTCCCGGGGGCGGGAGCCTTGGTCCGCTTGGCGATCATGGCCGCCAGGCCCTGGCCCATCACGGTTCCCAACGCCGCGGTGACGAGGATCACCGTCGTTGCCTTCAGGATCGACTTCTTTCTCACAGCTTACCTCCACTTCAGGGGATCAGGATGGTGGTATACGAGTTGGCCCCGTCCTTGACTCGCTGGAAATGACGCCTGGGGAAGACATAAGCAACGGTATTCCCGCAGCAGTCCACGGCCAAAAATCTGTTCGTCTGAAAGAAGTCGTCGATGACGGTTCCGTTCGGAATGGCGTTGTAAGCCGCGCAGTTATCGACTTGGGCAGACTTCTTATCAACGATCGTATAACCTTGTCGAGTGAAATCCGCAGTGGTCCCTGTCCACCCGGAATCGAAGTTCTGGGCTGGCCGCTCGATACGTTCCTCCACCGTCCCCGCGGCTGAGGCCCCTATGGTATCGGTGCCATGTCTCATCTCGAAGAGAAATTCGACAGTATGGGGCACGCAGGGATTCGCCGAGATACCTGGGCCGCTTGTCAGGACATCCGTGTCGGGCCCAACGACTGTCAACGCCGCACCGGCCGTGGCTGTCAGGACAGTCGGAGCGTTCGGAGGCAATCCAGGAACCGTGAATGTTGCCTCGCAAGCGATTGTTTGGATACCGACGTAAGGTTCGGCGGACGTAACCGTCGGGCTGTTGATACCGTAAGGGATCGCCGGGCCTTGACATCCCGCCTCATCGCAATCGTAGTACCATGCGTAGGAAGATGGTGGTGGAGCATTGTCAGTCGTGACGGCTGCCTGGGAGGTCCGACGTACGACGACGACCGAAGGCGTGATCGTGATCGAGGTGATAACTGCGGCGTACGCAGCGGAAACGAAGACCGTCAATCCGAGTGTGAACCAAGCGGTCCCCAGGCTCCAACGATACCAACGCCTAGCCATCATTCCTCCTTTGCTCGCGCGCGAGTGGTACAACCACTGAGAGGCCTAACGACCAAGCTCAGCG
>CAZXRB010000306.1:0-1768 GCA_964642845.1 uncultured Nitrospira sp.
GCTCAAGATCGGCGAGTGCTTCTTCGAGCGATCCATCGGCTTCACGAAGACCGAAATGCAGGAGTTGATCTACCAGTTGCCCGCAGGAGACCTGAGGGACCGGCTGGAGGCACAACTCACCGAGGACGGGTGGCAGGTCAACGGCGGTGCAATCCGGGCGGCCTTCGCCAACGGCGCAGAGGTCGCCGGCGCCCGGCTCGTGAAGGGCCATCACATCCGGATCCGATAGAGCAACCGCACAACATTCGATCCCGGCTAACGAGTCGCGTTGTTTGTTACTCAATGCGACGCGACACAAACGTCAGAAAGTGATGCCAAGCAAGAAATCAACAGAGGCCACACTGGGGAGCCACCCGCGTGCGGCACCATAGCGCGTGAATCGAATTCCAGGGCTCAGACGTGCAAAGCGGAGCTTGACCTCCACGCCAGCGCCGGCGACAAATCCGGTGCGCGACACTGAATCGCCTCCAGGTTTGAAGCTTGCCGATTGGGGAGAAGTGATGGATAGGCGGAACGGTGCAAATACATTCCGCAAGCTATTGAGCGACACGCCGCTCTCCAGGTAAGGGCGAACCGTCCCGTGTCCGAATCTATACTGGCCGAGGATTGGAAACTCCCAGCTCTGTCCCGTTGACGTGTAGGGTAGGCTCTCTATCTGAAGAGGAACTCCGGGCCCCGCGGTCACCTGTATTTGCCCCGCTTGTTGATCGAAGCGCTTATACATGGCACCAACTTCGAGACCGAAACCCTTCGGCAGCCGAAAATCAAAGACGGGGCCGATGACGAAGCGGCTCACGTTGGCATGGAAGGGCCGTCCGCCGATTTCACCTTCGGTTTGAACAATGTCTGTAATTGGTACCCCCGTCTTCACCCCGACAGAAAAAGCATCTGCCGAGAAACCGGGCACTGCGGCGAGTGTGAAAAGAATCATCACCAAGAAGCGAATCTGCATCGTCAGTAACTCTGTAGGTACAGGTCGAATGACTTGCAATTCGCGTGCCACGGATGATGGCGTTGATACTCAAGCAGGCGATGCGAATACTGTTGATGCTCGGGTCGTGGCGACACGGCCGGTATGTCGTGAGGAATCGGCCGGAGCCGACTTATTCCTTGACGCTGGAGTGCGTCTCCGCTTTGCGAGTACTTGGAGTAGTGGACAATACCAAATTGTCATGAATGACGTGTGTCCGTGAGGATCAACGGATCAACTCACTTGGGCACACTGTCGAGTTCTCAGACAATCGCGTGAATGGATGCCGCCGATGCACTTTGCAGGAATCGCATTCACGCTCGGATTGCTCTGGCTCATGTGGAGTGTCAGGGGAAAACTGAACTCCCACGGGTTCGAGTACGTCCATTGGGTTCCCGCAAGCCGGCGTTCAATGGTCCAGGCGGTGGCCGCTGGTGGTGGGGCTGGCATTCTGGTCGCGTGGTTGTTCGGTGGCTACGACAAGAGCGCCAGTCCGATGTTCACGGACGTCTGGATGGCGATCACGCTCGGGCCGCTGGCGGAGGAGCTGATCTTTCGTGGTTATCTCTTCTGGGTGATCGGCTCGCTTCTCGCGCGTCTAAAGGTCCGCTCTGGTGCTGCGACCGCATTCGTCGTCGCAGTGCTCTTCGCCCTGGCCCACGCGTCGAAGTCCGGGATCACCGGACCTCAGCTCGTGGCCATCTTCGGCACGGGCCTGCTCTATGGCTGGTTGCGGCTCGATTCAGGTTCAACGGTCCCCCCGGTCATCGCCCACATCCTCTTTAACGCGGTCATCTA
>CAZXRB010000307.1:0-1748 GCA_964642845.1 uncultured Nitrospira sp.
GAGCCGCTGCAGGCGGGCGACTACGCCATCGCCGAGGCGCCGGACATCTTCCGCGTCGAACGCCGGCGCGTCGATGAGTTCAATACGATCTTTTCCAATCCCGCCGACAACCGGCCGCGTTTTCTGAGAGAGTTGGAACCGCTCTTGGCCTTTCCCCATCGGATACTCGTCGTGGAGGGCACCATCCAGTACAGCAAGGCCGGGGGACGGTTGGGGCACTACCACAAGAACGGATTGTTGGATTTCATCGACGCGCTGACGGCGCGATACGGGATCACGATCATTTACACGGACAGCCGCGAGGAGGCGGAAGAGCGCGTCGCCAATCTCGCCGCCATGCACTACGCCTACCATTATGCCGAGCAGCAAGGCTACGGACGCTGCCTCATCGAGAACGATCTGTGACCGGCCGCCGGTCGAACCACTGGCCGGCCGCGACGCGCAACAACAGGGAATGCGTAAGGCCCCGATGGCCCCACAGGGCGCCATAGTCGATCCCGCCGTGGAATCCAAGGACCTCGACGTCGGGCAGAATCGTGCAGAGCGCCCCCAGCGCCATCGTGCGCCGGGTGAGACCTGCCTGACGAAATGCGGGCGCGATGGCGACGGCCACATGGGACAACGCGGACGCCATTGAGATCCTCTGCCTCGAGTGACGCGCGACTAGAGGCTCTTCGGAAAATCGAGTTGGCGCCAGGCTTCGTAGAGCAGGACCGCTGCGGCATTCGAGAGATTGAGGCTGCGGCTTTCCGGGAGCATCGGCAGGCGAACGCGGCGATCCTCGGGGAACCGGCTCAGCACATCGGCCGGGAGGCCGCGGCTCTCGGGACCAAAGACGAATACGTCACCTTCCCGATAACGCGGCCTGTCATACCGTACCGTCCCTTTCGTGGAGACGGCGAACAGCCGCCGCCCGTCCATCTGTTCCCGGCAGGCTGCCCAGGACTCATGGACGGCGACGGACGCATAGTCGTGATAATCCAGCCCCGCTCGTCGCAACAGCCGGTCTTCCATGCGGAACCCCAACGGCTTCACCAGATGCAGCGCGGCGCCCGTGTTGGCGCAGAGGCGGATAATGTTGCCCGTATTGGAGGGAATTTCCGGTTGATAGAGCACGACGTGATACATGGGCTCCCGGGAGTGTACCACGGCCGCCTCCTGCACTCCCACAGCGGCCAGCCGGCGCACCGCGTGAGCGGTGCGCCGGAGGCCCCGGCACGGCGGTCGTCACCCTTGTTTTCTGGTGTAGGTGATTTCGAGCATCTTCATTTCCTTGCCGCCGCCATGCGCTCCGTACATGTCAAATGTCTGCGTGTTATTGTCCACGATCTTCCAGACGGCGCGATGGGTCATCTTGCCACCCCCCGGCTCAGGGTGGCTACCCTTCAACGTGATGGTCTTGCCGTCCGCGCTGGCCGTCCCTTCCATGATGAAAATCCCGGTTCCCATCGTATCCATCCAGGCGGTGACATATTTCTTCGTCATGTTGTCATACGCGTCGATGCCGATACCGGAAAAGGGTTGCCCCATCATGTTGCCGTTGAACTCCTGATAGAGGAAGCGTCCGTCGAGCAACATCTTCATTTCGGCGGTGCCGGTGGATTCCGTGGGGGGCTTGCCCGGCTCCATCCACTCCTTGGTGGTGGTCGTCCAGCTGCCGGTCAAGCTGGCGAACAGCTTGTGTGGCTCGCCGGGCGTGGCGAGCTTCTTCCACAGTTCCATCATCGCCTGGGGATCCATCGGCTTCT
>CAZXRB010000308.1:0-1725 GCA_964642845.1 uncultured Nitrospira sp.
CAACACCGAAGGCATCGAGCTGTTTCCCAAGCAGGATCGTGTGCCCGACGGACAATTCGGAAACGCGATTCGCGGACCGCTTGGTGTGCATCGTGCCGCCGGGAAGCGCTATTGGTTCTACGGAGCGGCTTACGGCTTGGACGCTCAGATGGAGTACCTGAGGTCACTGCGGCGCGTCAGTGAAACACAACTCACTGACCTGGTGGCCACGGTTCCTCCGGAGTCAACGTCCGAACCGGTGCGCATTGGGCCACCAACCTTGGACCGGCCGCACTTTCAGATTCTCGATTACGTCGAAGTGCGGCGGCGCGTGGGCCGCAACTGGGTGACTCAATGCCCGTCTTGTGCCGCGGCCGGACACGACCGTTCTCAGGACAACCTGGCGATTTCTGTCGAGGAGCCATGGAAGTACCTGTGCTGGGCGGGATGCACGAAGGAACAGATCCGCGCGGCACTCGGGGCGCCCGCCCCGACGGCGATACCCAAGGCGGTGTCCCAATGACTGCCCGCACGCCACGACTCGTCTTGCCGAAGCCGTTCTTGAGGCGGCTCGAGGGTGCCGGTATCTACTGCCAGACCTGGGTGACGGCGGAACATCAGGCGCGCACGGCCCATTGGGTGCTGCGTGCGGTCGAAAGCGGAGGGTCCTCGAAGGACATCGGCCGGTACGTCGGCTTCTTCGCCATCACTGGTGACCGATTGCCTTGGCTTCAGCGACTGGACCGCATCACGGCGAGCGGCGTGCACGCGGTGACGGTGGCCGAAGAACTCCTCTCCGTCGAGATGGCGCGCTGCGATCAGACGTATCAACTGTTGATCTCCGCGCACCGTCTTGGTCCGATGCAGGAATCGAAACGTCCACCGGTTCTGTCCTCCGTTGTGTATCGCGGCGTCGATGGGCAACTGTCGCCTGAACTCCGGCAGCAGGGGCTCACGCCGGAATTCTTCAACCGGGCTGGCGAAGTCCGGCCGATACCCGAGCGGTACGTCGAGGCGGTTCGCCTGGTCACGGCGGGTGTGACCTGCATCAATTGCCGGCATGCTCACGCGTTGGTCGAAAGGCCCGCACCGATCAGCGCCGCTTCATAGAGGTCACTCATGCAACAACTGAGCCGCAAGATCTGTCTGTTTCTGCTCTTGACCGCAGTCCTCTCCAGGAGGGCGAACGAACTCGGCACCCTCGTTGGCGCTATCACCGGCACGATTCTGCTGTGGCCCTTGTACGAAAGGCTCACCACCGGCCGGCCAGTGGTGAGGTCTCAGACAGACGCCGCCGAGGAAGAGCGCAATCAAACCGCCTCTCTCTAGGCGGCTCCAAGGAGGCGGCCATGCGCGTAGGCATTAAGAGTTTACTTGGCGGCGCGCATTGCTTTGCGCTGCATCCGTTCTTTGTCGCCTGGGGTTGGACCAAGCTCTACGGCGTTCCGTGGGATCCGAGGCTTTGGGCGGCATTCGGCCTTCATGACATCGGATACATTGCCTGCACCCAGATGGACGGCGAGGAAGGCGAGAAACACGTTGTGCTGGGTGCCCGAATGATGGGACATCTCTTTGGGCCGAAGTGGGAGAGCGAGTGCTTTCGCCACTCCCGTTGCTGGTGCCGCCGAGCCGGCCTGCCGATCAGCCGGCTTTGTCTGGCCGACAAACTCGCGTTCGCGCTGACCCCGGCGTGGCTGTACCTGCCCATGGCGCGATGGACCGGCGAACTCGCCGAGTACATGGAAC
>CAZXRB010000309.1:0-1698 GCA_964642845.1 uncultured Nitrospira sp.
TTCAATCAACAAATCAACAGATCATCAGATCAACAAATCTCTTCTATAGGAGGAGCCGCGTCTCCAGTGATGGATGGAGAGGCGGCTCCTGCGGCGTCGGCGTAGAGGCGACGGCTCTGGTCTGGATGGGCAGAAGCCAGAACCTGCTTCCGATTCGGCCGCGCGAGGCGGCCGAATATGCGGTCGTCGGCGCCACGCCGCGCCACGTGTTCATGTCGTTTCTGAGCGCCCAGGGCCCGCCTGCCGCCTCACCGTGACGCATAGTCGTCAGTCCTGCCAGATCAGCTTCACGACGAGGTACAGAAACAGAGCCATCAGGGTGTTGCTGATGATCAAGATCACGCCGAAGTCCATGATGTGCTCCTATCATGCGTCTTGAGCGGTTGACCCATCCATGTTGCCTTACCTGGATGTTTAGCAAGGCATGGGCCAGTAGAATTGCGAAGTGCCGGGCCACGGCAGAACAACGCAAAGGCGTTGGCTGGAGCGAGGATTGTGACGTTGCACCGCCAAGGGGCGGCCTGTCCAGGCACGCGTATGCTGACGCAGGGCGAACCTAAAACAATGCGGCGCTGAATCGAATTGGATTCAGGAAAATGGCCGTATTCGATTCGCCATCAGGCTCTATGACCGGAGGAGTTTGGATCTCCGCGGTGGGTCTTATGGAAGTCTCCCGCATAGCGCTGTCCATAGTCATCTGCCGTCCCCCACCACTCAACCAGACAAACCCGATAGACCGGAGAAACCAGACAGACCAGTTCGGTATAAACTCGGGCTCTTACCAGTCGTCCGCTCTCCTCCGACACGCCATAGTACAGAAAAGACGGACATGTCTCGCCTGTCGCGCTTGTCCCGCTCGTCTTGCTGAACCCATGCAGCTTCGGCTCAAACCCATACGGGACCAGGTCATCGTCATCACCGGCGCGTCGAGCGGGATCGGGCTCGTCACGGCGCGGATGGCGGCCAGGCGCGGCGCGCGGGTCGTCGTGACGGCGAGGAATCAGGCGGCGCTCCGGCAGCTGGCGCAGGAAATCCAAGGCGACGAATCCAACGGGGGCGTCGCGGCGTTTGTCGCGGGAGACGTGGGCGATGAGGCGGCGCTCCGCCGCGTGGCGGACGAAGCGATTCGCCGATTCGGCCGGATCGACACCTGGGTGAACGGCGCCGGCGTCTCCATCTATGGGCGTCTCATCGACATCTCGCTCGAGGACCAGCGCCGGCTCTTCGACACGAATTTCTGGGGCGTGGTCATCGGGTCGCGCATCGCGGTGGAGCATCTGCGCAAAGAAGGCGGCGCACTGATCAATATCGGTAGCACGCTCTCGGACCGCGCGGTGCCCCTCCAGGGCATCTACTCGGCGAGCAAGCACGCGGTGAAAGCCTCCACGGACGCGCTGCGAATGGAAGTGGAACATGACGGCCTGCCCATCGCCGTGACGCTGATCAAACCCTATTCCATCGATACGCCCTATGTCGAGCACGCGAAGAATTATTTGCCGAACGAGCCGGTGTATCCGCCGCCGGCCTATGCGCCCGAGGTGGTCGCCGAGACGATCCTGCATTGTGCGCAGCATCCGGTGCGCGACGTGTTTGCCGGCGGCGCGGGCAAAGTGATGTCGGCCTTGGGCCGCCTGGCGCCGCGTCTCACTGACAAAGTGATGGAGTCGATGTTCGAGATTCAGCAGAGCGATCGTCCGG
>CAZXRB010000310.1:0-1694 GCA_964642845.1 uncultured Nitrospira sp.
GAGGATCGCTTCGTCCGCGACATAGCCTGCTTCCCCAGGAAGGGGCTTGTGCCCAACGAAAAACAACCGAACCAAGCCGGGACGCGCCTGGGACTGCACCACGAACCCGTCTTGAGAGGCACCGGGCTTGAGTCTTCGATTGGTGTCGCTATCTAGCGCGTCTCGGCCGAAGAATACACGCTCCAATGGGGGCTTGGAACGCTCTATATTGTAAACGCGCCAATATTCAGGTGCGTGGGTAGAGCCTATGGGTCCAAGCGCATCAAGCCAGAACATCTGAATCCACTGTTTCGCGTCAGGCGCGTTCGTGATCCTGTACTCGTACGTAAAGCCATCGGGACCACTACGAACGCTACAGTTGACGACTGGCCGGACGTGAACTCGCCGTGTGATTGCAATTGTGATTGCCTCCCCTCCTCGTCTTTTCGCCCCTTCCACGATCAAATTGCCAGCCTCGTCAAGCCGGACCTTGTCGTTCGGAGATCGGGTAAGATCCGGCTGCTTCGTCCCCAACACTCGTGGGACGACCCGGAGCTTCGAGTCAGATTGCTTCTGATCTTGGGCCATCAAGGAGGCGCCAATGATCAACACGACAGAAACTGCTACTGGACTGTACCCAACCGAGCGAAGGTTAATCGTCTGTGACATTCCACTTCTGTGATGTCCCGCACCCCATCCGAGGGAGGTTCACCGGTCAACGAACATTGGAATAAGGCACGGACTCAATCCCGCCCCGCTTCACGGCCGAGCGCAAGCGTGCAGGCCTGCAGCAGCTCCACCTCGAATGGCCCTGAGGGCTTGCCACTCACGCGGAGAGGGGGTGCCGTTCGAAGCGCCGCCAGTAACTCTTTCACGAACGGTGCCTGCGGATCGCCGAACTCCCGAATCTGCTTCGACAGTTGTGCGGCAATCTCGGCCGCCGACTGGTCCGGCGAGAACGTCGGCGCGATCACCGGTGTGTAGCGCTCGAACCAGGAACGCTCTTCATAAGAGGCAACTTGATCGAGAACCTCCTCGGGCCACTCCATGCGCTCTGGTGCGAAGCGGACGGCGAGCGCGGCGAAGATACCGGTCTTGACCCCCGGCAGCAGGTCCGAGGCGATAGTAAATCCACCCAGGCATCGCCCCGGCGCAACTCCCGAGGCCGGATCGGTCGTCAGCCACGACTGGTAGCCCGTGCCGGGCCGCCGCCACAGTATCTCCGGTACGGAGTCAAAGCACGGCGCCTTCCAGGCGGTGCCGGTCTCCAGACGATGGGTCATGCACAGCCTTGAGCGCCCGAGCGGAACGGGGATTCCGAAAATCTCGATCGGATCCTTCGCTGCTTCGGTGTTGCAGACCTCGTACGAGTACTGATACTCGTTGGCAGATGTGCGCGCGACCTTGCTCCGCGCCACCGGAATAATCTGGTTGTTGAGTGGCACGCGTTTCTGTTCCGTCGATCCAGGCATGATCAGGATCAGCGCGTCTCCGCCACGCGCCATAAACACATACTGCCGCTCCATGCCCGGGGGTATACGACCATCTTCGGGCCAAGTGGGAATGCGTTGCGAGTCACCCTGCGCCAGGACCAGCGCGGCCGCTACGATCAGGGCGGCCGCGGACGCTGAAACTCGTATGATTCTGGTCATTGGTCCTACTGACGTGACCCCATTCTCCGCCCAGCCCACTCTACAACTTCGCAGAGCCCCTTC
>CAZXRB010000311.1:0-1672 GCA_964642845.1 uncultured Nitrospira sp.
GTTCATGTTCAGCACCAAGTACCGCGACAGCGAGACCGGGCTGTACTACTCCGGCTACCGCTACCTCCTCCCGCGGTTGGGACGATGGCTGAATCGGGATCCGATCGGGGAACTCGGCGGGCACAATCTATATCGGGCGATGCGGAACAACCCAGTTGGCAGGTTCGATCCACACGGGCGAGATGATCAGACAGCACAGCAAGCAAGTGCCCAGCCGAGTGCAGCACCATGCGACTATCCTCCTTTGCCAGCTCTGGAAAACCACACAGAACCGGGACTTTATCGAGATGAAATCGACATCATCTCTCCTTGGCTTTTGTGGCTCCACGCCGAGGAAGGGCAAGAATACGACATCAACCCCGATTCGCGATGGGGTAAGCGTGTTCGAAGTCTGCTGGCTACACGCTTACTGGAGCAGGACGCCCGTGCTGCTCTGCGATCGCAATTGGCATCGCTTTGCTACAACTGTGTTGGGCCGAACAGATGGGATAGTCAGCGTGTATCCTTAACTGGCGGACCGTTCAGCCGGGGAACCCTCGGGAGTGACGGCATTCTCGCATTTGGCAACATCGGCGGGCTTCACCTAGATTATGAGGCAGAATGCAACATCCACAACTGTTGTCCGCGCTGCAAAGCTTCTTGCACTATAACGTATCATGTGTTTGATTCTTTCCACTTTGACTTGAATCCGAGGGACTCGATCCGCATTCGCCATATCGGACGCGTCCATTTCTTGAACAGCTTCATCTGGCACATCACGTATCAAGATCAGATCCGTGGGTCATTTAAGTGTCGGCGCGAAGCTGGGGATAACCAGTAATGCTGAAGATGTTGGCCATTATGGCAGGCATTGCCGCCCTGGTTGTTGCACAGGTACTTATTCTTCAATGGGATTATTGGATTGACATCACGGACTATTTCAGCATTTACAATGCGCCGACACCATCGGCTGAGCCTACATTGGGCTATGGTGTTCCCGCTGGGTCGAGGAAGGAAGTCATTCGCGGCGTTACGCATTACGTGGTCCTGTCGCCGACTATGGTTGGTGTGAGAACGAACGACGCTTTTCTTATAGCGAGGGCGGATGGTGGAGTGAGTGTATATCCTGCTTACGAAGCATGGAGAAAGGCCTGCGGTGCGCTGCTAACACATGACCATATTGACGAAAGACCAGTATCGAGGTTCAGTGACCGTGTGATTGCAGGAATGCAAATCGCTGTTATTGTACTCGTTGTTGTACTTGGGACCGGTATCATCGCCGCTCGCCGGGCCACAGCGACACATGACGCAGCCCGCGAACACATGTGATTAGGATACTAAGAGTGCGTCCTATTGATCTTCGTTGTGTTAATGCTAGTTAACCCGCCCTGCCGATGAATTCCGGGGACACCATACGCATTTCTTAACGTGAGCGGACCGTTCGAGTAGGATCGGGGCATGGCCAGGTTAGCGCGAATGGTGGTCCCGGGGTTGCCGCATCATCTGACTCAGCGATGGAACCGGCGCCCTCGGCCGCCCGACGGGGCTGGAGGTGATCAAGGTCGGGTCGCCGGACGTGACCGAGTACGTCACGACCTGGGGCTACGACGCCGCGACCGGCCGGTTGAACGAGGTCACCGGCCCCGGCCTGCCGGTGGGCGGCAAGGCGGCCTACGAGTTCGACAGCGCCGGC
>CAZXRB010000312.1:0-1662 GCA_964642845.1 uncultured Nitrospira sp.
GCGTGGCCGCGTCCAGATCCCCCACCGCCACCAGCCCGCCAATCCCGCCGGCCGCCGTCAGGCCCGCCGGCAAGCCGCCCGGCTGAGCGACCGCAGCGCCGGCGTTCGACGCCCGGAGCGTGGCGGTGAGGTCTCATTCTCGCTGCGCGGTGCTCACATGTCACGGTTGCACGAGCCCTCTCATCAGTAGATCTGCACGGTGCAGCTGCCGTCTACCGCCGGCGAGCGAGTCACACGTCCCAATCGACGCACCAACGCCATCGGGCGAATACGCGTCAGTGCGCTAGCTCGGCATATTCGCACTCTATGACGTCTCCCGTCTCGCTGAAGCACTTCCAGCTGTGGAGAGGGACACCCGACGCCCAATCCTCGACCGTGCGCAAACAGCCGTTCGGCCACCACGACCGGGCCATGCCATCCAGCTGGCCATGAACATAGTGCTCTTCGCGCATCATCTCGCCATTGCCGTGCCACCATAACCACAACCCGTCACGCGCCTCCTGAACCAGAGTCCCAGTTCCAATGACCACGCCGTTCTCATACCAGAATGTCGCCAATACCGCTCCGTTTATGGATGGCACTAACTCCATCTGAAGCTGACCGTCTTCATACCAGCGTCGTGTCGGTGCGACTGAACGTCCCTGTAGAAACATGGTCTCCGATATGAGTACACCCTGAGCAGACCACTCGCGATACCAGCCGTCAAGGAGCGGCGAGCCCTCACCTCCCTTGATGACCGATACCTCCTTCCATACTGACCCGCTCGCATGATAGCGCCTCTCGACCCATCGCCCGTCCGCGGGCGGTGGTCGATCATCGTTGCAAGAAGAGAGCAACACGTACACGACACTGACGACAGCAGGGCCAATCCTTGTCGCACCTCGGAGTCCGCCACAAAGGGTCATGAAGAAGCGGCGCACCACTGAAGACACCTTCCTTCCTCGCTCACTGCGTTGGGCACGCGGTCTCGAGTGCCCAATTAAAGCAAGCCGACCGTTCCGCCGAGTCCGGATCTCGCGAAACCCATAACGCGCCGTGGTCAGAGACGCCTGCCCCCACTTCTCCGCCGAGTGGGCACTTCTTCCACTCGCTCTTCGCCAGGCGTCGATAGGTGCATCGCGTGAAAACGAACAAACAACGCTCGCTCTCGCATCGCGAAGACAACACCCTCACCCAGAGATACTTCGGGCTCGCCATCTCCGTCGCGCGGGCTACCAGTTTGCCGGCCTCGGCGAAGGGATCCACTACTGCCGACGCGCCTGAGTAACAGGTTGCAACTGGATCGCGCGCTCCAATACCCTGCACTACGCCCGCCGCAGACAGGGCCGCGCTTGTAGCATCTATAGCCTCATCCAGACCAGGCTTCACAAAGCTCAATTGCCAATCTACCGCACAGCGGACGGTACCACATCTGCAATGATCGGGGCAGCATGACGATAGCCCCGTCGCATCATAGAGCTCCGCAGGACGATTCAGGACGTACTTATACAACAGCGAATCATCCGATTCACCAATCGGATCCCTGCTAATCCACCTCTCCCCATCCCGCCAGCGGTACCCGAAGTACTGCAGCCCCGTCTCGGCGTCGAATTGTTTGGTGCTGAAGCGCCAGGGTTGGCGGAGTTCGTTGGGGTCGGCGGCGTTGGTGCGGGTGCCGTAGGG
>CAZXRB010000313.1:0-1660 GCA_964642845.1 uncultured Nitrospira sp.
TGGATGCACGTGCCGATCCACTGTTGTAGATTCTGATCGGAGCCTATGATCTTGAGGACGGGATAGATGGCCGTGAAGTTGAGGCTCCAGAAGACGGCGACGACGAAGGCACAGAGGATGGAGAGGGCAATGCGCCAGCGGTAGGGCCAGCTGAATCGGAGCGCCCGCAGGAAATTTCGCATGGGTTCCGTCCCGGACTAAGTTCCTGGACGATCTTGTAGCAGAATCGGCGGAAGCAAACAAGTCTGGGCAGAAAGCGTGAAGATGGAGAAAGTGGGCAGGGCCGTTGCAAAGTTGATCTTGGCTGTGTTGGCGTGAAATGAGTAAGAGTGGGGCCTGTATCCTCTGGCACGGAGGCTCCTCTCATGTCCCCACTTTCGCTGGTCGAAGCTCTCGCTCAGTTTCCTGATCCCAGGCGTCGCCGAGGGATACGCCATCCTTTGGTCGCGATCATGAGCTTGGTCACCTTGGGATTACTCATGGGCCGGAAATCTCTCGAAGCCATCGCCCGGCTTGGAGAGGATTACGGTCCTGGCCTGCTGTTGGCCTTGGGGTTTCCGCGGGCCAAGGCTCCGGTCGCTACCACCATCTCTCGGGTGCTCGCTCGACAAGATGCACAAGCTCTGGAAGCTTGCTTGGCGGGGTGGATTCGGTCGCGGTTGCCCGAGGATGTGGAGGTCCTTTCCCTGGACGGCAAGACAGTACGCGGCAGTCGAGACGGCGAGATCCCTGGCCACCACCTGGTGTCCGCTTATGCACCGCAAGTGGAAGCGGTGTTAGGCCAACTGCGCGTGGATGCCAAAACGAACGAGCACAAGGCGGCCCTGCAACTGCTGGGCATCTTGCCGTTGAAAGGCAAGGTCGTGGTCGGCGACGCCGCGTTTTGCCAGCGTGATTTGGCAGAGAAGATCGACGACGAAGGTGGCTACTACGTCTTTACGGTCAAGGCGAACCAGCCCGGATTAGCGACCGATATAGCAGCAGGCTTCGGGTTCGAGGCCGCCGCCCGCTCGACCGCGGCGGCTTTTTCCCCCGGTATTGCCGCCTTTGCCACCCGAGAAGCAAGCCAGCAGCATGGACAAAGGCCACGGGCGTGTCGAACGCCGTACCTTGCGCGTGACATCGATCCTGACGTTGCAACACAAGTGGCCGGGCCTGAAGCAAGGCTTTGAAGTGACGCGTGAGCGGACCGAACATGGCAAGACGACGGTCGAAGTGGTCTACGGCATCACCAACCTGGGCCCTGAAGAGGCGGACGCAAGACGCCTGCTGGCGTTAGTTCGCGACCACTGGCGCATCGAGAATTGTCTGCATTGGGTGCGTGACATGACGTTGGGTGAAGACGCGTGTCGAGTGCGGACCGGCAATGCACCGGAGGTTCTGGCAGCATTGCGAAACGCGGTGGTGCATCTATTGTCCCAAGAAGTACGCCCAAGCAAAGCGCGGGACAGTCGCGCCGCCGTCTGCCATCGCTTCGCCGCTCGCCCTACCGAGGCGCTCCAGGTTATCGGCCTGCCGCTGTGTGAATAATGCAGCGGCCCTGGCGATTCTAGAGTTCACAGCTCACGCACCGCGGTCGGTGGTCTTGACAGGGCCGGGCCGGGCCTTGATGCTCACGCGCAAAATCTATCCGTCGTTCGCGTATCCGTTCGGCGTATCC
>CAZXRB010000314.1:0-1648 GCA_964642845.1 uncultured Nitrospira sp.
GTTTGCGACAGGGAACAGTTGGCGCAGGTGATCATGAATCTTGCCATCAACGCCGCTCAAGCCATGCCCCAGGGCGGAACGGTCAGGCTCAGCATCCAAGACAACCAGGACGGTGTGCTGATTGAGGTCTCGGACGAGGGAGTTGGAGTGCCTCCCGAGCACCTCGACCGGATCTTTGACCCGTTTTTCACGACCAAGGAAACCGGAACTGGACTGGGGCTCTCGGTTGTCCATCAGATTGTTAGCCAGCACGGTGGAAACGTCACCGCGAGGCGAAACCCTGACAGGGGCATGACCTTCTCGGTTTTCTTCCCGCAGACAGTCGGAGTGTACCCATGGGCAAGCCGCGTATCCTGATCGTCGACGACGAGGAGAACCTGCGCCGCGTCACGCAGCTTCGCCTTCAGCAGGCAGGCTACGAAGTGGCGACGGCGCCGGATGGCGACTCGGCGCTGGCGTTGCTTCAGAAGGCGCCTCAAGACCTCGTGATCACCGACTTGCGGATGCCTGGGATTTCAGGATTGGATCTGCTTCGAAGGGTCAAAGACGCTTACCCCGAGACGATTGTCGTCGTGTTCACCGCCTTCGGGACAATCGAATCCGCGGTCGAGGCGATGAAAGAAGGGGCCTACGACTATCTCATCAAACCCGTGAACGCAGAAGCGCTGAAGATGGTGGTCGCGCGCGCGTTGGATCATCACCGCCTGCAACTGGAGGTGCGCAGCCTTCGCAGCGCGATCGACCGCAAGTACGGGTTCGAAAACATCATCGGGAAATCGAAAGCGCTTCTGGCAACTCTGGATGCGGCATCTCGCGCCGCGCAGAGCGATTCCACGGTTCTGATTCGCGGCGAAACGGGCACCGGAAAGGAACTGCTCGCCAAGGCGATACATTTCAATAGCCGGCGCAAGGATCGGCCGTTCGTCGTGATCAACTGCGGCGCGATTCCCAAGGACCTACTCGAGTCGGAACTGTTCGGCCACACCAAGGGCGCCTTCACTGGTGCCGTAGCGGACAAGAAAGGCAAGATCGAGCTGGCCAACGAAGGGAGTCTGTTTCTCGATGAGATCGGCGAGATGCCGCCCGACCTGCAAGTCAAGCTCTTGCGGGTGCTACAAGAGCGGGAGATTGAGAAGATCGGCGCCCCGCACCCCATCAAGGTCGATGTGCGGGTCATCGCCGCCACCCACCGGAACCTCCAGGCGATGGTGGAGGACGGGGACTTCCGCGAGGATCTCTACTACCGTCTCGCTGTCATCCCGTTGGTGCTGCCGCCGCTGCGTGAGAGGACCGAGGACATCCCTGAGTTGGTGACGATCTTTTTCCAACGCTTCAAGGAACGAATGGGTCGTCCTGGCCTAAGACTGAACTCCTCGCTCCTGCCCTATTTCTCCACTCATCGGTGGCCCGGCAACGTCCGGGAACTGGAGAACGTGATCGAGCGCCTGGTAGTTCTCGCGCCCGACGATGAGATTAAGGTGGACGATTTGCCCGACTACCTGCGCCGCGAAAGGCCGGCGCTGGAAGCCATTCAGCTCGACCTGCCGCCAGGAGGCATCAGCATGGAAGCGGTCGAGCGGGAGCTCGTGCTTCGGGCCTTGCAGAAATGCCACTGGAACCAGACCAAGGCGGCCGAATACCTCGACAT
>CAZXRB010000315.1:0-1642 GCA_964642845.1 uncultured Nitrospira sp.
CGTATCTTTGCCAACCACCAATCTCGCCGCCTTGAGGCACGCGCGGCCACAGCGCCGTAGAGATCCGGAAACCACGTCCGCAGTGTTTGGCCGTTCCGCTGACCTACTCGGTTCGCAACTTCCTTAATCGTTGGTGGTGGCTCTTCAATCAACGCAGCCTTTAACGCCTTCTCGACGTTCAGACGTCGGTTACGTCGATACTCTCTGGATCGCTGCAGCAGCGCACGACAGGGCTCAGAGAAATGTTCCGCGAGCCAGGAGCCTCCTGGCAACCCCAGGCTCAGTGATACATCATGCAGCGAAGGCGGTGGATCCTGCCGCAACGCGATTTCCAGAACCTTCTCTACATGTCTGCTGGGGATCGAGCCTGTTGCATCTGGCTGCCCCTTGAAGGCTTGAACCGCTTGATGTCGCTCCACAAGGACTCCAAAGGCCGCCGGATCGTACTTCCGAAGCGACTTCTCGTGCTTGAAACCGACCTGCCAGGCGATGTCCGACAGGGACTTCGGTTCGGGAGTGTGCAGAGCTTCAGTTAGCGCGGCTCGCACAACTGGAGCCCTTCGAGATCGTACTGTCTGGTAACGAGCCACTATCTCCCTCGCGTGCTCCCAGTCTTCGTTGCCCGAGCTCATCGGTTCAGTGATGAAACGGAGCAATGGTACGCCCAGCCGGAGGCAGATCATCAGCAGGCTGTCGAGCTTGGGTAGCATGCGTCCACTCAGCCACGCGTCAACCGTCTTCGCGCCGAGCCCGGCGGCCCGCAGGAACAGGCTCTCGTTTCCGCCGGCGAGGTCGTCAAGGCACGCCCGCAGGTTGATCTTCAGCAGCTCCACAGACGGTTGCCGCTCCAGTGTAGGCGCCCGAGCGAGCAGCGTCGCGACCGCCTCCCCGATCGACCGAGCCTGATTCCAATCGGCTGCGTCGCCGCCATCGGCGGGCTCATCGGTCTGAACACCAAGCCATCCCCCACACCGGGAGCAGTGTCCGGGGCGCGACCGGCAAGACACAACGTGCGGCTCGCGTCCGCAGTGAGGGCATCTCGTCATCAGGAGTTGTTGATGCAGCGGGCAGATCGAGACCATCGTTAGCATCCACAACAGCGGCTCGTAGGTTTCCACGCCTTCTGTCCGCCACTGCCGATAGCAGCGGGCGCACCATGCCCGCTTTGTACGCGTAAAGCCTTGCGCAGAGAAGACGTGCTTCCATGGGAGCATCGTCAAGAATCGAACGCTTTCGACGCCTGTCGCGGCGCCGACAGCAATGGCCCACTCCTCGGTACGATCTGTCATTCCGTTTAGAGTGTGGGCGTCGTATGCGAAGGTGGAGTAACATCGGCGGCTGCCTTCATGACCAGTTCCACCGGCTGCCACGGTCCGCCCAAGCTCCTTGAAGATCAGGGCGCCGGGCGTTACAACATGAGCGTCGGCAAGGCGGACGATGTAACCGGTCAGGCTTTCGACCATAGGCGTGCCGATCCCAAGTGGACGCTGATGATACAGCCGCGTCCTGCCAGTGAATTCCGGAAGAGACACGTCGAGCGCGCCGTAAGTGCTACCCTCAGCCACCGGCTGCCACCGTTGGCCCTACCTTGTCCCGCTTGGGACTCCTCTGGCCAGCGCGTCGGCGTCTTTTCATCGGAATC
>CAZXRB010000316.1:0-1619 GCA_964642845.1 uncultured Nitrospira sp.
CGGCCGCGGCGCAGCGAGCCTCGCGCCAGCGCTTGACGATGCCCATGATCGCCAGTGCCTGGGCGGGAAACGGCCGCCGTTTCAGTTGCCGCAGTTCATCTGCGAGTGGGTCTTCCGGGGCATGGAGAGGTGGGAACTGTGCGAGGACCCGGTTTCCCAGCTCTGCGCCATAGGTGCGGAGGTATGACGAGATGTTTTCCAAGGACACGGGCTACCTCGCTTTGGTGACATGTCGGCTGGCCTTACGCTGGAATCAGCCATGAACGAATCTCTTGAGAACACCGCGGACTACCAGAGACTCCTCGACGACATCAAGACTCGGATCAGGACCGCCCAGGTCCGGGCCGGATTGGCCGTCAACAGGGAACTCGTTCTGCTGTACTGGTCGATCGGCCGGGAGATTCTCGTTCGTCAGCAACGGGAAGGCTGGGGAGCCAAGGTGATAGATTCGCTGGCGCGTGATCTGCACCAGTCGTTCCCCGAGATGAAGGGGCTGTCGCCCCGTAACCTCAAGTACATGAGGGCCTTCGCGGAAGCCTGGCCGGAGGAGCCAATTGTGCAAGCGGCGCTTGCACAAATCACGTGGTACCACAACCTCGCGCTGCTGGAGAAGATTCAGTCCGGCGAAGAGCGCCTTTGGTACGCGCAGCAGACCACGATCCATGGGTGGAGCCGCAACGTCCTCGTACTACAGATCGAATCGGATCTGTACCGCCGCCAGGGCAAGGCCATCTCGAACTTCGGGGCAGCGCTCCCCAAGCCGCAGTCCGACTTGGCGCAACAGCTCCTCAAGGACCCCTACAACTTCGACTTCCTCACGCTCGACAAGGACGCCCGCGAGCGCGATATCGAACGCGGTCTCCTCGACCATCTTCGCCAGTTCCTGCTGGAACTCGGTTCCGGATTTGCCTTTGTCGGAAGCCAAGTGCCGCTGGAGGTCGGCAATGAGGATTACCGCATCGATCTGCTCTTCTACCATCTGAAGCTCAGATCCTTCATCGTTGCGGAAGTAAAATCGGGCCCCTTCCGCCCAGAGTATGTCAGCAAGTTGAATTTCTACTTGTCCGCGGTCGATGACCTGTTACGCCATCCAAGCGATCAGCCGAGCATCGGCCTGATCCTCTGCCGGTCCAAGGAAGGCATTGTGGTGGAATACGCGCTTCGCGACATCGGGAAACCGATGGGAATCGCTGAGTTCAGGCTGACCGAGAGCCTCCCCGAAAGCTTGAAGTGCACGCTGCCATCTATCGAAGAACTTGAGTCTGAACTCGACGTGCGGACTCAGGCTGGGACATCCCACGAACCTTCGTCCGGAACCTGAATCAAGCCGCGCTTGAGGCCCTGGCTCAGCACTCGAAGCATTCGCAGTTTCGTCCCTTTCACGACTACCGGCGAACAGTTCCACCCGAAGATCGGTTCGATCAAGCGGCGGCGATCAAGTTCTGTCCGGAACCACTCCCCCCACTCCGGAAGCACCGGCATGCCAAACCGGACCGACAGGCGATGCAGCACGAAATCTGCCTGTTCATCGAAAAGCACGGTGCGCCGTGCGTCGCCGTTCGCGCCGAGGGTCGTTTCCATCAACTCGCGCGAGAGAAGGACGACATGCCGGACTGGCC
>CAZXRB010000317.1:0-1616 GCA_964642845.1 uncultured Nitrospira sp.
AGGGATGCAGCTTAACTTAATGGCATTCTGCCCTGTCCCGAATGCCATTAAGCGAACGGGGTAAGAGACGTAAGTTGTTTTACTACGGGAAGTTATAGAAGCTTGCGCTAGCCAAGGCCTCCTGTCATGATGTGGTCAGCAAACGACATCAGGAAAGGAGCCCAAGGATGGTTACCATTCTATCCGCTTTGTGGCAGGTCCGGGAAGACCTGGCAGAGCACTTGGATCGGACGGCAGTGGATCGGGTGTGCCGGGAACTGGACCATGAGTGGCGGGAAGGCCCGTTGAACCCGTTCACCACCCTTCACCTGTTCATCACGCAGGTCACGCATCGTAACACCGCCATGACCCATCTGCCGCATCTGTGCGGCGAGTCGTTTACCGCTTCGGCTTATTGCCAGGCGCGTCAGCGACTGCCGGTTACGTTCTTCGAGCGGGTCGTGCATGACGTTTCCAAGGCGGCCGCCTCCGGCCAGGATGGTCGCTGGCACGGACATCGGGTCATGCTCGTGGACGGATCAACCTTCTCGATGCCCGACACGGCAGAACTGCGGTTCCACTTTGGTCAGCCCGGCGGACAGCAAGACGGCTGTGGCTTCCCCGTCGCGCATCTGCTGGCGATGGTCGATGCCCACACCGGTGGCCTGGGCGACGTCGTCGTGGCGCCGCTGCGGACGCACGACATGGCCCACGTGGCGGAGTTGCACCCGAAGTTGGCGGCGGGCGACATCGTGGTGGCCGACCGCGGCTTCTGCTCGTACGCTCATTTGGCCCTGCTATCCAAGGCCGAAGTGCAGGCGGTCTTCCGCGTACATCAGAAACAGATCGTCGACTTTCACCCACACCGGCCATGCACGGCCGAGATCGAGGGCGCCGGTATACCCACGTCACGATGGGTGCGGCGGCTGGGTCGCGGCGACCAGTTGGTCGAATGGCTCAAGCCCCACAGACGGCCGGCGTGGATGAGCGAGGAAGCGTTTGCGACGTTGCCGGGGAAGCTCCTATTGCGGGAAATCAAGGTGCGCGTCCAGTCCCCCGGCTGCCGTGTGCAGGAAGTCATCCTGGTAACGACGCTGCTCGATCCCGCGCGGTATCCGGCCGACGAGATCGCGGACCTGTACGGGCTGCGTTGGCAGGTGGAAGTCGACCTGCGCGACCTGAAAATCACGCTGGGACTGGACGTGCTCAAGAGCAAGAAGGTCTCGACCGTGCAGAAGGAGTTGCTGGTCTTCGTATTGGTGTACAACCTGATTCGCCAGGTGACGGTGAAAGCCGCCCAGAGACAGAAGGTGAAGCCGCACCGCATCAGCTTCATGGACGCGTTGCGCTGGTTGCAGAGGATGGAATCGCGACCCTTGCCGAACTTGATGGTGAATCCGCAGCGACCCGGCCGGATCGAGCCGCGTTGCCGCAAACGCCGTCCCAAGCAGTATCCGCTCATGACGCAGCCGCGGCACGAGTTACGTAAGTCCCTGAAAAAACGCAGGGATGCAGCTTAACTTAATGGCATTCAAGCCTGTGATTTATAATCGCCGCGCGGTGGCCAGGGCCGTTGTGCGGGGGCAGCCGGACTTGCTACAAGAAACTGACCTATCCGCAAGATGATTCTTGCTGAT
>CAZXRB010000318.1:0-1611 GCA_964642845.1 uncultured Nitrospira sp.
ACCTGCCCTATCCCACGCGCAAGATCTCCCGCACCTGCTGGAAGCGTTTCAACCACGGCCAGGCCTGCCCGTTCGCCGCGCAAGGCGCGCTCGATCTGGTCCACTTCCCCGAGGCCGATCCCACGCGCTGCGACAAGGGCTTCGACACGCCCAACGGCTGCCGGGCGCACGGCATGAACGATTACTACGGCGGCATCATGGCCAAGCCGCAGGGCGTGCGCATCAAGGACAACTCGACCGGTGTCTGGGGCTTCGGCCGCTCGACGCTCACCTCCGTCTCGCTGGTGGCCGACTCGATCTACGATCAGGTCCTGCCTGAGATCTACACGGACTCGCCGATGCCCGTGAATGCCAAGATCGCCTCGGGCCGCGACGAGAGTGACTTCTACGCCGCCGTTGGAATCGTGGGCGAAGGGCCGTTGGGGGCCTATGGCACCGGCCACAAGCTCGACGGGCAGTACCATCACGGCTACCCAGGCTCGCTTGGGCTGATGACCAGTCTGGGGCCAGATCCGAATCCGACGACATTCGGCATGGATACGGACGCCGGCCCGGAACGGGCAGCCAGCACAGCGTTCCTCATGATCCGGCGTTCGGACGCCAAAGGATTGCAGCTTTCACGCCTGAGCGAACACGCGATGGAAGCCGTAGTCGCCCAGGGCCTCGGCGGCTGGGTGTGGACGGCTCCAGAGGAGCGCGCATGGCAGACGGCGCTGACCAACCCGATCTGGATCGCCGTCAACATGCTCCTGCGAGCGCGAGGCCTGCGCCTGGGCGCGGGCGCGTCGACCGAACAACTCGACTTCGCAGAGACGCTGTTTGATGTCGATGCCGCCATCGCGGCGGCGGCGATCTGCAATGAGCAGGTTTCGAAGCTGGTCGGCGCGGGCACGGAGACCCAGTTCAAGTTCCGCGGCGTGCTTCAGGAAGAGAAGCCGCTGCGCGACTGGCTCCAGGAAGTCTTGATGAACTGCCTGGGCTACTACACCTTCTCGAACGGCAAGCTCAAACTCGGCGTCTGTGTGAACTCCTCGGCGGTCGAGGTCTTCACCGAAGGCAACATCCTGTTCCGCAGCCTTCAGCTCGCTCCGCTCAAGCCAGACTTCAACCACTTGACCGCCAACTTTGCCGACGAGGATTTCGAGTTCGTCGCCAACTCCATCTCGCTTTACGACATTGACCACGCCACATTGATCGGTGGTGGCGCTGGGCCACTGTTTCTGAAGTCCACGGTGAATCTCTCAGGCACAGCGTCGAAGTCCCAAGCGGCGCGCATCATCACCGTCCGCCTGCGAGAGGAGTTGGGCGGCATCACCCCAGAGGAGTGGAAGCGGGCGCGTCAGATCAGCTTCCGCACGACCGTGCTTGCGCTCAACACCGAGCCCGGCATGGTGTGCTCGATGACCCATCCGGACATGCCCGGTGGCTCGGGCGAGTTCCGCGTGACCGGCTGGCGGCTCAACCGCGACTACTCGATTGACATCCAGGGCCGCACGACGACGGACTCGATGTACGACCTGGTTGCCGGACCCAAGCCCGCCGACGTGGTGCCCGAGCCGCCCGCCGAGGAAGTGCTCATCGACACGGGCGTCCCCGGTGTGCTGACCGGCA
>CAZXRB010000319.1:0-1606 GCA_964642845.1 uncultured Nitrospira sp.
CGAAGCCCGCCGATGTTGTACCGGAGCCGCCCGCCGAGGAGGTACTGATCGACACGGGCGTCCCCGGAGTGCTGACCGGCATTCCTCGCCTGGGTGACTACGGCACTTTCGCGCTCGATGACATGAAAGTCGAGCCCGACGCCTCTGGCAACGCCAACATTGTCGGCGCGCACGAGATCACGCTGTCGCTCTACTACGTGGACGAGCTGACCACCGATCTATGGGGCCTGGTAGGCGCAGACATGGATGCGTCGGCTTCTCCAATCAGTCTCTACTGCACCGTCAACCCGAACACAACTCGAGTCTTCCGCGTGGGCGATTTCATTGTCTTCAACGATGAAGCCGCAGACGCGAACAATCCTGGCCGCCGGTCATACGAGGTGGCGCAGATTGTATGCCCGGGCGACGCAGGCGGCATCCTGCCGACCGGCACGTTCCATATTGCGCGCGGCGATTCCGCCGGCGCCGAAGCGTTGTTCGGCACCAAGCGCTGCGCTCACCTGGCCGGCGTGCGCTTCTATAAGCTCGACCGCAAGACTTTCACCTTCAGCGTCCGGAAGGGCTTCTCCCGCACGCCAGGGCTGCCGGCACGGATCGAGGCGAGGCTGCCCAGCGCCTGTATCGTGGCGGCGGTGGCAGGCGTCGCCAACCACTTCGGCTACGGCCCCTTCACCGTCTTCCCACTCTCGCGGCATAACGAGCCATACATGCCGGGCCTGCGCACCTGCAACGGCGGCGCCTACACCTTTCAAGTGCCAGGCCCGCTCACCGTCCAGGAAAACGTCGTCATCCCGCTGAAGGTGCAGGATGCCGCATCAATACGCTGCGTCTATGGCTACCTGCAAGAGGGGACGAGCGATGGGAACATCTCCATCCTGGTCAAGCGCAGCCGTGACGGCGGCGAAACCTGGGATCCTCTTGAGCTGATGGGCATCCCGACTCACGCGCCAGAGCCATACATCACCAGCTACGACGCACTGGTCGACCAAGGGCTCGGCGCTCCATCGACTCGGCGACTTCCATACGCTGACTATGGCCTCGCCCTGGCGCAGGATGTGACGGCAGATCCTGGCAATCTTCAGACGGTTGCGACGAGCAGTTACGGCGCCAACCAGCTCGGTCTTGAGCAGTGGACGGCGATCCACATCGATCCTGGCGGACCGAACGAAGAGTACACGTACGTGTGGGCCGCCGATCCGGTGAATCAGACCATCACGGCCGTTTTCAGGAAGGATCATGCAGAAGGCGAGCGGATCCGCCCCACGATCTGGCCGACTCCGGTGCTCAACGAGGAGGACGATCTGGCCTTCGACGTGCTGGCCGTAGGGGCCCCAAATTCGGGCTACGACCTTACCCTTGTGATCCAGACCTGAACTTCGGGTCGTGGAAGTCACGGTTCCATTTCATCTCGCGGTCACCGGCGCGGTCGTCACGAGTCCGATTATGCGGCCAGATCGTGAGAACTGAAGCAGCGATGAGGATTAGGCCAATCAGACCGAGCGTGACCAACATACGTTCGCTATTCTGCCACGTCTGCCATGTATGACCGACTGCTGCTCTTCGATCCTCGTCGTACCGTCCAACTCCAGGGCTTCTCCGGCCGCGC
>CAZXRB010000320.1:0-1587 GCA_964642845.1 uncultured Nitrospira sp.
GAGCAGCAGACTGAAAATCTGCGTGTCGGCGGTTCAATTCCGCCCCTGCCCACTTTGTGAATCAAGCAGTGACACGCACCTGCAATCTGGGGCTCACGTCAACGGTATGTAAAAGTTGAGGATCAGGCGGCGGCTTCAGCGGCGTCTCCTTCACGAGTTTCCCGTTCGCGAATATCCTCCCCGGCTGCGAGCTGGTCGGGTGCATCGAGTCGGCGGAAGTTGCGCTCCGCGACCATCAGCACGCGCCAGATCAACGCCGTCGCGTTGCCGGCTTTCTTGAACCGCGTGGCAGCATCCGTCCGCAGCCGCACGGCCGTAAACGGCGACTCGACGACGTTGGTCGTCCGCAAATGCTTCCAGTGCCCTTCGGGGAAGTCGTAGAACGCGACGAGCCGATCCCAATCCTCTCGACGGCTTGGGGGAGTGGCGCCGGTACGCTTTTGCGAACGCCTCGCGCTGCTTCACCGCCTCGGCCCGCGTCGGCGCGTATGGGCCTCTGAAAAATTGTACCGCCGAATCAATCGCGTGTTCCGCTCACGTCCCTCTAGGTCAGAGCGAAGACGAATGATCGCCCGCGAGGCCCAGGATTGCAGCCAACCGCGAGGTCTCGGCGGCGACCCATCCCAACTGTTCAGCGAGCAATCCCGGCTCGGAGGGAAACTCTCGCCATCCGACACGCCGGAACCAGTCCCGGAACAGGCCGGCCCGCTCATCCTTAGGTGCCGCAACGCACCTCGGCCGCGTGAGTAGCAGAATACTGGTGAAGTCTGCCGCCTGGAGCACCTGAACCAAGCGCGGTAGGCCGCTGGGTTGCGCCTTGATGGCCTCTTGGTCGTAGACGTGATGGACCCGCACCATCGCGGTGACCGCTTCGGGAATTCCCCACCGCTCGCATGCGAGGCTTCCGAGCACGGCATGGTCGAAGCCGCAGATTCCTATTTCGGCCGCAACGAGCTCTGCGGGAGAGCTCCAATGGGTTTCATCGACCTGTCCGAGCTCGCGCGGGCTCTTGTCATACATCACGAAGCGCCCGAGGTCGTGCATCAGACCGGCGAGGTACGCTTGTTCCGGCACCACATGCTGTACCGACGCCATCTCTGCGATGCGCCGCGCGGCAACGGCCGTCTCGATGGCGTGGAGCCAGAGATTCCGCTGACCAGGTGTCGTCGGAACGAACACGCGCATGACCGAGAGTGACGTCACCGTCTCAGCCAGGCGGCGCGCTCCGATGTAGTTGACGGCAGTGCCGATGGAGGGCATCGCGCTCTCGGCGCTCCCCATGCCAGTTTGCGTCAGATGGAGAAGGCGGGCGGTGAGCGGCGGATCGAGGCGAGCCAGCCTTTCGACCTCCTCAGTGAAGTGGGGTGAATCGGGGTCGAGTTGCGCAAGGCGCGTGACAACCGCCGGCAACAGCGGAAGCTCGTCAAGGCGCTCTTCGATGTTCCCTAAGAGCCGTTCGCGCTGTTCGGCAGGATCGTTCGCCATGAGGAAGTCAGCGGCTCATAGGCAACCGGCGCCTCATGGATTCACGACGTCTCCGACGGATTGTCCACATGGGCCTGACGCCTCAACACCTCGATGCCGGGG
>CAZXRB010000321.1:0-1573 GCA_964642845.1 uncultured Nitrospira sp.
GTCGGCTCCGAAGAGACGTCGAATCCGGTTCCTACGATGCGTACTTGCGGGAGATCGACGCGGATCTGGCCACGCCCGAGGTGAGCGCTGATCCAGCACTGAGGCTTCGTGGGCTCTCGGTTCGCGCCTCCATCAACATGAACCTCAGCACCAGCGAGGCAAAACGCGACTGGCAGCAGATCGGCGTCATCGCGGACCAACTTGGCGAGGCTCGCTGGTCCAACAGGGCTGCGGGACAATTGGGTGTCCTCGCTGGACTCGAAGGCGACTACGCGACCGCCCTGACCGCTTTGCTGGGGGCCATCAAGAAAGCTGCCGAGCAGAAGGACGTTGCGGCAGAAATCTACTTCAAGACATTCCTCGGCAATGGCCTCACGGCCAACAACCGTGCCGACCAGGCGCTCAGCGTGTTCGATTCCGCGATTGACGCAGGGAGGCGGTCCCCCGAAACCGGGTTCCAGGTGCTTCCCGTGATCGGCAAGGTCCGGGCGCTTCGCGCCTTGAAGCGCGACGAAGAAGCTCAAAAGTTGATCGCTGAAGCCCTCACCTTCGCCCGAGCGCAACAGATCCTCGGCGCACAGGCCGAACTGCTCGTTCAATCAGGGCTCTCCTGGGTCAACGTGAAGGACTACGCCGCCGCAGAGGCCGCCCTGAGGGAGGCTGTAGAGGTGGCCAGCAAAGCTTCTCTGCCACGGATGGTTGCACAGGCGCAGTCGGGGCTTGTCGACTTGTACCAAGCCAAGGGGGACTTGGCGGCAGCGGCGAAGGCCGCCGATGCGGCTGTGGATGCAGTGTATCGACCGGAAGAGATCTACAGCCTGCCCCAACATCTAGCAAAGAAAGCCGAAATCAGATCTGTGAGCGGGCAGGTGGAAGAAGCGGGCCGGCTATACGCCGAGGCGACCTCATTGATCGAGGGGATGCTCGTGAACATGCCGAGTTCGATGGCTAAGTCCTCGATGATCGCCGCCATGAGTCGCGTTTACGCCGGCCATTTCCGACTTGCGATCGAACAGTCCAAGAGCTACGCCGATGCCTTTCGAATCGTCGAGCGTGCGCGGGGGAGAGGACTTGCGGATTCCCTGCGCTATGGAAAGCGCCGGGCTGAGGAGCCTCCGGTGTCGGCGGAGCTTCGCATTGCCGCGATCCAGAGGGAAATGCGGCAGACGCGCTCGCCCTCAAAGATCAAGCAACTGCTCCTCCAACTCGAGGATGCCGAGACCGAGTTGTCGGGAGTCGATTCGCGCCGCAATCGTCAGAGTATTCGGGAAATGGCGCTTCTCGGCAAGAGTGCCGTGGAACTAACGGCATTCCAGTCCGGCTTGCGGCCCGGCGAACTCGTCCTGGAGTTTGTGCTGGACGAGCCGTCTTCCTATTGCTTGGCGGTTCGCAACACCGGAATCGCCGTCCACTCTCTCGATTCTCGACGCAAGATCGAGGGTGCAGTGGACCAGATGTTGCGGTCGATTCGATCGAAGACGGAAGATCGGAAGTCTTCGAATTACCTGTATGCAGAGTTGATCGCGAAGTGCAGGGGCGAGGGAGCGGAGTCTCTCGTCGTGATTCCTGATGG
>CAZXRB010000322.1:0-1573 GCA_964642845.1 uncultured Nitrospira sp.
CGCTCTCCTCTGAGAGCTTGAAGCACTGTTCGGCCAAGTCCGGAATCCCGCTTATAGGTCCAGACCCTAGTCCGCGGTACGGCGCGCGTGCCATTGAGAGGTTCCCACGCCAGCAGCAACCTGGGGCACGGTCAAGCTTGTGAGTCTGAGTCATGTCGTCGGAATTTCGGTGATTGAGAGCCGGTGGGATGACCCGGCAATACACTTGGGCCGAACACGACCATCCGCCCGTTCTTCAATTCTTGAGCGAAATCCACTTCGGTCACCACCAGGGCTTTATCTACGAGATGTGGCCACCGAGCCGGCGCTCGACGAGGCGCTTCGCCGCCTCGCGTGGAGCGGCAAGGCCACCGCGCCTATCCCGCGATGCATGGCAGCGAGGACGACAGCGGCCGTCATTACCTCCATCTCCACGGCGACGAGACCAATACGTCTGCATTGCGCGCTCACGCGAACGTCCGTTCTTGGTGCTTCTCAGCCGTCCGAACCGTTGGCTTCGCCGATGCGATGCGAATTGAACGATTGATCCTGAGCAGCTATATTAGTCTCTCCGCGAGGGACGAATTATGCCATCTGCCACCGAAGACCTGCTCACCCCCGCCGAGACGGCGATCGTCTCCGGGGCTCCGATCAAGGAAGTCTACAAGGTCGCCCGCGAGCGCCTGCCGGGGCGGCTGGTGGTGCGCCGCGGGGGCAAGGTGATGTTCAGGGCGCCCGCCGCGGTGTGTGTCCGCATCGACCATGGGCTTCCCAAGGACGTTCCCGTACGGGTCCGCAAGGTCTTCTATTCGCACGTGGCCAACGACCCGAAGGCCAAGGTCCTGGAACACAGGGACGGGCTCCTGAGCTACGTCGTCGACGCCTCGGCTGCGACGAGGGCTGTCGCCGAAGACCTGGCCGCGTACCGGAAAGCCATGACGCTGATCGTCGAGGACCCCGATGTTCAGGGGGGCGCCGCGACGTTCCGCGGCACGCGCATCCTGGTGCACACCATCGCTGATCTGCTGAAGGCCGGCGCCTCCGTGGCGGAGCTGCGGGAGGACTACCCGAACCTCACCGACGCCATGCTGGCGGCGGCGCCGGTCTATGCCCGCGCCCATCCCAAGCGGGGGCGTCCCAAGGCGCCGGCCTGGCGCGGCGCTGAGCCGACCTCGACGCGGCGCGTCAAGCGCGCGGCGGCTTGAGTCTCCCGCGGCTGCTGATCGACGAGAACCTCTCGGTGGCCCTGCCGCCGGCCGCCCACGCGCGGGGATTCGAGTGCGCTCACGTCGCCCATCGCGGCTTCCACACCTGGAAGGACTGGAGCCTGATGGAAGAGGTCGCCGCCTCAGACTGGGTTCTGGTCACCAACAACGCGGTGGAGTTCCGCGGCCGCTACAGGCAGGTGGAGCTTCACCCCGGCGTGGTGTTCATCGTTCCGAACGTCCGGCGCGCCCAGCAGATCGAACTCTTCGAGGCGGCCCTCGACGACATCGCGGCCGCGCCCGACCTGGTCAACACCGCCCTCGACGTCACCTACGAGGGCGAGGAGATCGTGGTGCGGCGGTACGGTCTGCACTGAAGCCTCAGAAGT
>CAZXRB010000323.1:0-1569 GCA_964642845.1 uncultured Nitrospira sp.
GGAGGGACGTATGATGCGAGCGCGCTTGTTCGCGATGGTGCTGATCGGAGGGATGGTCGGGGTGGCGGCCGCGGGTGGTCTGGCTTGCGCCGGACCGGTGGCCAGCATCGCGGACTCCGGTGACGCCGTCGAACTGCGGCATCAAGTCGATGGCCGCACGATGGTGGACCGGCTGCCGCTCTATCGATCGGGTGGCCTGCGGTACTTCAGCGCGGGTGTGGGGCTGGAGGAGCGGTTGGCCGAGTATCCGCCGTTCCCGCTCAAGATCGTCTTCACCGCCGGCGGCAAGCCTTTTTTGTCCGGTGTCGCGGTGACGATCCAGCCGTCAAAGGGCGGCGCGGCGTGGTCCATTCCTCGAGAACAGGTCGAGGGCCCCTGGTTGTTCGTCGATGTGCCGGCCGGTGTGTATAACGTGATGGCGGAATACGGTGGCCAAACGCAGACTCTGAAAGGGATCAAGGTGGATCCAGCGCGGCAACAGACCTTGTATCTCCGGTGGAGCCACGATCGCGGCATCGCGACCGCGTTGCCGGCGGAGTGAGGGGCGCGCGGCCTGAAATCAGGCGTGACTTTGGTACAGGAGGGGGCATCCATGCCGACCAAGCGAATCCGTGCCGGCAAGCGGAAGAAGGACTTCGGGTCGATGATCGTCAAGGACGTGATGGAGAAAAAGGTGCAGTCGGCGAGGCTCGGGACGAAGGGCGACGTGATCGCCTCGCTGATGATCGAAGGCTTCGGCGCCGTGCCGGTGGTGAACGGCGGGCGCAAGCTGGCCGGCATCGTGAGCGAGCACGATCTGCTGGCGGCCATCGACGACGGCCATGCGCTGGGCGCCGTGACGGCCGGCGACATCATGACCGCCAATCCCTACTCGGTTCGCCCGGAGACGGAGCTCGCCACCCTCGTGCACGTCTTGCGGGCGAGCGATCTCGTGCGAGTGCCCGTGGTGGACGCACAGAACCGGCTGGTGGGCATCATTGCGCGGCGAGATGTACTGCGCACCTATTTGGCATTCGGGGGGCTCGGCAACAGGAAGTGAGGGACGGGCGATGCGACAAACAGAATTTTTCATGAAAGCCTGCGATCCGAAGACGCTCACCGTCGAGCACTTGATGCAAGATGCCGTGATACGGTGCACCACCCGCACCGACGCCCTGACGATCACCCATCTGATGACGCATCGGAACATCGGCAGTGTGCCGGTGGTCGAGGAAGACGGCGCCTTGGTGGGCATCGTGACGGAATACGATCTGCTCCAAGCCATGATCGAGGGACGCGATCTGCGCAAGATCCTGGCGACGGAGATCATGTCGATCAACCCCGTGACCGTCACCGAGGATCAGACGCTTGTGCAGGTGGCCGATCTGTTTCAGGATCGCTATCTCACGCGCGTGCCGGTCGTGCGGAACGGCAAGCTCGTCGGCATTCTCGCGCGGCGCGATCTCTTGTACGGGTATACGAGAGCCTCGCAGTATTGGTCGTAGCCTGCATGATTCATGAGCGCTTCTGCTGCAATCGCCGATCCGCTGCTGCGACAAGCCTTCGGCCGGCGGGCTCGCCCCTCGGACC
>CAZXRB010000324.1:0-1556 GCA_964642845.1 uncultured Nitrospira sp.
TGGCAAATTGCATCCTCCCTGCTGCACACCGCACTCCACGCGTCACTGAGCGACCCGCGGCGAGTACGCCTCGCCGCTCCGCCCGGTTGGCTCCATCCCCTCTGATGCCGCCCGGGGCGGGTTTCACAATTCCAAGGCTGGAGTTTGTCGACAGCACACCTGTTCCGGCAGAGTACCGAATCATCCAGGGAGAGCGGGCGGCGGCGCAGTTGGCACTGAATCTGCTGGAGGCGGGCGTTCTCTCTGGCGAGGACTGGGGGTCGTCGAAGGGCGATCCCCTGACATTCCTCCATCACGGTCTGGAGCGCTGGCTCGATTCGAACGGCCGCGAGCAGATCCGTCAGCAGTTCTTCGTCGATGTGGTGTTGTCGACCTCTCTGGATCGCTTCTCGTATCGTTCGGAGCCTTGCGAGGAGAACCTCGCGACAATGTTCCTGACAATCGAGCCGGACTCGGCCGGGTATGTCGTTCTGGGACCCACTCTCCGCCTACTGGACCAGGTGCATCCCCGATTGCCCGCCACATTCCTCCACCTGTTTCTTGGCGCGCTGAATCGTTGGGTTCGCGCGTACGACTATCGGGATGCCCTCGATCGGTTGGACCGCATCCGCGAGTGGTACGAAGGGGATCCGGAGGCGGAGCAGATGGAACTTCCCAACGTGGACGCAGCCATTCCGGAGAGTGCCCGCCGGCGACCGCTCGGAACCCGGGTGCTGGAATCCGTCCTCGAAGGTTGCCGGAGCCGGCAGGTCAAAGCCCTTGTGCGGAAAGCGCAAGAACTGGAGCGCGCGTCTCGATCCGCAGAACCGCCTGTTGTCTCAGACGAGCAGCGTGAGAGCCTCATGGACTGCGGAGAGCCCGTGCCAGCGTTGGTGGCCGTCTTCGAAGAGCGGGACGCGATTGAGGGAGCCTTCGATGAGGAGGCGCAGGGAATGCTCGAGGTGACGCCTGAGCCCAATCTCATCATTCCATTTGATGGAAAACGCGTCGCCAACGTCGCCTCGGCGTTTGACTGCCTAGCGACCCTCTGTCGAACCTTGATGCTGGCCTCGGAGTTGATTTCGCTGATGCCCGGGAACCGGCGCGGCGGCAACGAATGACGGAGGCACCATGAAACCCTATGTTGCGATCGGTGGCAGCGAGCCGCTCAGTCTTAAGGGTGCGCTGCTTTTCTACGAAGGGCGCGGGCGTGCCTTCGTAACCTGGCATGAAGCGAAACCATCGCCCCACGGCGGCGTGGCCCTCGGCGAAGCGCGTGATCTGACAACCGAGTTCATCCGGAGGCTGGCTCAGGGCCTCGGAACGGAAGCTCCGGCCGAGGTGCTTCCGCCGACTGTGCTGGCCTGGACCGGCGACCTGTCGGTGTGGTGGACTCCGCGCTCGGTAAGGCGGATGTACTTCCGGCCCAACAGTGAGGCCCCAATCGACCTAAGCGGAGAGATGTTTTCCCAGCCTCCATTGGTCTGGAAAGTTGCGGGGGCCGAGTTGTCGGTCCGTGCTCTGCGGAAGAACCAGCGGCCGAGCGCGGACACACCGTTGATGATTGCGCCGTACTG
>CAZXRB010000325.1:0-1550 GCA_964642845.1 uncultured Nitrospira sp.
ATTTTTCAACGGGGTCTCGTGTTGCCTGTTGACAGAGACCCTATTCATGGGAGGTTGTTATGCGCTCAGCAGCCGTCACGTTTCTTGCCATGCCCGTTCTCGGAGGCGTCCTCTGGTTGTCGCCAGCCGATGCGGCGCTCATCACGCCGTCGGACGTGCAGGTGACGCAACTGGAGCTCACCGGCGGTTCCGTGGGTTTCGGAGGAAGATTTTCCCGTAAGCTCGACCGCCTGTTCGAAAGGCCGGGTCTGCTGGTGATGAACGAGTATCAGCCGGGGCCGGACATCGTGGAGCCGATCGTGAGCGGCCGGCGGACATTCTCCCTGTTCACGAGCGGGGTGCAAGGCGCCGCTCCGCCGTCGGCGATCGTGAACGGCCATACCATCACCGTCGATCTGTCCTCGCTCTTTTTCGGTGTTTCCAAGGGAGACCGGCTGCGTGCCTGGAACATCGGGGGCGTGGCGACGGGATCGTTCGATCCCGAGACGCTGGAGTTCTGCTTGTCGTGGGATCACCTCTTCGGCAATCGGAGGGGCGGTCTCGCGACGTTCTTCCTGCAAGGCACGGCTCTCGCCGCCACGTCCACGGCGCCCGTGCCGCTCATCACGTCGGCGGTGCTCTTCGCCACGGGCTTCGCCATCGTGATGGGAGTCTGGCGGCGAAAAGACGCCGGACGAAGATCGCCGCTCGCGGCCGCCTGAGGGCCAGGCGAAAGACCGGAGCCAACCTGTAGGACGGAGGAGCGGGCCGGATCTGCACCCGGCCCGTCTTCACCTGAGCCCCGCCAGTCGGCAGTGCCCGAGCTTCAAGAGACTCAAGACCCCTGCGGCAAACAGCCATGCCGCCGAGGGAAGGGGAACCGGAGCGGGAGCCGCTTCCATGCGCCAGGCGAGGGCATAGTCCCAGGAGTCCGTCTCGTCGGTCGTCACGCGGAGCTCGTAACGGTTCCCGAGCAGGAGATCGAAGAACAGATTCTCGGTATTGTCGAGAAGGCTCGCGGATCGGGCGAGCAGCCGGTTGGTGGCGGCGTCATGGAGCGAGAGGTCGAGGTTGTAGAGGCGGGAGGCTAACCGGGCGTCGTTCGACACGGCCAGGTTCCAGACCAACGAGGCGAACAGCGTCACATTGGAATGGGCGTCGAAGAAGTAGGAGGCGGTGCGGGAGGCGGCGTTGGAGCCCCCGATCATGCCGTAGTCGAATCCGCGCATGCCGATGTCGGCGCCGTCGTTCTGAAAACTTTTTTGCTCGCCACCGGCGAGAATGCGGTAGCTGTTGTAGACATTGACCTGTCCGGCCCCGTAGCGACTATCCAGCCCGTTGGCCGTTTGATACCCGGCCCCGCGGTAGTCGGTGATGCTCGCCGGCGTGCTGGTGTTCGAGGTGTGACGGTCGGCACCCGCCATGAGCGCGGCCTTGATGGTTTCAGATCGCTCCGCGTTGTAGACAGTGCCGACGCCGGCGATGGTGGTGGAGCCTTCCGACAGCGTCAGCCCGCCTTCATGGCCCTGCTGGACCAACAACGCGGCGGCGGCAGACACCACCGGCGTCCC
>CAZXRB010000326.1:0-1542 GCA_964642845.1 uncultured Nitrospira sp.
TGCTCATGTTATAGCCAAGCAGGTAGAGCAGCCACACAGCCCCGATCGCGGAAAAGGGCACGGCCAGGACAATGATGAGCGTCTCCGTCACAGACTTGGTGTTGAGGTAGAGGAGCATGACGATCAGGAACAGCGTCAGGGGCAGAATGATCGTCAACCTCTCCCGGACCCTCTCCATCGCCTCGTATTGACCGCTCCACACCAAGGCGTAGCCGGGCGGCAGCTTCACTTTCTCGCGGACAAGCGCTTTGGCCTCATCCACATAGCTACCCACGTCGCGGCCGGCGACATCCACATACACGTAGCCGTTCAGCATTCCGTTCTCATCGCGCAACATTGCTGGACCGCTGGCCATCCGAATGTCGGCAAGCTGTGAAACAGGGATCTGCATCTTGCCGTCCATGGCGGGCACAAGCACTCGGCTCAGTGTGTTCAGATCGCTTCGGAAATCGCGCAGGTACCTCACGTTGACCGGGTAACGCTCACGCCCTTCGATGGTTGTGCTGACGTTCTCGCCGCCAACTGCGCTCATGACGACGCCCTGGACATCGTCGATGGTCAGGCCGTAGCGGGCGAGTTCCTCCCGTTTCCAGTCGAAATCGAGGAAATAACCGCCGCCGGTCCGTTCGGCGAAAACATTCCTCGTCCCGCGAATCTGAGGCATTATCCCCTCGATCTCCGTCCCGATTCGCTCGATCTCCTTGAGGTCCGAGCCATAGATCTTGATCCCAACCGGCGTTCTGACGCCGGTGGTCAACATGTCGATTCGCGCCTTGATGGGCATCGTCCACGCGTTCGAGACGCCCGGCAGCGTCAATGCTTCATTCATCTCGTCGACGAGTCGCTCGGTCGAGATGTGATCGGGCGTGATGTGCCGGGAAGCCGCCTTAAGCCACTCGGGCGCCCAAGTCCAGCTCGAGTACCAGGTTTCAACCTTGCGCCACTGGTCGTGGGGCTTCAGGACAATGACCGTCTCCATCATCGAAAAGGGCGCCGGATCGGTCGAGGTCTCCGCGCGACCGGCCTTGCCCAGCACCGTAAGCACCTCAGGGAATTGCTTGATGACTCTGTTCTGCACTTGCATCAACTGCTGAGCCTCGGTGACCGAGATGCCGGGCAGTGTTGAGGGCATGTAAAGGAGAGTCCCTTCGTCCAGCGGCGGCATGAACTCAGAGCCCAGCCGATTGTAGATTGGGATCGTGACCACAACCATGGCCACCGCGCCCAAAATCACGACATACTTCCAGCGCAGGGACCAGCGGCAGATGGGGTCGTACAGTTTGATGAGGATCTTGCTGATCGGGTGGTTCTCTTCGGAGTGGATCTTCCCCACGAGAACAGCGTTCGTGACGCGGGCTAGCCAGCGGGGCCGGAAGTTGAAGTTGTCCATGTGTGTGAACAGCAGCCGCATCGCCGGATCGAGCGTGATTGCCAGGACGGCGGCGATGATCATGGACAGGTTCTTCGTGTAGGCCAGAGGCTTGAACAGCCGGCCCTCCTGCGCCTCGAGCGTCAACACGGGGATGAAGGAGACTGCGATTA
>CAZXRB010000327.1:0-1542 GCA_964642845.1 uncultured Nitrospira sp.
TAATCGCAGTCTCCTTCATCCCCGTGTTGACGCTCGAGGCGCAGGAGGGCCGGCTCTTCAAGCCGTTGGCCTACACGAAAAACCTGTCCATGATCATCGCCGCACTGCTGGCGATCACGCTCGATCCGGCGATGCGGCTGCTGTTCACCCACATGGACAACTTCAACTTCCGGCCCCGCTGGCTGGCCCGGGTCACGAACGCGGTTCTCGTGGGAAAGATCCACTCCGAAGAGAACCACCCGATCAGCAAGATTCTCATCAAACTGTATGACCCCATCTGCCGCTGGTCCCTGCGCTGGAAGTATGTCGTGATTCTGGGCGCGGTGGCCATGGTTGTGGTCACGATCCCAATCTACAATCGGCTGGGTTCCGAATTCATGCCACCGCTGGACGAAGGGACGCTCCTTTACATGCCCTCTACACTGCCCGGCATCTCGGTTACCGAGGCTCAGCAGTTGATGCAGGTACAGAACCGGATCATCAAGGGGTTCCCCGAGGTGCTGACCGTGCTTGGCAAGGCCGGCCGTGCGGAAACCTCGACCGATCCGGCGCCATTCTCGATGATGGAGACCGTCATTGTCTTGAAGCCTCACGACCAGTGGCGCAAGGTTGACACCTGGTACTCGAGCTGGACCTGGGCGCCCGAATGGCTCAAGGCAGTTTTCCGGCGCATCACGCCCGATCACATCTCGACAGAGCAGCTCGTCACCGAAATGAATGAGGCGCTCACGCTGCCTGGTGCCTCCAATGCCTGGACAATGCCCATCAAGGCGCGAATCGACATGTTGACCACCGGCGTCAGAACGCCGGTTGGGATCAAGGTCTATGGGTCGGACCTCAATGAGATCGAGCGGGTCGGGACGGAGATCGAGGGGATACTGCCTCAGATTCGCGGGACGAGAAACGTTTTCGCCGAGCGGACCGGCGGCGGATACTTCCTCGACTTCGACTGGAAACGGGAGGAGTTGGCCCGCTACGGCCTGACCATCGACGATGTTCAGGGCGTCGTGATGAGCGCAGTCGGCGGCGAGAACGTCACCACAACCATCGAAGGGCGTGAGCGTTACCCGGTCAACGTGAGGTATCTGCGTGATTTTCGAAGCGATCTGAACACGCTGGGTCGAGTGCTTGTGCCCTCCATGGACGGCAAGATGCAGATCCCTGTCTCGCAGCTCGCCGAGATTCGGATGGCCAGCGGTCCAGCGATGTTGCGCGATGAAAACGGGATGCTGAACGGCTATGTGTACGTGGATGTCGCCGGCCGGGACGTGGGCAGCTATGTGGATGAGGCCAAAGCGCTGGTCCGCGAGAAGGTGAGGCTGCCGCCGGGCTACACGTTGGTGTGGAGTGGTCAATACGAGGCGATGGAGAGAGTCCGGGAAAGGTTGACGATCATTCTGCCCCTGACGCTCTTCCTAATCGTCATGCTCCTCTACCTCAACACCAAGTCTGTGACTGAGACGCTCATCATTGTCCTGGCCGTTCCTTTTTCCGCGATCGGGGCTGTGTGGCTGCTCTACCTGCTTGGCTATAACATGAGCA
>CAZXRB010000328.1:0-1524 GCA_964642845.1 uncultured Nitrospira sp.
GACCGTTACGCATTTCGGCTCTGGTATGCGAAACGTCAGGATGGAACCAGGCTGCCCGTGCTCATGTGGCCGAACCACCCGAACCGCCACCCATTCTCCGGCCCCGCAGAATCTGTCAATTGGCGTAAGGCCAAGCGCGTCCTGAATAGATTTCTCGTCAAGCTCGACCTGTGAGGGGCGGACATGGACCCAGGTGTGACGCCGTGTCCAGGAGGTTCCACACCCAAGTGCTTCGCTGGTGACCGATCTTGTTGCTGTCTAGCGCAGCGCAATGCTGCGCTGAGAGCGCGTCACGTTTTTCAACGAGGAAAACGGGTGGGCGGTGCTGAAGGTGAAGGCCAAGGGGCACCGCGACTTGGTCGCCGTGGTCGGCTCACTGGCTTCCGTAAGCGCGGGCGAGTGGGTGACCGCCGAAGGGCGCTGGGTTCAGGGACCGCGAGTTCGGGCTTCAGTTCCGCGCCGAGATGCTGAACCGCAGTAGCCGGGAGCGCGATGGAAATTGAGGTTGATGTGGATCTGGTGTTTGCGACCGGCCTCGACGGCCTGGTCGACGTGCTCCAGCTCGCGCTCCTGCAGCTTCAACCAATCGCCGTAAAAGGGGTCAACCCATATATTCTGTTGTTTTGGTTTAGAGGCCATATCCTTGCTGACTGAACTCGGTCGGCGCGCCGCCCTTCATGGCCCGGTGGAGACGCACATTGGCTGTGTTGGATGTTCCGAGATGCAGATGGGCGGCTATGGCTTTTATCGAGAGGGTCGTCTCGCGACGCAGCCGCACGGCGATGGCCATCTTGTCCGGGTCGTTCTTCCGTCGGCTGACTAACTCGCTGGTGCTCCAGCCCAGTCGCTGCAGTTCTTCCTGGATGATCCGCTCGCCTTTGGCTTCGGCCGTCTCGCGCCGCAACTGGCCCGCATGGTGCACTCCGAGTTTGCCGTCCATGCGTGCCAACTGCTCCTGGCGGAAAGCCTCGCTGCCAATATACCATCCCCGCCGAAAGGCGTGGAGTTGCTCTTCATCTCCGCGCTCCAACCGGCGGGCTTCCATTCTCTGCTCAAACTGCTGCCGGCCGGCCGGTGTATCCTGCCCGATCCCGTGTTCGCCGAGAAGCCGATCCACTCGCATCCAGTTGGGCCGATGCTCGGCCGCACAGAGGTAATAGCCAAAGCTGCTCCAGGGATAAGCCAGAAGCCGGTCCTCCGGTTGGAGCAGGTTGGCCCGCACCGGATTCAAATGAACGTAATCACACGCCGTTCGCAGATAACCGTTACCGCTGCCCTCGACTAACTGGGCTTTGTAACGCCCGCTCAGCACGTGCCCCACCAACTTGTGCCGATGATTGAGGCGGATGGTGTAGGTGCTTTGCAGCCAAGCCATTCCGGCCACCAGATTGGCATTGGGCGTCTCCAGAACCAAGTGGTAGTGGTTGCTCATCAGACAATAGGCATGCACCTGCCAATCGGTTTTCTGGCAGGCTTCGGCCAAGGTCTTCAGGAAGTCCTGCCGGTCGACGTCATCCAAGTAGA
>CAZXRB010000329.1:0-644 GCA_964642845.1 uncultured Nitrospira sp.
AGCTGGGCGATCTGAGCTTCCCGCTGGAAGTCGACGAACAGCCCCAGCGTGCGGAGACCACGCGAGGCGCCGGACTCGATGGCCATGACGATGGATTCGAGGGCCTCGCCGGCGGCGATGTTCTGGACCGCCGCCGCGTCTTTGGCGAGTTTCGCCAGGCCTTGGGCCTTCGATAGTTCCAGATCGGCCACGATCAGCCGCTGCACGGCGTGCGCGGCTTCGGTGTATTCAAAGCCGATCTCTTCGATCGCCGCCACCTGCCTCGCAGCCGCAGCCGCACCCACGCCGTGGGCGTTGGCCAGCGCCTTGAGCGAGCCCTCGGCTTTGGCATTCTCGGCGGCCATCATGACCGAGCCGAAGGTGAACTCCTTGGCCCAGGCGAGCGCACTCTTGATCGCGTCAGCGAGCAGGTTCCCTGCGGTGGCGCCCTTCACCATGGCGGCGGTCATGCCATCGATTCCTTGCGCCGCGCCTCGGGCAGTCTTCACCGCCGAGGCCTCCATGCTGGAAAGGCTCGCGTTGACGCTCTTGATGGACGCGTTGGCCCGGTTGGTGTCGACTTCAACAACGAGTTCGAGCCTGTTATCGGCCATGATCAGGACGAGTGGTCTTGTTTAGTGGTACCGCTCGTGGTACCATTCAGT
>CAZXRB010000329.1:711-1518 GCA_964642845.1 uncultured Nitrospira sp.
AGATCTGAAAGTGGTGGCGGACAGATTTTCCATCGACTATCGTCAGCACGGTACGAGCCACGTTGTATTCCGCCACCCCGCGGCGGGTTTGCTCACGGTTCCCAGCGGTCGTCCGATCAAACCGGTTTACATCCGGCGATTCGTGGCCTTGGTTGACATAGTGGAGGGCAAGCAATGAAGAAGAAACTCCCTCTGGATCGGTATCCGTTTCTCGTGCGCCCGCTTTCCAAGGAAGAGGGAGGCGGATATTTGGTCGAGTTCCCGGACTTTCCTGGCGTCATCTCCGATGGCGAGACTCCGGAAGAAGCGATCCGCAACGGTCAGGATGCGCTCGCGGCCGCACTGATGACGATGCAGGAGTTCGGCGACCCGATTCCCAAGCCAAGCCAGGGCACTTCGGCCAGCGGGCAGTGGCGGCAACGCGTCCCCCGATCCCTGCATGCCCGCCTGGTGTCGCGTGCGCAGCAGGAGGGCGTGAGCCTCAACACGCTCGTCAACACTTTGATTGCAGAAGGACTCGGAAGAAAGGAAGCCTCTCGCCGTCATCGGTGAGGCTGGTTTCGCTTCGAGCTCGACAAACATGGCGGCGAGTAGGATTGAGAAGGCGTCAAGGGCGAGGGCCCCAAGGAATAGGTCCATGACGGACGCGGTGGAGATCCTCCGCTGGCGGTTCTTCAAGGGCCAGCCAGAGCGCCTCAAGGTGTTGGAAGAGGCCCGGGCCGACGACGCGGTCGCCCGCATGATCTTCGAATTGCGGAAGAAGGCCGGTCTGACGCAAGCCCAATTGGCGAAGATGATCGGCACCAC